>JALHPN010000012.1 GCA_022842465.1 Polyangiaceae bacterium | reverse complement strand
CCCGCCCGCGCCGCCGATGCCGCCGGTGTCGGCCCCGCCCGCGGCGCCGTCGTCTGCGCCGGCAGGGGCCGCCGCGCCGTGTCCTCAGTGCGGCCACATGAACGCGCCGGCGAACCTGTTCTGCGGCTCGTGCGGCTTCCGTCTCACGCCCGCCGCCGCGCCCAAGGTCGCGCCCCAGGCGTCGGGCGGTCCGACGACGGGATCCGTCGTCCTCACCGCGCTGCGCGCCGACGGCAGCGAGGCCGGCACGTACACGCTCCCGCAGGCGAACATCACCGTCGGTCGTGAGACCGGCGCGATCTTCGCGGGCGACAGCTACCTCTCGCCACGCCACGCGACCTTCAAGCAGACGGGTACGCGCCTCAGCGTGAAGGACGAAGCGTCCTTGAACGGCGTCTACAAGAAGCTCGTTCGCGACGTCCCCGTCGAGCTCCGGCCGAACGACATGTTCCGCATCGGCCAGGAGATCATCAAGTACGAGCCGCTCGCGCCCGAGCCGCCCTCGCCGGACGGCGTCGAGCGCCTCGGCTCCCCGGCGAAGGGCTACGTCGGGCGTATCGCGCTCGTCATCGGCCGCGACGTGACCGGCAACGCGTTCCCGATCCCGGAGACGGGCGTCCACCTCGGCCGCGAGCGCGGCGACGTGCTCTTCCCCGAGGACGGCTACGTGTCCGGGCTCCACTGCCGCCTGACGTGGGACAGCGGTCGCTTGCTGCTCACCGATCTCGGCAGCTCGAACGGGTCGTTCCTCAGGCTCCACGAGGAGACGGAGATCAAGAACGGCGACGTGCTGCTCATGGGGCAGCAGCTCTTCCGCGTGGCTCTCTGATGGGGGCCGCGGCGGGGGGCCCTGCGCCCCCTCCGGGGCCGAGGACGATCCGCGTCGTCGCGGCGGTCGTCGAGCGGGACGGGAAGTACCTCATCACGCAGCGACGGGCGTCGGCGGTCCTCCCCATGATGTGGGAGTTCCCCGGCGGCAAGGTCGAGGACGGCGAGAGCGATCAGCACGCGTTGAAGCGGGAGATGACCCATCGCCTCGGCGTGGACGTCGACGTCGGGAAGCTCATCTCGTTCGTGAGCCATCCGTACGAGCACTACGTCGTCGACCTCTTCCTCTACGAGTGCGCCCTCCCCGGGGGCGAAGGCGCGCTCGCAGCCCTCGCGGTCAACGCGTTCAAGTGGGTGGCCTCGACCGACTTCGACCTGTACCCGTTCACGCCGGCCGACGAGGCGTCGATGAACAAGCTGCTCGGGGTAACCTAGCGGCGTCGTGCCGCTCGTCTCGGTCCCCACCTTCCTCGTCGTCCGCGAGCTCACCACGGGCGACAGCCTCGTCGCGCTCGCCGGGGATCCGTCGCGCGCGAGCTTCGGCGACGAGGAGGACGCCATCCTCGAGGCCCGGATGTTCCTCCAGGAGCACCTCGCGCGCGCCGCGCCCGACGTGGTCACGAGGTTCGCGCTCCCGGAGGGCTCGCGCCTCGTCACGACCGACGTCGTGATCCCGAAGGACGATCTCCCGCGGCGCGCCGTGATGACGGTCCCGATCCGGATCCCGAGCCTCGTCCTCCCCACCCCCGTCCGGGAGGGGGAGAAGGAAGACGTCTGGGTGCACGTCCTCCCGCTCTTCCACACGTTCTTCGTCCCGGACGGCGAAGAGCTCCACGAGGCGATCGCGTCCGAGGTGAAGCGGGTGGCGGCCGCGCGCGCGCTCGACGCCTCGGCGTATCTCTCCCTCCTCCCGGCACGCGACGAGCGGCTCCTCGGCGTCACCGTGGAGATCACGCGCGGAGCCGACGCCGCCACGCTCGCCCGCGTCGGCAACGCGCGAAAGCGCCTCGCGGAGCTCGAGGCGAAGAAGAACGCGATGGAGATCCTCGCGTCGGTCGCCGATCGCTTCGTCCCCTCGAGCCCGCCCTCCCCTTTTCCGCTGCGCGAGGACGAGCTGGCGTCGCTCGGCGCGGTGCTCGGGGGCACGGCGCGCTCCTCCGTCCTCGTCGTCGGCCCTGCGCGGGTCGGAAAATCCGGCCTCCTGCGCGCGTGGCTCGAGCGCGAGTCGGAGGCGAACCGCGCGCGGCCCGTGTTCGTCACCTCCGGCGCGCGTCTCGTCGCCGGCATGAGCGGCTTCGGACAGTGGCAGGAGCGCGTGCGGCGCGTGATGGAGGCGGCGAGCCTCGTCGACGCGATCCTGTGGTTCGACGATCTCGCCGACCTCTTCTCCGATCGCCCCGGCGGCTACGTCGACATCCCGAGCGCGATGCGTCGCTGGCTCGACGACGGCCAGGTGCGCGTCGTCGGCGAGGTGCGCGAGGACGTGCTCGAGCGCCTCGAGCCTCGAGACGGCGGCTTCTTCTCGTGCTTCGGACGCGTCCGGCTCGAGCCCGGCGACGCCCGGACCGCGACGGCGGTGCTCGAGGCCCTCCGCCTCCACGCCGAGAAGCGATCGCCCGGGCGGCCGCGGATCGCGCCGAGCGCGATCGGCACGCTCGTCGAGCTCGCGTCCCGCTTCCTCCCCTACACGTCCTTCCCCGGCAAGGCGGTGCTCCTCGCGGAGGAGATGATCGCGGCGGAGGAGCTCCGGCTCGGCACCGAGGCGCGATCGGCCGTGCTCGGCCCCGAGGAGGTCGTCCGGACGTTCAGCGTGAAGACGGGCGTGCCCTCGTTCCTCCTCCGGGACAGCGAGGCGCTCCGCGTCGCCGACGTCGAGGCCTCCCTCGCCAAGCGTGTCGTCGGACAGGAGCACGCCGTGCGGCGCGTCGCCGAGCTCGTCGCGGTCGTGAAGGCGGGCCTCGCGCCGGGCGACAAGCCGCTCGCGACGCTCCTCTTCGTGGGCCCCACCGGCGTCGGCAAGACGGAGCTCGCGCGCGCCCTCGCCGAGCTCCTCTTCGGCGACGAGGAGCGGCTCGTGCGCTTCGACATGAGCGAGTACGCCGACCCCTGGGCGAGCGACCGCCTGTTCCGGGGCCAGGGCGGCGGCGAGGGGCTCCTCACGCGGCGGGTGCGCGAGCAGCCCTTCTCGGTCGTCCTCCTCGACGAGATCGAGAAGGCGCACCCGGCGGTCTTCGATCTGCTCCTCCAGGTCGCGGGCGAGGGGCGCCTTACCGACGGGCGCGGGCGGACCGCGTTCTTCCACAACACGCTCCTCGTCATGACGTCGAACCTCGGGGCGTCGCACCGCCGCGCGAGCGTCGGCTACGACAAGGGCGCGGCCGACGACGAGCGGCACTACCTCAAGGCCGTCCGCGAGACGTTCCGGCCCGAGATGGTGAATCGCATCGACCGCATCGTGAGCTTCCGTCCGCTCACGCCGGACGAGGCCCTCGCGGTGGCGAAGATCGTGACGAGGCGCCTCACGGCGCGCGCAGGGATCGTCGAGCGCGGGATCGAGGTCGTCGTCAGCGACGCGGCGCTCGCGCGCCTCGCAGCCGACGGCATCAGCGACACGTACGGAGCGCGCGCTCTCCGGAGATACATCGAGCGTACGCTCGGGACGCCCATCGCGCGGCTCGTCGCGGAGGCGAAGGGGGGGCTCGAGGGGTGCCGCATCCGCGTCGAGGCGGAGCCGGCGCTCACCTTCTCCGTCGAGCGCCGGAAGGACCGGCGGAGCGCGTTCGCGAGCGACCAGCTCGCGCGGATCATGCGGATCCGTCGCCGGATGCAGAAGCAGCTCGCGATGGACGCCGTCACCGAGCAGAGAGACCAGAGAGACAACCTCGTCACCCAGCTCGGGTACGGCCAGGACCGCAAGAGGAAGAAGAACGAGGAGCAGGTCGAGGGGCGGGTGCTCGGCCAGATGCAAGGAGACCACGCGCGCCTCGCCGGGATCCTCGATCCGCTCGACGCCGCGTTCGGCGACGCGTGCGGCTTCGAGGAGCTCGCCCTCGACGGGTACCTCGCGGGCAGCGACCTCGCGCCTCTCCTCGCGGAGATCGATCTCGCGCGCCGCACGTTCGAGGGACGGCTCGTCCAGGCGCTCGTCGCCGGCGAGGTGCGCCGAAACGCGGCGACGTTCATGCTCTCGGAGCTCGACGGCGAGCGCGCGCTCGACGTGTGGCTCCCGCCGTTCCTCGCCCATGCGTCGCGAGCACGCTGGAGCGTCGAGGTCCACGTCGACGGCGGCGCGCGTGATCCCGGCTCGACGTGGCCCGCCGAGCGCAGGTGGGGTCCGCCGCGGACGCCGGCGTGGGCGAGCGAGGCGGTGGTGGCCGAAGGGCGCAGCTTCCGGCACGTGCTCCTCCGGATCGACGGCGAAGGCGCGGCGATCTGGCCCGGCCTCGAGGTCGGCGTCACGGCGCTCCACGGGCTCCATCCGTCCGGCAAGACGGCGCTCCTCGGGATCCAGCTCGTCGCGCTCCGCGCGCAGCTCGCGGAGTCGGAGTGGAAGCCGGCCGGCCGGGGCGGCGGGATCGATCCGCCCAACCCCGAGGTCGCCGAGACGCGGGCGAAGGCGAAGGCAGCCCGGGAGTGCTGGGCACACGGCACGATCGTGCGCGTGCGCTCGCGCGAGAGTCACGTCAATCTCCCGTACGCGGCCTACTGGGAGCGTCATGCCGAGATCGCGCTGGCGCATCTCCTCCTCCGGGACGAAGATCCCGAGGCCTTCGGCGAGCTCCTCCTCCAGCCGCTCCTCGACGAGACCTTCCCCGAGGTCCGCTCCGAGCTCCGGAAGGGGAACAAGATCGGCGCGATCAAGCTCTATCGCGAGCTCACGGGCCTCGGATTGAAGGAGGCGAAGGACGCCGTGGAGGGGATGGGGTGAGCCGGGCGTCCTTCACGGTGCCCGTCTACACGAAGAAGGTGGCGGGCGGCATCGAGGTGTCGGTCGTCGGGCTCGACGGCCTCACCGCGTCCCGAAGGGCCGGGACGAAGCATCGCGCCGAGGAGCTCCTCCGCGAGGATCTGCGGAAGCTCGTCGAGAACGAGGCCGTCGCCGGGCTCGGCCGCTTCGCGCTCAAGCGCGGCACACGCCTCGATCGCGTGCGCCTCGAGCTCACGTTGAAGGACGCGACGCGGCGCAAGGTCTCCGGCCTCTTTCCCCTCGTGGTCGAGCCGCGGGACGCCGGTGGCGGGCGCCTCTTCTTCGCCTGCTACCACCCGGCGCGTCCGGAGGACTGGTTCCCCTCCCCTACCGCCGAGGACGTGCCCGAGCGCGCCAGCGCCGTCTTCGCGAAGGCTTGGGCCACGGTCGAAGACGACGAGCTCGAGCGGCTGAAGTCGAACGGCACGGACACGCTCCGCATGCTGGCCTTCGTCGCGAAGCCGAAGACGCTCCTCGGCGAGCTGAAGGCGAAGAAGGGCCCGTTCGACGACCTCGACGCCGACCCGCTCGGCCACCAGAAGAAGAAGCGCGGCGGCGGGATGCGCGTGCTCCGCGACCTCGGGACCGATCTCACGGTGAAGGCGAGCAGCGCCCCGTCCGGTCTCGGCCTCCCGCGCTCCCCCTGGCGCGAGCAGCTCCAGGTGCTCCTCGGCGCGAAGCCGAAGCGCTCCGTCCTGCTCGTCGGGCCGTCCGGCGCGGGCAAGTCGACCCTCCTCCGCCGCCTCTTCGCGGACATGCTGGAGAGTGACGGCTACCGCGTGCACCGGAACCTCGACAAGGTCACCCACGTCTGGGAGGTCTCCGGCAAGCGCATCATCGCCGGGATGTCGCACGTCGGCGAGTGGGAGCAGCGCTGCGTGCAACTCCTCGAGGACGTGCGGGAGAACGACGTCGTCCTGACGATCCCGGACGTCTTCCTCTTCGGGCGAATCGGACAGGCGCGCGACAGCGAGCGCGCGCTCGCGGACTTCTTCCGCGGGCCGCTCGCCCGAGGCGAGCTCACCATCGCCGCCGAATGCACGGAAGCGCAGCTTCGTCGCCTCGAGGACGACGCGCCCGCGTTCGCGTCGCTCTTCACGAAGCTCCACGTGTCGCCCGCGAGCCGCGCCGAGTCGTTCCGGATGATGCTCACGCGCGCGCGAGAGCTCGAGGGCGGCGGCGCTCGCTCCCTCGCGCCCGTCGCGTTCGAGACGGTCCTCGAGCTCGGCGAGGCAGTCTACGCCGCGCGGGCGCTGCCGGGACGCGCCGTGGACCTCCTCGAGCGGCTCGCCACCGGCCGGTCGACGAAGGGCAGCGAGTCGGAGATCGAGCCGCTCGAGGTCGTGCGGCACGTGGCGAAGGACACGGGGCTCCCCACCGTCCTCCTCGCCGGGGACGCGGAGCTCCCCGTCGAGAAGGTCGCCGTCGAGCTCGGCCGATCCGTCATGGGCCAGCCCGAGGCCGTCCGGGAGATGGCGGACCTCGTCGTCCGCATCAAGGCGGGCGTATGTGATCCGAAACGGCCCTATGGCGTCTACCTCTTCACGGGGCCGACGGGCACCGGCAAGACCGAGCTCGCGAAGGCGCTCGCCGGGTACCTCTACGGATCGCCGAAGCGCCTCGTCCGCTTCGACATGAGCGAGCTCGCGACGCCGGACGCGGTCGCCCGGCTCATCGGGGACGTCTACGCGCCGGAGGGCATGCTCACGAAGGCCGGCCTCGCGCAGCCGTTCAGCGTCGTGCTCCTCGACGAGATCGAGAAGGCCCACCCCTCGGTCCTGAACCTCCTCCTCCAGCTGTTCGACGACGGGCGGCTCACGGACGCGTCGGGCCGCACGGCGAGCTTCCAGCGCGCGGTCTTCGTGATGACGTCGAACCTCGGGGCGCGCTCCCGACCTCCGCTCGGCTTCGACGAGGCGCCGGCGGCGATCATGCAGGACGTCGCGCGTGCCGTCCGGGACTTCTTCCCGCCCGAGCTCTGGAACCGCATCGACGCGATCGTGCCGTTCTCACCCCTCACGCTCGACGTCGCGATCTCCGTGACGAAGAAGGAGCTCGGCAAGATGTTCGGGCGGCAGGGGTTCGCCGACCGCAACATCTTCGTCCGCGCCTCGGAGAAGACGATCGAGTCGATCGCGAAGGACGCCCTCCGCGCCGAGGACGGCGCGCGGTCGCTGAAGCGCTTCCTCGAGGACCGCGTCTGCACGCACCTCGCCGAGGCGATCGCCCGAAACCCTGCGGCGGCGCTGCAGGTGATGTCGATCGATCGCCGTGACGGGGAGCTCGTCGTGGACGCCGAGCCGCTCGTGGAGGCGGAGCCCGTCGCGTCCCGCTACGCGCTCGAGACGCTCTGGACGGCGCCGCTCGAGCGCCTGCTGGAGGAGGTGCCCGCCGCCCTCGCCACGCTCGCAGAGCTCGCGACGAGCGACGCGCTCGAGGTCGTCTCGGCGGAGCTCCGTCGGCTCCTGTCGGAGCACAACGCGGGCCGCACCGAGCACGGCGAGCCGCTCTACAACCTCGAGTGGGTCCGGGTGACCATCGCGAACCTCCGCGCGCGCCTCGACGACGTGCTCGCCCGCTCCCGGGACGCCCACGGCGAGGCGCTCGAGCGCGCGCTCGACCGCGAGGGCCGCGATCGCGGCCGGTCGATGCTCGGACGCGGTGCGCGATGGGTCGTGCTCGCGGCGCTCGCGGAGACGCAGCTCCTCGCGCGCGCCGTCGCGCGTGCGAACGAGCCCGAGGAGCACGCGGTGCTGCTTCGCTTCGTCCCGAGCGAGGACGAGTCGATGCTCCTCGCCTGGCTCGCGATGACCTATGCGGCCGCGCGGGGCGAGGTTGACGAGATCGCGTGGGTGCCTCGCGGCGAGACCAGCGCTCCGCGCACGGCGTTCGGTCGCGCCGCGATCGGAGAGGCGCTCGCGACCTTCCCGTCGGTCCTCGTGATGAAGATCGTCGGCCTCGGTGTCCGGGACTACTTCGCCGGGGAGCACGGAATGCACGTCTGGCACACGCTCGCGAGCGCGCCCGAGCTCGTGCGCGTCGAGGTCCTCCCCGCGCGAGCGCGCACGGCGGCGCGCGGTCCGGCGGAGGACTGGGCGGCGGCGCGAACGCGCGGAGAGCGCCCTCCCCCGCTCCTCCCGATCGTACGAACCATCCGCTTCGACCCGCCGGACCAGAGCGCTCCCCCGGTCGAGATGGAGATCGACGACTACACGACCGGGTACGTCGGCACGCAGCGCGTCCGGGAGATCCGGGAGGCGCTCCTGCCGCTGCTCCTGCTCCGCGCGTCGCGCTCCGGAGAAGGGAGCGCGACGTGAGCAAGGCGTCGCTCCGGGTGTACTTCGTCGTGCACGAGGGCGGCCGGCGCACGGGCACGCTCGTGCGGAGCTGGGAGAGCTTCTTCGACGCCCCGCCCCCGAGCGCGTTCGGTCTCACCGACGAGGACGTCTACGCGGAGCTCGAGGCGAAGCTAGAGCAGATCCGCATCGAGGAGAGCGAGCCGCTCGCGCGGTACCTCTGGACCGAGCCCTTCTCGACGCAGAAGGTGAGCGTCGACATCCACCCGCTCTCGTGGGTGAAGAAGCGCGCCGTCATCGGAAAGCGCGAGATCCCGCTGGTCCTCTCCTACGCCTGGTGCAAGCAGGAGGGCGGCGGCTTCCGCGTGATGGTCCCGCGCATCGGCGCGGCCTTCGTCGTCGAGGAGCTCTCGCTCGCCGCGGACGTCATCCGTCAGACGATCTCGGCCGCGCTCGTCGGCGAGAGCCCCCGCTGGATCTACGACTATCGCACCGCCGTCGACGAGTACGTGACGGAGTGGTCGCCGCCCGTCGTCGCGCGCGCGCGACGGGAAGCGCCGAAGCGGACGGACGAGGCCGAGGCCGACGAGCTCGCCAAGGTCGCCGACGATCTCGTGGCCCGCGCCGCGAAGGGCAAGCTCACCCCCGTCGTCGGCGAGCCGCCGGAGTGGAGCACGCTCCGCCAGGTACCGTCGTGGACGTCGTCGGTGCTCCTCGTCGGGCCGCGGGGTGTGGGGAAGAGCGCGCTCGTGCGGCGGCTCGCCTTCGAGCTCGCGAGCGGCGCGGGCGCTCCGCCGGGGACGCCGAAGAGGAAGCTGTGGAGCACGTCGAAGGACCGCATCGTCGCGGGGATGGTGTACCTCGGGATGTGGCAGGCCCGCTGCCTTCGCATCGCGGAACAGCTCGAGGACTCGGGGGACCTGCTGCACGTCTCGCGTCTCGGCGATCTCCTCGAGGCGCAGTCGGACGGCGCGGCGATCGCGGACTTCTTCGAGGCTGGCGTCGCCGCCGGTGAGCTCCGCATCCTCGCGGAGTGCACCGAGGACGAGCTCGAGGATCTCCGTCGGATGCGCCCGGCCTTCCTCGCGCGGTTCGAGCAGATCCGCGTGCCGGAGCCGGGCGAGGCGGAGGCGATCGCGCTCCTCCACGCCTACACGAAGCGGAAGAAGAACCTCGACGTGCACCCGTCCGCCCTCCGGCGCGTCATGCGGCACCTCCGCGCGCTCGATCGCGGGATGGCCTTCCCAGGAAAGGGCTTTCGCTTCGTCGACTGGCTCGCCGCGGAGACCGGCCCCGTGGGCGCGACGCCGCCGCGCGTCCTCTACCCCCGGGCCGCGTCCGAGGCTTACGCGCGGTACTCGGGCGTCCCCGTCACGATCCTCGCTGACGACGTGCCGTCGGGCTCGCGCGAGCTCGCCGGGATGCTTCGAGCCCGCGTCATCGGGCAGGACGCGGCGTGCGACGCGTGCGGGCGTCTCCTCGCGCGCTTCAAGGCGAACCTCGTCGACCCCGAGCGGCCGTGCGGGACGCTCCTCTTCGTCGGCCCCACTGGCGTCGGCAAGACCGAGCTCGCGAAGCAGCTCACGCGGACGGCGTTCGGCTCGGACCGTCGGATGATCCGGCTCGACATGAGCGAATACATGCTCCCCGGGTCGGGGGCGCGGCTCCTCGACGCGCGCGCGGGATCGACGAGCCTCGCGACGCGCGTACGCGAGCAGCCGCTCTCGCTCGTGCTCTTCGACGAGATCGAGAAGGCGCACCCGGAGGTGTTCGATCTCCTCCTCGGCGTCCTCGGCGAGGCGCGCATGACGGACGCTAGCGGCCGCTTCGTGGACTTCCGGACCACGATCATCGTGATGACGTCGAACATCGGCGTCCGCGATCGGCGGCCGACGGGCTTCGGAGAGGCGCGGGAGGAGGACTTCACGCGTCAGGTGCGCGCCTTCTTCCGACCGGAGATGTTCAACCGGATCGACCACGTCCTCTCGTTCCGCGCGCTCGCGCCCGACGACGTGATGCGCATCGTCGAGCTGGAGCTCGCGAGCGCGGCTGCGAGGCCGGGGTTCGCGCGGCGCGAGCTCCGGCTCCTCGCGACGGACGCGGCCAAGGCGAAGCTCGCGGAGCTCGGCTACGATCCGGCGCGCGGGGCGCGGCCGCTGAAGCGGGTGCTCGAGGAGCGGGTGCTCACGCCGATCGCCGCGCGGGTCGCGGCGGAGCCGGGGCTCCGTGGGAGGACGCTGGTGGTCGGCGTGGCGGGGGACGCGAGCGCCGACGTCGTCGTGTGAGTCACCCCTTGATGGGGAGCCAGACCTCGACACGGCGGAGGAAGGGGAGCGTCCATGGCGGATCGTAGCCGGCGAAGACGGGGTCGGACGCAGGGACGAGGCCCGCGCGCTCGACGAGCTCGAAGAGCTCCTCCTGCTTCTCGCGGAGGGTGTCGACGGAGTAGGTCCCGTGGAACCGGAGGACCGCGACGCGACGCGACGCGAGCGGCTCGACGGTGACGCGCGGATCCCGCGGGACGGGGAGCGACCTCGGCGTCTCGCCCTTCGGCATCACGAACGAGACGACGTGGTGCGATCCCTCCCGAGACGCAATCACCGGCGTCGTCATCGGGAGCTTCTTCGGGCGGTGATGGAGGCCGGCCGCGAGCGTCGCGGGGTCGCGCTCGACGTTCGCACCGAAGATGAACGACGCGAGGCGATCGAAGCCTTCGTCCAGAGCCTCCGCCCACGTCCCGGAGACGGCGGTGCGCGCGACCTCGAGCACGGGGTAGCGACGGATCTCGAAGTCAAGGTGGCGGAGCTCGACGTCGTAGGGCGGCTCGTCCGTGAAGAGGCGCTGGAGCTGCCAGCGCACGAGCGCCGCGCCCGCGAGCGCCGAGAGACCGAGCAAGAGGCCGTTCGTCCGGCGGCGCCGGCGCGTCGCGAGCCGGGCGCCGAGGTCGAGCCAGCGGGCCACACCGGCGCCGGCTGCCACGACGGACAGCGCCGCGACCACGCCCGGGATCCTTCCGCGATGCGCGCGCCCGAGGACGACGCCGTGCACGTCCCGGACGACGTCACGGCGGCTTGCGGCCGCCCGCGCTTCCGCGTTCGTGACCTCGAGGGGGGAGACCTCGACCGCCACCTTCACGGGGTCCTGGTTCTCCTCGACGTGCGCCATCACGATCGGCCCGGCTTCCGTGTGCATGTCTTCATCCCAAGCACGCGGAGTGCCCGGGGCGGTGCGGCGCGAGCGCGCGGCTCAGGTCGTGGCGGAAGCGCGGGCCGCGAGCGGCAACGAGACGCGCCGGCGCACGGGGACGCGCGGCTCGCCTGCGAGCTTCTCGAGCGCCGCCGCGATGCGGGGCAGCACGACGTCCGACGTGTAGCGGATCATGTGCTCGCCTCGAACGGCGCACGCGATCGCCGTGCGCACAGCGTGCCGACCGCGCCGAGCACCGCGCGCGACGAGCCGCCAGAAGTCGCGTCGCCGAGGACCGCGCACGCCGAGGCGGTAGACGGCGCGGAGGGCCGTCGTCACGTCGTTCCACAGGAGCTTCGTCGGATGAGCGGGCGGGCCGATCCGATCGACGAGCGCCGCGCTCCTCCGGAACCACGCCTCCTCGCTGTAGAGATGACCGAGGAGGGACGCGTAGCCCTCGAGCAGCTCGCGCTCGGGCATCGCCGGCGCGAAGTTCGGACGTCCGAAGGTCTCGCCGTCGGAGCTCGTGTCGCGGAGCCTCCCCTCGCGCTCGAGCCGCCGCCAGAGCGCCGTGCCGGGGAGCGCGGTGAGGAGGCCCGTCATCGCGAGCGGAAGGGGCACGTCGTCGAGGAGCCTCTTCATCCGTCCGAAGCTCGACGGTGTGTCCGTGTCGAACCCCACGATGAAGCCGGCCATCACCTCGAGGCCCGCCTCCGTGAGGCCGTCGACCGCCGCGCGGACGTCGACGCCGACGTTCTGCTTCTTGGTCGTCTCGGCGAGCGCGGCGGGATCGTCCGTCTCGATCCCGAGGAACACCGACGTGAAGCCTGCCGCGTGCATCGCGCGGACGAGCTTCGCGTCCTTCGCGAGGTTGAGGCTCGCCTCCGTGTAGAACGTAAAGGGCGCCTTTCGCTCGTCTTGCCAGCGCGCGAGCTCGACGAGGAGCGGCTTCACGGCGCGCTTGTTGCCGATGAAGTTGTCGTCGACGACGAACACCTCGCCGCGATACCCGAGACGACGGAGCGCCTCGAGCTCGGCGAGCACCTGCGCCGGGGTCTTCACGCGCGGTACGCGCCCGAAGACCTCGATGATGTCGCAGAATTCGCACGTGAAGGGGCAGCCACGCGACGTCTGGATGCTCATCGATCGGTAGTGGCGCGTCGCGAGGAGATCGAAGCGGGGGATCGGCACCTCCTCGAGAGAGGGACGCTTCTCGGGGGCGTCGATCACACGCGGCGCGCGGTCACGGCCCTCGATCGCCGCGACGAGGAGCGCGGCGCGCCCTTCGCTCTCGCCGCACCAGACGACGTCGGCGTCGGGGAAGCGGTGCGGAGACGTCGTCGCGGCGGGACCCCCGACGACGGTGCGGCGACCGGCGCGCTTCGCACGCGCGAGGACGTCGTGGGTCGAGGGCTCCTGGGCGAGCATCCCCCCGGTGAGCACGACGTCGCACCAGAGGAGATCCTCGTCGCGGAGCGGCTCGATGTTCATGTCCACGAGGCGGATCTCCCACGTCGGCGGGAGAAGCGCCGCGACCGAGATCAGACCGAGCGGCGGCAGGGTCGCGCGGCGACCGATCAGCGCGAGGCTGTGCTGAAAGCCCCAGTAGGTCGGCGGCAGCTCCGGGTAGACGAGGAGAACGCGCATGCGGACGCCCCAGCACGAGCGGTGCCACCGGCGCCCGACCGGGCGACGTCGGGTCCAACCGTCAGGCCGACGAAGCGGTTCGAGCCTCGAGAGGTAGAATGCGACGACCTCGGTCGCGAACTGCGAGGCGACGACCTGCCTCAGTCCTGCCGATGCTTCACCGAACCTGGCGCGGAATCACCCCTGACGATCGGGCTCGTCGGCGGCGGAGGGCGGCTCGGCTGGAGGGATGGCGTCCGCGCCGTCCACTTGATCGGGCCACCACGGCATCGTCGTCCACGCCGTCGCCTCGGCGCGGACCCAGCGGACGCCGTCGCGGCCGAAGACGTAGGCGAGGCCGAGGAGCGACGCTGCCGACACGAAGAGACAGAAGAAGAGAAACCGGTCGCTGTAGGCGAGATGCACGGTGTGCTTCCCCGCCGGCACGTCCACGGCGAGCAGCTTGTCGACGCTCTTCACCTGGCCGACGTCCGAGCGCCACGCAGGGGCCCAGTTCTGGTTCACGAAGATGCGCGCGGGCTCCTTCGCGTCGACCTCGAGATCGATCGCGTTGGGCGACCACGCGAGCCGCTTCACGGTCGCCTTCGCCGGATCCTCCGGGTACTCCTCCGCGGCGAGATCGCCCCGTAGCCGCGGGGACTCCGGGAGGGGGTTGCCCGCGACGCAGTAGATCGTCCCCATGTTCATCGGCGGGAAGACGTGAGCGTCGCGACGGTTGCCGCGGTGCTGCTTGAACTCGCCGTCGTACCTCCGGGGCGCCTCCTGGACGTACATGGTGCCGGGTCGGATCCGGACGCCGGTGACGACCTCCTCGACGAGCGGACGACCGCGGTCGTAGGCGAGCCACGCGGCGAGGCCGATCGCGAGCCAGCCGATCTCCTCGGGCATGGGCAGCGGCCCGCGCTTCGCGATCTCCGCCTCCTCGCGCTGGAGGCGCTTCGGCAGCTTGCGGATCAGCCAGCGGAGCACGCGCCCCGGCGACCGGAGCGCAGCGTCGAGCGTGTCCCACGTCGCGCGCAGCATCGACGGGAGCGCGTCCTCGAGGCGCGAGATGCCGCGCGCGGCGGCGATCGAGGTGAAGAAGAGGACGATGACCGTGTACCGGTCCGGGAAGCGGAGCTGCTTGAAGAGCGGGAGCGACTTGAGGAGGTGGAAGGGTGAGAGCTCGCCGAAGTCCCCCATCGCGAGCGCGAAGAAGAGCATCGCGCCGCCAACGCAGATCCCCGCCGCGACGTCCGCCGTCACCACGCCGACGAGCGCGAGGACCGCGAAGGCGCCGTAGCGGACCCAGAAGCCCGTGAAGATCTCCGTCGCCGCGTGCGTCTCGACCGGCGTGAACACGCGCGGGAACTGGGAGAGGAACGACAACGTCGGGACGAGCTTCGCGAAGCACACGCCGAGCGCGACGAGGCCGATCGTCGCTGCGCTGAGCCACGGGAGGAGCCACGCCCGCGGCTCGCGGGTCAGGAGCCCGCGAATGGACAGGGCGACCGTGAAGTACCCCACGACGAGCAGCGTGAACGGCGTCGGATACGTCCCGGCCGACATCACGATCCACCCGAAGAAGAACCCCCCGAGCAGCCTCCAGCGCCACGACGAGAGCCCGTTGACGAGGCAGAGGACCACCCACGGGATCAGCTCGAAGCCGAGGAAGTTCACCCAGCCGTCGTGGATGAAGCTCACGAACTTGTCGCACGTCCCGTAGAGGAGCGCGGCGGCCACGGACGCGAGCGCGGTCGAGTCGAGGCGCCGGCAGAGCCGGTACGTCCCCTCGAACCCCATGATGACGAGGAAGACGATCGCGAAGCGCCGCCCGTGCGCGACGCCGAAGATCAGGCGGAAGAGGAAATCGGGCCCGAGGAACGGGTCCTCCGGCGCGCCGATGCCGATCGTCCCGCCGCACCAGTACGGGTTCCACGCCGGCAGCTGGTGCCAGCGGAGGAGCGTCATCCGGTCCGACTCCTCCCACGCGTAGAACTGGTGGTCATCCATCCAGTCCGCGAGCTTCCAGGGGTCGGTGAGGATGCCCTCGTGGGAAAAGACCGCGATCGTGATCCAGAGGACGAAGCGCGCGAGCGTCAGCGCCGCGAGGCGATCCGTCCAGCGCATCGTCATCGCGCGGCCGAACACGTCGTACGCGATCCGCTTCGCTCGGTTCATCGCGCTCACCACCCCGTCCGCGGATCGAGCGCGGGGCTCGTTCCCGGGAGCGGGTTGCCGTCGGGGCCGGGCCAGCGCGCGCGGATCCCTTCGTCGAGGATGAGGTACATCTGCGTGAGCGAGACCCGGTACTCGACGGCGAGGTTCCGGAGCGCGACGCGCTCGTAGTGCCCGCGGTCGTCCTCACGCGACCACTGGTGGCCCTCGGGGTAGCCCGGGAGCACCCACGTCTTCTCCCGGATCGCGCGCTGCCGCTCGGCGTTCTCGGCGGCGGCGATCTTCGTGAAGATCTCGCGCCGCGTCCGCTCCGGGAGGCGGAACCGGTAGTCCTCCACCTCCGCGGTGGGGATCGTCGGGAGCGGCCGCGCGGAGAGGAGCGGCCGCGACGCCGAGACGAGGCGCCCCCAGAGGAGCCACGCCGCCACCGCGAACACGACCCCGCGCACGAGCCACGCGACGCGCGTGGTCGGCTTCTCCTCGAAATCGAGGAGCGAGAAGTAAGGGCGAAGCTTCCGCCACTCCTGGACGAGTCGGTTCCCCACGGCCACGTTTCGCGGCCGGGAGCCTACCCCAACTCGGCCGCCCCGGGGCCCCGCGAGTTCACGCCCTGCCACGGGCACGCTACGCTTGCTGGGCCATGGGAGGCGTCGCGCACCACCGGTTCACCTTCGCGGAGTACCTCCTCCTCGAGGCGGACTCCGGCACCAAGCACAGTTCCTCGACGGGAGCGTGTGGGCGATGTCGGGGGGCACCCCGGACCACGCGGCCATCGCCGGGAACGTCTTGGCACTCCTCCACGTCCACCTCACCGGGCAGCGCTGCCGGGTCTCCACGGCGGACCTGCGGGTGCGCGTCCTCGAGACGGGGCTCGGGACGTACCCCGACGTCACGGTCGTCTGCGGGAAGCTCGAGCTCGATCCCGAAGATCCGAAGGGTCACACCGTGTCGAACCCCCGCGTCGTCGTGGAGGTGCTGAGCCCTTCGACGGAGGCCTACGATCGCGGGGAGAAGCTCCGGCACTACCTCCGGATCGCGTCGCTCGAGGAGATCGTCCTCGTCGCGCACGACCGGCGCGAGATCGAGGTCGTGCGACGCGAGGCGGACGGAACCTGGTCGCGGCACATCGCCGAGGCCGGCGCGGTCGCCCCCCTCGCTTCGATCGGATGCGCCTTGCCGCTGGACGAGGTCTATCGCGATCCGCTCGCGGCGACCTGACGCGTCAGATCCAGTCGTCGTCGGGAGCCGGAAGCTTGTCCATCGGAGGGAGCGAGTTCGGCTTCGTGCGGGTCTGCTCGACCTGGACCGCGCGCTCCGCGAGGAGGACGGCCGCGAGGGCGTCCCGGCCCGTGCACAGCTCCCCGGTCTCGCCCGTGGTCAAGAACTGGTGGAACTGCATCGCCTGCACCTTCAGGGGCTCCACCTTCTGCACGCCGAACTGGATCTTGTCGCTCGTGCGGTAGTGCTCCTGGATGATGTCGAAGCTCGAGCTCGACGGCTCCACCTGCTTGAGGAGGCTCCCGCCCATGAGATCGCAGGTCTGGAGGATGTAGTCGACGAAGCAGACGCCCCGCGTGCCGGTCACGCGGATGCTGCGGATCTTCGTCGGGGTGATCCAGTTCACGTGCACCGTGGCGCTCGCGCCGCTCGCGGAGGCGAGGAAGATCTCCGCCGTGTCGAACACCCCCTCGCGCCACGTCACGTGGCACATCGAGTGTTCGAGCTTGAGCGGTCCGACGACGCTCCGGAGCACGTCGATGTCGTGCACCGCGAGATCGAGGATGACGTTGTTGCCCTGGACGAGCGTGTCCGGGTACCCGCCGACGCGCGTGAACGCGAAGTGGATCGGCGTCCCGAGGAAGCCCTCCTTGATGATCTCGCGGAGCTTCCGGACCGCCGGATTGAAGCGCTCCACGTGGCCGACGACGAGCCTGATGCCCTTCTTCTGCGCCGCGTCCAGGATCTCCGCGCCCTGCGCGTACGTGCTGGCGAGCGGCTTCTCGACGAGGAGGTGCTTGCCCTTCGCGATGAGCCCGAGCGCGACGGCGTGGTGCGTCCCGGTCGGCGTCGCGATGACGGCCGCGTCGTAGGACGCGTCGTCGAGCTCGGCGACGTCGCGCACGAACTTCGCGCCCCCGAGATCCGCGGGCGAAGGCGGCGTCGCCTTCCCGTCGACCACCGCCACGAGCTCGAAGCCCGGCGTGTCCTTCAGGATGCGAAAGTGGTTCCGCCCCATCCGGCCGAGGCCGATGAGGATGATCTTCACGCGATTTCCGGGAGCCATCAGATCACCTCGAGGAGGGCGCGCACGGCCTGCTCGCACTCGTCTTCACGGATGCCGTAGAAGAGCGGAAGGTTGACGACGCGCTCGCACATCGCGCGGGAGACCTTCATGTCCCCGTGCACGATCGTGCCGGCGTCCTTCGCCGGCGGCTGCGCGTCCATCGTCTCGGGGTACGTGCGCGCGGCGCCGATGCCCGCCTTCTTCAAGGCGTCGACGACCTCCTGCCCCTTCTTTCCCTCGACGGTGAGGACGTTCAGGTACCCGTTCTCCACGACCCCGTCCGGCGGGCCGTAGACGCGGATCTTCTTCTGATCGGCGAGGCGGGCCCGGTAGAAGGCGGCGCCCTTCCGGCGCGACTCCATGATCGCGGGGACCTCGTCCATGACGCGGTTCAGGAAGGCGGCGTTGATCCCGCCCATGCGCGAGTTCCAGCCGACGTGGGCATACGAGTAGTGGTCCGAGCGGCCGTGGTTGCAGATCGAGCGGACGAACTTCTCGTGCTCCGCCGACGCCATCGTCACCGCGCCGCCGTCCATGGCGCCGCCGACGACCTTCGCCGGGTAGAACGAGAGCGTCGCGATCTGGCTCGCGGCGAGGACGGGCTCGCCGCACGTCTCGACGCCGAAGCACTGCGCGCCGTCCTCCACGAGGGGGAGCTTGCGCTCCTTGCAGAACGCACGGATCTCGCCGAGCCGCGCCGACGTCCAGCCGTAGAGGTGGACCATGATGACGGCGTCGAAGCGGTGCGCGTCGTAGGCGGACTTCAGCTGATCGAGGTCGAGCTGGAGGTCCGTCTCGTTCACGTCGACGAGGACGGGGATCGCCCCGAGCTGCGCGACCGCCTCGAACGTCGCCCAGAACGTGAGGTTCGGGAGCGCGACCTTCATCCCCCGCTTCACGCCGACGGCCTGGAGCGCGACGAGGACGGCGTCGGTGCCGTTCGCGCACGAGACGACGTGGGGGACGCCGAGCGTGGTGGCGAGCTTCTTCTCGAGCGTGGCGACGCGGGGGCCGCCCACGAACTCGCACTTGTCGAGGCACTCGGTCCAGGCGGGGAGCACGTCTTCGCGGATGCGCGAGACCAGCCGCGAGAGGTCGATGAAGGGAACGGGCATGGGGGCCTCGTTCATAGCGAAAACCACGCTTTCGCGCCACAACCGGCGCGCGGGCCCGCGAGGGCTACGCGTCTCGTCCGTCCACGAAGGCGGGATGCCTCGCGAGCGACAGCACGGCTTCGCCCACCCACTCCGGCAGGGGCCCGTAGATCTTCCGCAAGAGCCCGTCCTCCGTCCTCGCGGAGAGGCGCGCGGACTCGCCGTCGACGGAGTTGTCGTAGACGTAGACCCGGTCGGCGAGGCGGATGATCGGCGAGAGATTCGCCATCGAGCCGACGTAGCGGCTGACGATCTTCTCGATGGGCACGGTGTGTCCGCCCGCCATGACACGGCCCGCGACGCGCGCGGCGTTGATGCGTGGGTCGGAGGTGCCGACGAAGAAGACGCGGACGAAGTAGCCGGCCTCCTTGGCGCGCCGAACGAAGTCCACCTTGCCGAACGTCGAGAGCACCGTCTCGAAAGCGATCCCCGAGCCCGCGCGCAGGAGCTCCTCGCGACGCTCCTCGGTCCAACGCGCTGCGTCGAGCACGGCCCGAGGCGAGTTCCAGTCGCCGAAGCGATCGCGCGCGATCTCGTCCGGGTTCAGGTACTCGACCCCCTCGCTCCAGCGCTCCTCGCGCAGCTTCGTCGTGACGGTCGTCTTCCCGGCACCGTTCGGCCCGGCGATGACGAGAAGGACCGGCCTCATCGCGCTGCCGGAGGCGCGCTCGCCTCCGCGAGGGCGAGCAGGGCCGCTGCGCGCTCCTCGGCGATTCGGCCTCGAAGCCGGCGGAGGACGGCCTCGTGAGAGGCACGGACGCCCTCGAACGCCCGCGCCGACAGGGCCGTCAGCTCCTCGTCGGTGGGCTCGCTCTGCGGATTGCCGAGGTCGACGACGCTGTCCATCCTCGAACTCTACCTTCGGGCGTCGACCCCGGCGAGCGCGGCAGGCTTTGCCAGCGCCGGCGGCCCCTGGTAATGCCCGGACGTGAGCGGGCGCGCGAAGAATCTGGTGCTCTTCGGGGCCAAGGTCACGGTCGCCGTCGTGCTCCTCACGTGGCTCGTCCGCTCGGGGAACCTCGATTTCGGCGCGCTCCGCCAGATGCTCCGGTCGCCCACGCTGGTGGCGATGGATCTCGCGGTCTTCGTCTTCGCCACCCTGCTCGGGACGCTCCGCTGGCGGACGCTGCTGACGCTCGTGGACGTGCGGCCTCGCTTCGGTCGCCTCCTCCAGCTGCAGCTGTCGGCGCTGTTCTTCAACGTGGTCATCCCCGGGAACGTGGGTGGCGACGTCGTCAAGGCGCTCTACGTGGCGCGGGACGCGAAGCCCGAGGCGCGACCGACGATCCTGCTCATCGTGTTCCTCGAGCGGCTCCTCGGCCTCATCGGGCTCGTGCTCTTCGGGAGCGCGGTCGTCCTCGTCCGCGGCGAGGAGATCTGGTCGCGGCCGCTGATGCGCCCGCTCGCCGTGAGCGTGGTCGCCCTCGGGGTGGGGACGGCGGTGGGCCTCGCGCTCTTCCTCCTCGTCATGAACAAGGCGGGCGCGAAGATCGCGATGTACACCTCTGGCACGTCGAAGCTCGCGAAGCTCCTCGGCCAGGTCGTCTCCGCCCTCCGGCTCGTCTCGGCGGCGCCGGGGACGCTCGTCCGCGCGCTGGTCTTCTCGCTCGGGATCCACGCGCTCGGGATCGGGTTCTTCACCGTCCTCGTCCGCGCCCTCATCGGCCACGACGTCGGCTTCGGCGAGATGGCGACGGTCTACCCGCTCGGCATCATGACGCTCATCCTCCCGATCTCGCCCTCCGGCCTCGGGGTCGGGCACGTCGCGTTCGACAAGCTCTTCGACGCGATCGGCCTCTCCGGCGGCGCGACGGTGTTCAACGTCTACCTGCTCGGCACGATCGCGCCGTACCTCCTCGGCTTCATCCCCTACCTGGCCTTGAAGCGCGAGCCGCTCGCGGAGCCCGAGCCTTCGTCGGCCGCCGAGGGGGCGTAGTACGAGCGGCGACGCGCTGGAGGACGTCGAGATCGGCGAGGTCCTGGGGCCGGCCGGTCGCGGCCTTGGCTGCGATCAGATCCGAAAGGGACAGGAAGTACGTCGGCGTGGCGCCATAACGCCCTTCGGCGCGGCGCTTCCATGCGGCCGCGAAGGAGAGGACTCCGTCGATGCTCGTCAGGACGTCGATGCGAACCGGCGGCACGCCGAGGACGATCAGGGTTCGAGGATCCCGGAGCTTCGCCTCGGTGATGTTGGGTGCGGACGCGCCGAGAAAATCCCGGAGGGTCGCAACGACACGTCGAGCGTTCGCGGGCGTCCGATCGACCAGGACGTCGATGTCCTTCGTCGCGCGCGGTCTAGCGTGGAAGCCGACTGCGTACGCTCCCACGATGAGGTAGCGAACGCGATGCGCGTTGAGTGACGCGATGAACTCTTCGAAGTCGGGGAACTCCACGTTTTCCCTTCGTGCGTAGTCCGTCGAGCACGCACTCGCCGATGAGCGCGACCCGCTCGTCGGGCGTCATGTCGAGCCAAGGCATGAGGTCGTCGTCTTGGTCGACGTCGGTGACCGTCACCGTCCAGACACGCCCGCGCGCGTCGCGGACCGTCGCCTCGTCTGGGGTCCGTCGTCGTTTCATGACTTGGCTGACGGAGTGTACCGGATCGAACGAGCATTGCCCAAGGAGCCTAGACCGCGCCGATGACCCTCGCGGGGATCCCCGCGACCTTCATCCCGCTCGCCACGTCGTCCTTCACGAGCGAGTGCGCCCCCACGACGACGCGGTCCCCGATCGTCACCCCGCGCGCGACGATCGCGTGGGGCCCGAGGTACACGTTCGATCCGATCTTCACCGGCGATCGCTCGATCGGCCGCGACGGATCCAGCGTCTGCGCGACGTTGTCGTGCGAGTAGACGTGGACGCCCGCGGAGATGGTGCAGTCGTCTCCGATCTCGAGGCCGCCCGATCCGTCGAGGATCGTGAAGGGGCCGATCCAGCAGCGCTTGCCGACCTTCACGTCGCCGAGGACGAGGCACGAGTCGTAGACGTTCGTCCCCTCCCCGAAGCCGAGGAGCTTCGCCTTGTCCCAGCGGTCGACGAAGTAGTCCCCGAAGGGCAGGACGCGCGCGAACTTCGTGCGCTTGTCGACCAGGAGGCGGCGTACCCCGCGGACGAGCCGCCGGAACGTGTCGACCTCGTCGGCCGGCCCGGTGAGGTCCTGGCTCGCGCGCGCGAAAGGGAGGAGATCGTCGTCGGGGTCGCTCATCGTCAGGGCACCTTGGAGAGGTCGGGCTTCTTCGCCCAGAGCTGCCACTCCTTCCACACGCGGATGCGCATGCCCACCTTCGACGCCTCTTCGAGCTCGTGCGGACTCGGCTTCCAGCCCCGCACCATCACGAGGTCGAACTTCTCGAAGAGCTTCGGATGCGTCCACCAACCGGTGTTGTTCACGAGAACGGTGACCGGGGCCGGCGGCTTCCCTCGGTAGCGGACGGGAAGGAGGTTGTGCGGGTATTCGGTAGGATCATAGACGGGCGTGTCGAGCTGACAGATCGCAGCATAGGTCTCGTGCGCCTGGTGGAGCGCCATCCCGTGCCAGACCTCGGAGCTCGGAGCGATCGTCACGTACGCGAGCTCCTGATTCGGCTCTGGACACGGCTTTGCCATCTGCATCAGGCCGGCGAGCTCCTTCTGGAGATCGATCATGTGCATCGCGAGCCAGTCGAAGCGCGCCCACGAGAACACCAGCGTCACGACGAGCACGAACCCTGCGCGTACGCGCGAGCGCGGGATCGCAGGGATGACGACGAGCGGCAGGAGCCACGCGACGAAGTCGACGTGCCGGAACCCGAGTGATTGGTGACCGATGCCGGAAGGGAGAGCGAAGAACGAGATGAACGACAGCGTGATCGCGATCTCGGGCGTCGGCAGCTCGCGTCGCTCACGTCGTCCCGAGAGGAGGAAGAGGCTGAGCGCGACCGCCATGAGGACCGCGAGCCAGCCGTACTCTTCGTCCTTCTTGACGTGGACCAGGCCCGCGATGAAGTTCAAGTGCTTGTCGTAGAAGGTCGTGTGGACGGCCTCCCACTTGACCGTTCCGTGCGCGGCGTCCGCACCGTTGTGCGTGCGCCAGTACCAGGATCCGAAAAACGCTAGGGACGGGAGAACGACGACCAGGGCACGCGTCCCGAGCCAGAACGCGGAGCGCACGGCCGCGACGCCGCGCTGAGGGACACCGAGGAAGAGCTCTCGCACGAGCACGACGAGCGTGAAGGTCGCCAGGATCACCATGAGCCACGTGAAGACGTGCGCATGAGCGACGAAGGCGAGCGAGGTTACCGCCATGAGCCATGCCATTTGGCTCCGGCGGACGGTCCGGTCCTCGAGGAGCCGGTGCATGAGCGCGATCGCGAGGACGAAGAACGGCGCGGCGGAGATGAAGGGCATGTAGCCGCCCTGCGACCAGCTCTTCACGTACGCCATGGGGAACGCGAGGAGCGCTCCCCAGAGTGGCCGCCGGAGGAGGCGGAGCGCCACGAGGCACGCGAGCGGGTAGCCCACGAAGTACAGCGTCGTGAAGCCGACACGCCAAGCGTTCAGCGGGCCGAGCGCCGCTTCGAACGGGAACAGGAACGTGTAGACGAACGTGTTCGCGTCGAGGGGGTTGATGAACTTGTAGAGCGCACGGACATTCCCGTCGCCCAGCCACCAGCGGGCCGTGATGGACGCGCTCATCAGGTGGTAGTGCTGGTCCTGTCCGGGGCCGAGCGGCGCCTTCGCGGAGAGCCAGTACGCCCAGAGGACGAACGCCGCAAAGGCGGCCGCGAAGACCGGGTTCCGCCTCGCCACCGCGATGAGCGCATGCGCCGTGGTGCTCCCCGTCATGAGGCGCCGGAGCATACACCAGAGGCGGGATCCCGAGCCGCGACATGAGGTAGAGTGCCCGGCACCGACGATGTCGAAGCTCGTCTACTTCCTGCCCGTCCACAACGAGCAGACGGTGCTCGCGGCCAACGTGGCACGGCTCCGAGACCATCTCGGGCGATTCGAGGGCGCCGAGATCCTCCTCCTCGAGAACGGGAGCCGCGATACCTCGTGGACGATCGCGCAGGAGCTCGCGAAGCACGACGGGGTGGCGGCCTTCAAGGAGGACCGCGCCGGGATCGGCCATGCGTATCACCGTGGTTTCGTCGAGGCGCTCGCGAAGCACGGACCGTCGGAGACGACGTGGGCCGTGCTGACCGCGGCCGATCTCCCCTTCGGGTTCTCGGATCTCGACGCCGCGACCATGCACCTCGAGCGCGGCTCCTCGCGGATCCTCATGGGATCGAAGGCCCACCCGGACAGCGCCGTCGGCCGCGGGGCGCAGCGCTGGGCGATGAGCCAGGCGTACCGCCTCGCGCGGCGCGCGCTCCTCGGGATGCGCGTCGGCGACTCGCAGGGGAGCGTCTTCGTGCGGCTCGACCTCGCGGCCGAGATCGCCCCGCGGGTCGAGTCGCGCGGCTTCTTCTACACGACGGAGCTGTGCCACGCCGCCGAGCGCGCCGGCGAGACGATCGTGGAGCTCCCGGTGACGCTCGAGGAGTCGAAGCGTGCGTCGACGGTGCGGCCCGTGAAGCACGGGAGCGAGATGCTCCGCCAGATGTGGGAGCTCCGCAGGCGGGGCTGAGCGCGCCTCGGGATCGCGTGGTACGGTCTTCCCATGGCCGATCGCGCGCGGCGGCGTGCCACGTACGACGATGTCCTCGCGGCGCCGGCCCATGTGGTCGCCGAGATCTTGCACGGCGTGCTCCACACGAGCCCACGGCCCGCGCCCGCGCACGCGCTCGCGGCGTCGAGGCTCGGGGGGGAGCTCAGTCCTCCGTTCAGTCGCGGTCGAGGCGGACCCGGCGGCTGGTGGATCCTCGACGAGCCCGAGTTGCACTTCCGATCGGGTGACATCGTCGTGCCGGACGTCGGCGGTTGGCGCGTCGAGGCGATGCCGGCTCTTCCGGAGACGGCGTACTTCGAAGCTGTTCCCGACTGGATCTGCGAGGTCCTGAGCCCGTCGAGGGCCGCGACGGATCGCGCGGAGAAGATGCCGATCTACGCCGACGCCGGTGTCGCGCACGCCTGGCTCGTCGACCCGCTCCTCCGGACGCTCGAGGTCTTCCGACGGGTGGAGACACGCTGGCTCCTCCTGGGGACGTTCCAGGGTGAGGCCATGGTGAGGGCCGAGCCGTTCGACGCGGTCGAGCTCGAACTGGCGAGCCTCTGGGCGTCGGCCACTCCGCCCCGGACGTAGCGTCAAAGGCCGAGGAACGTCGCGAGCCGCGCGCGCTCCGCGTCGAGGGCGCGCCGGAACGGAATCCCCGCCGGTGGCGCGCCGCGGACGTAGCCGAGGTCGAGCTGGACGGCGCCCTCGATGACCGCAGCGTTCCCCCAGCCGATCACCTCGCCGCGCCAGAGGAGCGGCAGCGCGTAGTAGCCGCGCACGCGCTTCGAGGCCGGGGTGTACGCCTCGAAGCGGTACGCCCAGCCCCAGAGGAGCTCGAAGCGCCGGCGATCCCACACGATCGGATCGAAGGGCGCGAGGAGGCGGACCTCGTCGTCGATCACGTGGCGCTTGCTCGCGGGGTCCTCGCCTGCCGGCCAGAGCCAGGTGACGCCGCCCTCGGAGGCGCTCGGCAGCCGCTCCTTCGCCCGCGCGAGCGCCGCGCGACGGCGCGTGGCCCACTGCGGGACCCCGCGCCGGAGGAACGCGACGAGCTCGCCGAGGCTCCTCTCAGGGAGCGGCGCGTAGAGATCGACGATGACGTCGACGAGCGTGTCGAGCGCGACGTCCGGATTGGGCGCCGCCTCGTGCGGCTCACGGACGGCGTACGTGCGCGTACCGCCCTCGCGCCCCGCGACGCGGAGGAGCCCGCGGTAGTGCATGTCGTCGAGGAGCTGCGTGCTCGCGCTCGACGTGCCCCCGAACCAGTTGGTGACGCGCCCGTGCTGGAAGTGCGCATCGACCTCGCGCGGGTGCACGACGCCTCGCTCCCTGACGAACGCGAGCACGTCGTCGGCGTCGCGCTGGCGGACGCGCGTCCACTTCGAGCGCGCGGCGCGTGGATGCATGAGGGCCTGCGTCGCGCGCGGGAGGAACCCATAGTTGACGAAGAAGTCCTCCTCGATCGGGAGACGGGGGTACTTCCGCTCGAGATCGCCGGCGCGGTAGTCCTTCACGCGATGACGAAGCGTCAGATCCTGCGCCCGCGCCGGGGCCCGGATCGGATCGGCCTGGACGAAGCCGAGCTTCGCCACGGCGCGGA
The DNA here is from genome assembly GCA_022842465.1 of Polyangiaceae bacterium. Lineage (GTDB taxonomy): Bacteria > Myxococcota_A > Polyangia > Polyangiales > Polyangiaceae > Labilithrix. Next base: position 51,024 of record JALHPN010000012.1, on the reverse strand, counting down.
GGAGCGTCGTCTGCGGGAAGAGGCTCCGCGCGACGGCGAAGCGCGCGAGATCGCGCCGCGTGATCACACGCTCGAGACGACGTCGAGGAGCGTGCTCGCGACCTCGTCGACCTGCGCGTCCGTCATCGCCTCGAACAAGGGGAGCGTGAGCGCGCGGGCGAAGACGTCGTCGGAGGCGGGGAAGTCCCCCTTGCGGTAGCCGTACTTCGTGCGGAAGTACTGCGTCAGCGGCATGTGCCAGGTGCCGATCGTCGCCTCGACGCCGCGCTCCTTCAGCTTCGCGAGGATCGCCGGGCGTGCGGCCGCGGCCGCCTCGGGGAGGAGCGTGACGTAGGACTGGTAGACGTGGCCGCTCCCGGCGGGGACGTGCGGCGGCGTCACGTTCGAGCCGCGGAACCGCTCGTCGTAGCGCGCGGCGAGCCGCTTCCGCGCCGTGACGATGCGCGCGAGCTTCTTCATCTGCGTGACGCCCATCGCGCCCTGCATCTCGGTCATGCGCGTGTTGTGGCCAGGCATCACGAACGGGTCCGTCGCGCCCGGCTCGGGCGTCGGATCCTGGCCGTGGTTCCGGAGCGCGCGGAGCGTGCGCGCGAGCGCGTCGTCGTTCGTCGTGAGGGCGCCGCCCTCCCCCGTCGTGATCGCCTTCCGGGGGTGGAAGCTGAAGGCGCCCACGAGGCCGACCGAGCCGGCCCGCTTGCCGTTCCACGTCGCGCCGAGGGCGCACGCGGCGTCCTCGATCATCGGGATCCCCGCCTTCGCCGCGATGGATCCGAGCGCGTCGACGTCGGCCATCTGGCCGAACGTGTGGACCGGGAGGACGGCCTTGAGGCGCTTCCGCGTCTCGCCGAGGTTCGCGAGCTCCGCGAGGCGCCGCTCGAGCGCGGCGGGATCCATGTTGAACGTCTTCGGATCGACGTCGACGAAGACCGGCTGCGCTCCGCACAGCTCGATCACGTTCGCGGTCGTGATCCACGAGTACGCCGTGACGAGCACGAGGTCCCCCGGGACGACGCCGATCGCGAGGAGCGCGAGATGCAGCGCCGCGGTGCAGTTCGTGACCGCGACTACGTTCTTCGTCCCGACCTCGGCCGCCATCGCGTCCTCGAACGCCTTCACCCGCGGCCCCTGGACGAGGAAGCCCGACTGGAGCGTCTCGCGGACCGCCGCGAGGTCGTCTTCCTCGATCGACGGGACCGTGATGCGGATCATCGCGCCTGAGCCTTGTAGAACTCGCCGGTGCGGCGGATCCCTTCCTCGAGGCCGACCTTCGCGACGAAGCCGATGAGCTCCTTGCCCTTCGTCGTCTTGGGGACGCGGAGCTGGACGTCGGCGGCGTTCCGCTCGACGTGCGAGATCGTCGACGTCGAGCCGAGCACGCGGACGCACATCTCGGCGAGGCCCACGGTCGTCGCGACCGCGCGCTCGTTGCCGACGTTGAACGACTCGCCGACGGCCTTCGGGTGCGCGAGGCAGCGCATGACGCAGTCGACCATGTCGTCGACGTAGCACCAGGCGCGGATCTGCGAGCCGTCGCCGTAGATCTGGATCGGCTCGTTCGCGAGCGCGCGGAGGATGAAGTTCCGGATCGCGCCTTCGCCGACCTGGCCGGGGCCGTAGACGTTGAAGGGGCGGACGACCACCGTCGGGAGCCCCTGCTCGCGGTGGTACATGATCGCGAGGTGCTCCTCGGCGAGCTTGCCGACGGCGTAGGACCAGCGCGGCTCGCCGACGGCCCCGACGGTCGTGTCGTCCGCCTCCGACACGCGGAAGGCGTGCGAGCCGTAGACCTCGCTCGTCGAGAAGCAGACGACGCGATCGAGCTTGCCCTGCGCGGCGGCCGCGTCGAGCACGTTGGCGGAGCCGAGCATGTTCACGCGGAGCGTGCGGACGGGGCTCTTCGTCACCGTGTCGATGCCGGCGATGGCGGCGCAGTGGACGACCATGTCCGCGCCCTTCATCGCCTGCGCGACGGCGGGGCCGTCGAGGACGTCACCCTTGATGAGGGTGAGGTTCTTGTGATCCTTGTACGGTTTGTCCTTGATCGAATCGCGCGCGAAGTTGTCGAACACGACGATCTGGTTCTTCTCGTAGAGAAGCCCCGTCAGGGTCGAGCCGATGAAGCCGGCGCCGCCCGTGATGAAGATCCGCTTGCCTTCGATCTGCTGCGTGTCCATGGCGGAGGTTCCTTCGTTTCAGGCGTTGTCGCGGCCGCGCGCGAGACCACGGAAGACGAGACCGGCCTTCTTCGCGTCGGCACCGTCGACGACGTGCCTGCCGTCGACGAGCACCGGCGTGGCGAGGAGCTTCTTCATCGCCGCGAGGTCGAGCGACCTGTACTCGTCGTGCGAGACCATGATGACGGCCGCGTCGCAGGCGCGGAGGACCTCGTCGATGGGCTTCGCATACTCGGGCACCCACGGATCGTGGACGACGACGCTCGCGCCCCAGTCCTCGAGGTGCTCGATGAGGGCAGCCGACGGGCTGTTCCGGCAGTCGTCCGAGTTCTCGAGGTACGCGTAGCCGAGGATCGCGAGCTTCGTTCCGAAGACGCTCTTGCCGACCTCCTCGAGCGCATCCTCGACGAGACGCGCCATGTGGAGGGGCATCGACTCGTTGACCGAGCGCGCCGCGGCGATGAGGCGCGGGGTGAAGCCCTCGACGCCGTGGACGAGGAGCCACGGATCCTTCGGGATACAGTGCCCGCCGACGCCGGCGCCCGCGAGGAGCACGTTACGGCCGGGCGACTCGTTCACGAGGTCGCGGACACGCCGGAAGTCGGCACCGACGGCCTCGCAGATGAGCCCGAGCTCGTTCGCGAAGGCGATGTTCACGTCGCGGTAGGTGTTCTCGGCCGTCTTCACGAGCTCGGCGGTGACGCAGTCGCTCTTGTCGAGCTTGCCCTGGACGATCGAGCGATAGAGGGCGACCATCGCGTCGCTCGTCTCCGGCGTGGAGCCGCCGCAGACGCGCGAGAGCTCGCGGAGGTTCTTGAGCAAACGGCCCGGCATGACGCGCTCGGGGCAGTGGCCGAGGAAGAAGCCGTCGTTCAGCTTCTTCCCGCTCGCCTTCTCGAGGATCGGCGCGACGACGGTGGTGCAGGTGCCCGGCGCGATCGTCGACTCGACGATCACGAGGGCGCCCTGCTTGAGGACCTTTCCGAGCTCGCGGCACGCGGCGCGGAGCGCCTCGAAGCGCGGGCGGTGATCGGTGGCGACCGGCGTGTCGACGTCGATGAGGACGACATCGCACTCGGCGAGGTCGGCGTAGTCGGCCGTCGCGACCAGCTTCTTCGACTTCGCGACGGAGGCGATGAGCTCGGGGAGCTCGGGCTCCTTGCCCTCGATGGGGCACTCCCCGGAGTTGATCCGGGCGACGCGATCGAGCTTGATGTCGACGCCGATGACCCGAAATCCGGTCGCGGCGAGGGCGGAAGCCACCGACAGGCCGACGTAGCCGAGACCGATGACGCCGACGGTGGCGGCGCGAGAAGCGATGCGCTCGTGGAGGTGTTTCATGAGTCCCGGAGGGAGGTGGAGGCTAGTCGAAAAGGCGGAACCGCGCTACCAGGGGGCACTGTCCGTATGGCCTCCGGCGCTGACGCATCGACCGACGGGAATGGTGCACCTCTCGATACGACGGTGTGCGTCTTCGCGTGGAACGAGGCCAAGTCGATCGAAGGGTTCGTGCTCGACGTCGTGCAGGAGCTCGAGGCGCTCGGAAAGCCCTATGAGGTCCTCATCATCGATGACGGTAGCAACGACGGTACGGAGCGCACCGCGGACGAGCTCGCGGCCGGCAACGCGCGTGTTCGCGTGATCCATCACGCCGAGAACCTCGGCCTCGGGGGCGTCTACCGGACGGGCTTGGACGCGGCGCGCGGCACGTTCCTCTCCTTCTTTCCGGCGGACGGTCAGTTCCCGCCGAGCATCCTCGCAGACCTGCGGCGGAACGTGGAGGACCGCGACCTCGTCCTTGGGTACCTGCCTCGGCGGCAGGACAGCGTCGGCAAGGCGCTCTCCGCCATCGAGCGCGCCCTCTACCGCGTCGTCATCGGGAAGATGCCGCGCTTCCAGGGGGTGTTCATGCTCCGGCGGAGCGTGCTCCAGGCGATTCCGCTCCGCTCCACGGGTCGCGGCTGGGGGATCGTGATGGAGATGATCCTCCGCGTCCATCGAGCCGGTTACCGCATCGTCAGCATCCCGACGACCGTGAGGCCCCGGGCTCACGGCGAATCGAAGGTCAACAACGTACGGAACATCCGCGCGAACGTCGCCCAGCTCCTCACGCTGCGGGGCACCCTTCGTAGGTCATGAGGCTGTTCGAGCGACTGAACCCGAGGGCCTTGCGACGGGGGTGGCGCGTCCTCGTGCTCGTCGTGGGCCTGTTCAGCATCGTCTCCTGGCAGCGCGGCTTCGCGAAGCCGACCGCGAAGATCGACAGCTCGCAGCGCGTGACGGCCTCCACCGGTCTCAACGAAGACCGCAAGTTCTTCTTCTTCCTCTGGCACCTCGGGCTCTATCCGGTCGCGACCAAGGCTCCGATCAAGGCCGACACGAAGGCGGAGGCCCAGCGCATCCTGCAAGAGGGGCCGAAGACGCTCTTCCAGGACGAGGGGACGACGTTCCGCTCCGGCGATCGCGGACGGACGTTCCTCTACTTCGTCGACGCCTGGCAGCGTCATGACGCGGTCACCCCATCGGTGAAGCCTGCGAACCGCTACGCCTTCACGTTCGCGCTGTGCGCGCTGTTTTTCTCCGCCTGGGCGGTGGGGTGGACGTGGCGGGGCGCGCTGCTCGTATGGCTGCTCGGGTCGAATCCCTTCCAGCTCTTCGTGACGTATCTCCAGGAGAACGTCTTCTCGTGGTCGATCACGACCATGATCCTTTTTCTGGCGATCCATCTGCCTCTGTTCGACAAACGCCTCCGCGCGCCGAGCTGGTACCCCTGGGCCGCGGCGGCGGCCACGGGCGTGTTGATGGCGATCGTCCGGAACTTCCGCTCCGAGCCGACGACGATGCTCGCCGGCGCGATGCTGATCTTCCTCACGATGGGGTGGCGGCCGTGGAAGGTCCGCGGCGCGGCCATCCTCGTGATGCTCGTCACGGTCTGGGTCGGGTCGAAAGCCTCCGTCTCGTACCTCGAGAAGAAGTTCGTCCGCGCGGCCGAGACCGTGAGCCGGGTCGGCGGCTCGGCCTACAACGGTCCCCGCGAGTACGCGCACGAATTCTGGCACCCCGTGTGGTGCGGTCTCGGCGATTTCGACACGAAGTACGGCTACGAGTGGCAGGACCTCACGGCGTATCGCTACACGCTGCCGGCGCTCCAGCGAATGCACCCGGACATCACGTTCGTGCCCTTCCTCATCCAGCCTCGGCACTGGGACGAGGCGAAGGTCTACCCGGTGATGTTCTTCGAGACGCCGGGCTACCACGACCTCATTCGCAGGAAGGTCGTCGGAGACATCAAGCGAGACCCGAAGTGGTACGTCGACATCCTCGAGAAGCGCATCGAGCGCATCCTCGAGCGAACGACCCCCGTGGGCCTCGCGACGGCGGAGAAGCACTACTACCTCTCGGGCGGCCTCGTCGGTCTCGCGTGCGTACCGCTCCTCCTGCTCCTCCTCGTCACGCGCCGGTGGACCGAGGTGAAGCTCCTCCTCTTCTCCACGCCGCTCTCGATCACGCCCTTCCTCATCTACTCCGACGGCGGAATGACCTGCTACTCGTGCTTCCACGTGTTTGGTTTGTTCATCCTGCTGCTCCTGGGGTGGGAAGCGGTGGCCAGCGGGTGGAAGCGCTTCGGGCGCGGCGGATGGTTGCGCCTGTTCGCGTGACTGTGACAGCGCGCCGCATTTCTCCCTGAGCGATATACACGCGAGCGGGTGGGTGGGGGGCTGCGCCATCCGTGGGGCCACGGATAGCGGAGCCGTTCCTTCCGCCGTACCCTCGGCCGCGCCGCGCACCGCTCTTCGAACCGACACCTGGTCGAACGGATGCGCGGCGTCAGGACGTCAGATGGTCAACGAACGCGCCCGCCGGTGGATACGGCGGGCTTCCTTTGCGTCGGTTCTTGCGGTCGCGGTGGCTTGCACCGAATCGGGCACAATCTTCACGAGTGAGCCTGAAACGACACGCAAGCAGACAAGCGGAGTCTGCGGTGACGGAAGCCCCATCCTCGTGGTGCTCGACACTGTTTCTGCGACGAACAGCGCCAATCTCTACCCATCCTTCATCGCTGAAATCCTCAAGACCGAGGGATACAAGTCCTTCACCACGGCGGAGTTGAGCGCGCTCACGGGAACCTGCCTCGCGACGCATGCGACTGTCATCCTCCCGGCCATCACGATCACGCCGACGGAGGAGACGCTGTTCCGCGACTTCGTCACGAACGGAGGCCACCTCGTCGCGTTCCGACCGAAGGTCGCCTCGACGAGCACGTTCTATTCGGACGTGTTCAATGTTTCGTACACAGGAACTTCGACCGACTCGCATGTGTGTCCGTATGTCGGTGCAACGCCAACTCGGCATCTCTGCGCAGGCTCTCAGGTCATTCGCGCAGCCGAAGACATCAATCCAGCGACTGGAAAGCGGCTCAGGGCCGAGTGCAAGTCCGATAACTTTCCAGACGGAGACACCGGAAGCACCGGCATGGAGTGCTCGTTTTGCACAACAAGCGCTGTCCGGCTCCGGACGACCCACCCCGCCGTCCAGGGACTCACAACAGCGCCTCTCGGAATTCACAGTGCTGCGCGTCGAGTAACGGCGCTCACTGGAACTCAAGTTTTGGCAGATCTCGAAACCAGTGGACTTCAGCCGTCACCCGCCGTGGCGCACTATCAGCATGCCTCGGGTGGACGCGCCACACTCTTCACCTACAATTTGGCCGAAAGCATCGCACTGACGCGCCAGGGAAACCCATGGCAAGCCGGCATCGCAAATTACTCCCACTATCTCGTCCGATCAACACATTACGCCGCTGATGAAAACATTACTGCGAGCGATAGGCCTGCGCAGATGTTCGCCAACGTCAACACTGGACTCAACTGGAACAACCAGTGGCGTTCCGAGTTCAGGGGACGCACATCAGATTTTGCAAACGACATTCCACAGGCAGACGAGCAGGCGCGGTTCCTCGGGAACATTCTTAGGTGGGGCCTGCGAAGTACGCTGCCCCTTCCGAGACTTTGGTACTTCCCAGATGGCATACGCAGCATGGTAACGCTGTCGAGCGATGGCTGTACACATGGCGGTGACCCCCACAAAGCGCGCGTCCAGCTGCAAGCAGAGGAGGTGCGTCGTGCAGGCGGCAACGCAGCGTTCTACGGGTTCGTGAATGACAATCCGCTTACTATGGTTGCGATGACACCGTCCATGGCGGCAACTCTATCTACCGCCGACGCCGGCGCTCACGAGATTGGGATCCATTACAACATTGCCGATGAGCATCACTACACTTATGACGAGATGCAGTACGGCAAAACTGGCCAGACCGGACTCAATGACCAGCGCGACATGTACATGACGCAGTATGCTGTCGCGCCTCACAACGTTGCCGTTCCGACGACGACGCGCATGCACACGGGGCGCTGGACCTCGACGGGGGCGTCGGACAACGACGGCGGGATGCCATATGAAAACTACCCGGCCGCACAAGCAAAGCTCTTAGCCTCCCCATTTGGATCGTACCCGGGAGACCGTCTTGACTCGAGCTACATCTCCTTTCCGCGGACTTTTGGGATGATGACCGGTGCGGCTGTTCCAATGAAAATGCTGGACGTGTGTGCTAGCAGTGGATCTCAGTCTATTATTGATCTCTACGAGCACAATACGACGATCGAGGATGATGTTCAGTTTTTTGTGAATAGCGGCTCCACCGGATGGCCTGTTTCGGTTGCAGCACGACGCTTCGAAGTTTCAATGGCCGAAGGATTTTGGCGTTACGCGACCGTACACAACCCCCTCTTTCATAGCCTACACTGGTCCGATGCTGCTGGCGGGATTCGACCCTACGGTCTCCAGTTCCTCGACCTCGCACGGGCCCACGGAGTTCCGGTCGTCGCGCCGCGCGATTTTCTCACCCACTGGGCGGCGCGAGCCGACGTGACGATGGGGTCGTTCACGTACTCCAATGGTCAGGCCTCCTTTGTCATGAAGAACGTTCTTCGAGATCAATCGCTCCTCATGCCAATCGAGGTTGGCTCGGCTACCCTTTCCTCCGTCCTCGTCGATGGCTCCAGCGTGGCGTTCTCCGTCGAGGAGATCGAAGGCAGCTGGTACGGTCGACTGAAAGTAGCGGCTGGGGTGACTGCGCCCGACTACGAGCGCACGGTCGTCGCCTCCTACGCTACGGCATACGCCGCTTCGGGCACGCTCGGGGTGGACGGCGCGAACAGCGTCGTTCTCCTGACTGGCATCGAGGGGTCGTCGCCTGGGCGGACCGTGCACTTGAGTGTGCGCGCGGACGCGTCGGGCGGGTTCACCTTCCCCAAGCTCGCAGGCGGGCAGTACGAGGTGAGACCGATCTCTCCGACACGCGTCTTCACGCCTGCCACCGCGACCTTCACGCTGTCTTCGGCAGCGAGCTTGACCTTCAGCTCGGCGGCGGGCGCGACGCCGTACGGTGCGGGCCTCGCCCTGATGCCGGACGAGACACCTTCTCTCGACGATCCTAACCCCACCGCGCGCCAGCTCGGCGTGCGCTTCAAGTCGGATGTCGCGGGGGCGATCACCAGGCTTCGCCTCTTCCGACGCGCCGAGTCTAGCGCCCGCACGGCCTATGTCTGGACGACCGGCGGCGTTCGCGTCGGTCGCGCCGATTTCCCCGCGGCCGGGAAGCATGGCGGCTGGCAGGAACAGGAGCTTCTTGCGCCGGTCACCGTGCCGGCGAACACGACGATGGTCGCAGCCTTCGTCGCGCCCTCGGGTGAAGCGGCCCCGTACCTTCCCGGCGGGTTCGACACACCCCTGCGACGCGGCCCGCTGCAAACCGATCCCGACGGTTCCGGCTCCGTTTCGGTATCTGGCTCCGTTTCTGCGTTGCCGAGCACCTCGGAGGGCAACGACAACTACATGATCGACGTCAACTTCGTTCCCTTTGCGGAGTCGTTCCACGCCTCTCCGACGCCGTCTGCCAGCACGGCCTCGAGCGGCACGGCGTACATGCTCGGGATGCGTTTCAGCGTGACGACCGAAGGTCAGCTGAACGCCCTGCGTTACTATCGAGCTGCTGGCGAGACCGGTACGCACTACGGCATGGTGTGGCGCGTCTCGGACAACGCCGTCATGGCCACGGCGCAGTTCACCAACGAAGATGGCAGCAGCGTGGCAGGTTGGCAGCAGCAGAACATTCCGCCCGTGCCGTTGGCTACTGGCACGGAGTACGTGATCGGCGTCAATTCGGGGTCGAATCACTCCAACTATGTGTACCCCTACGAGTACACCGGGCTTGCGACGGCTTCGACCAATGGGCTGGTCTCGGTGCCAGGGACTCCGAACGGTGTCTATGGAACGTTCAATACGTCCTCACCGTTCCTGACTACGCGACCGACAAGCTCCTATCTAAATACGGACTACTTTCGCGACATCGTATACTCGCGAGCTCAGTCGCTCTACCACGCGTCGACAGACTACGTCGATCACTTCGCGCCGGTGGACGAGGGGTACGAGCTGGGGTCGCGGTTCACGTCGGACGTGAATGGCACCATAACGGCCGTGAAGTTCTACCAAGCCGCCAACTCCGCCGGTAAGCCCGAGGGCGGTCCGCACGTCGGCAAGGTCTGGGGGCCGGACCATCGACTCCTGGCGACCGCGACGTTCCCCCGAACGAACAAGGTCGGCTGGGTCGAGGTCGCATTGGATCGACCACTGCCAATCCGGGCCGAAACCGAGTACACGGTCTCTGTAAATGCGGGGATCGATGTCGACGGGCAAGGCAGCGTTGCCTCCGACGGCGACAGCGGCGTGCCGCCCTCGCGCACGTGGCTCTATGCCGCACGGCCGGGGATGGCGACCGTGATCTCATTTCGTCACCTCCAGTCGGTTGGTAATGGCGGAGGAGTATACGGACCGATCGGTACATGTCCGCAAAGCTCATATTACAACTACCTGTACTTCCGGGACGTCGTATTCGTTCCCGACTGACGCATGGTGCTCACGACGCGCCTGAACAGACTACGCCTTGTGCGAGGTCTGCTCAGGCGCGCTCGTGGAGCTTGTAGACCCCTCACCTCACGTGGCGCCACAGACTCCAGACGCCCCGCTGCCCGAGGCGTTGCCAGGTCGGCGGCGCGGCGCCGACCTCAGCGTCCGTCGGCTGCCACCCTTGCACGAGAACGTAGTCGAAGCCCGAGAGCTGGGGGTTCGTCCAGAAGCGCGCGGGGGGGCCGACGACGATCGTGATGGGGACCGGAAGGTCGCCGCGATACCGGAGCGGCAGCAGGTTGTGCGGATACACGCGGTCGTAGACCGGCGTGTCGAGCGCGCACATCGCGGCGAAGGTCTCGTGGGTCTGGTGGAGGCCCTTGCCGTACCAGCGGGCGTTGGCGGTGCTCCAGGTCACGTACGCGAGCTCGCCGCGCGGACGAGGGCAATCCTTCGCGAGCGCCAGCATGCCGGCGTACTCATCCTGCAGGCGCCGCATGTACTCGCCGTAGTGCGCGAGCCGGAGCCACGAGTAGGCGACGAGGAGGCTCACCGCGAGCGCATGGCGGAGCCGCCCGCCGGGCGCCTCGCCGGCGTAGACCGCGAGCGGCAGAAGCCAGATCGTCAGATCGAAGTGGCGGTCGGCGACCATCTGGCCGCTGACGTCGGCGGGGAGGAGCCACCACGACACGAACGTGACGACGACGGCGATCTCGACTGTGGGAACGCCCGTCTCGCGGCGACGGCGCCCGAGGGCGAGGCAGCCGAAGACGACGATCCCGAGGCCGAGAACGAAGCCGAGCTCACGATCACCTTGTACGTGCGCGAGGAGCGCCCAGAGGTTGCTCACCTTCACGAGGAGCGCCATGTCGTTCGGCCGGAGCTGCCAGCCCGCCGAGGCGTGCGATCCGTGATGGGTCCGCACCCACCAGGCCGCGAAGAGAAGAAGCGACGGCAGCACGACGACGAGCGCGCGGAGGCCGAGGAAGATGGCTCGCTTCAGGGACGCCTTCGGCGCGAAGAAGACGCCCGGGACGAGGACGAGCAGGATCGCCACGACCGTGAGCGTCGCGAGGAGGAACATCGTCCACGCGTACGCATGGGCGTGCGCGATGAACGACGCCGCGACGATCGCCGCACACGCCACCTGCATACGCCGCGTCGCGGTCCCCTCGTTGATCCGGTGCATCAACGCGACGGCCAGCACCATCAGCGGCGCCCCCGACACGAACGGGAGATACCCGCCCTGCGAGAACGTCTTCACCGCGTACGCGAGCGGGAACGCGAGGAGCGCGCCCCAGAGAGGGCGGCGGAGGAGCCGGAGCGCCACCGCGCACGCGACGGGATACCCGAGGAGGTAGTAGAGCGTGAACCCCACCCGCCACGCCGTCAGCGGCGGCAGGACGAGCTCGAACGGGAAGAGGAACGTGTAGAGGAGCGTGTTCGAGTCGAGCGGGTTCACCGTCTCGTAGAGCGCGCGGTAGTACGCGTCGCCCGTCCAGAGGCGCCTCGTCACGAACGCGTTCCAGAAGTGGTAGTGCGCGTCCTGCCCCGGGCCGAGCGGATACGCGACGCCGAAGAACGCCGCCGCGAGGACGAACGCGCCGAAGACGGCCGAGAACGCGGGGTGCCTCAGCGCCGCTGCCTGGACGCGAGAGACGAGGGCGCGGAGGCGAGGCACCCTAGAACCAGCTCTTCGGGCAGCGCGCGCGCGTCACGCCTCCCGCGCGCCGCTCGTCGTTCGCGGCGGCGAAGGGGTTGCCGAGGATGCGCTCGTAGTCGGCGAGGCGGAGCCAGAGGCACGGGCCCTTGCCGCGGCCGTTGTAGCGCTCGGCCTCGTGGCGGAGGACCGACACGCGGTCGCGATCCGGCGGCTCCCACACCTGCCGGATCCCTTGCGTGTCGCGATGGAGGACGAAGAGCTCGGTGCCGTCCTCCGGCTTCGAGACGCCGGGTGCCATGCCGATCGCGAACGCGCCCGCGAACATCACCGCGCGCGCGATCCAGAGCGGGCGCCGCTCCTCCCGCGCGCCGACGAAGAGGCCCGCCAGGATGGGCGCGGCGAGCATCGCGGCGCAGGCGAGGTACCACGGCAAGATCCCGTTCCAGCCGAACCACTCGCCGATGTGGTGCGGGACGATGCCCGTCCACATCAGCGGCACCGCGAACTGCGCGAACGGCCGCGCGATCGACTCGGGGAGCGTGTCGTAGAGGAGGCCCACGGTGCCGATCGTGACGACGCTCGCGAGGGCGAGCCCGCCCGCGACCCCGCGCGCGACGGCGCGGCGAGGGCGCGCGCCCAAAGACAGCCGCTCGAGGCACATCACGGCGCCGAACGCGAAGAAGGGCGGGCAGGCCGCGAGGTAGCGCGGGCCCACCGTCCAGCCCGCGCGCCACTCGATGATGCCCGCGTTGACGAGGAAGAGATCGAGCCCGCAGAGAAACCACACGAACGTCGCGACGCGGATCGTGCGCGCGCGGCGCGGCGCGGCCCCCGGCGAGAGGAGGAGGAGCGGCACGCCGAGGAGGCCGATCCACATGAACGGGCTCATCCCGAAGAAGCCGAACCCGGGGTCGATCGCGAGCGCCCGGAGGTGCTCCCACGTCGGCCAGACGACGCCCCAGAGGCCCGTCTGGTGCTCGATCGCGAATTTTTGCGTCTCGAGCATCTGGTGGCCCGGCGTGAGCGGGTTCCCGTATGCGCGCCAGTGGAAGTACATGACGCCCGGCACGTTCACGAGGCCGCCGAGCGCGAACGCCGCGAGCTGCTTCGGGCGCCAGAAGACGAACGCGCCGAAGAGCGAGAGGATGATCGCGAGGAAGAGCGCGTGGTACTCGAGCGTCACGCACGCGCTCGTGAAGAAGCCCGCGAGGAACGCGAAGCGAGGGCGACGGACCCGCGAGTCAGAGCGGGAGAGGCGCATCTCGCGCTCCGTCATCGCGAAGGAGAGGAACGCGCACGCGGCGTACTGCGCGTGGCTCGCGAACATGTGCGTGTAGGCGAGGTAGTTCGTCCCGAGCCCGCACGCGGCGACGGCGGCGTAGCGGATGGCGGCGTCGCGCGAGAAGTCACGCAGGTAGCGCTCGAACCAGACGAGGAAGAGAAAGCACGGGATCTGCGAGCCGAAGAGCCGGAGCGCCCACGTGCTCATCCGGAGCCACCAGAGGCGCTCCTCCTGGGGCGTCTCCGCCGTGGGGTAGTGGTGCCCGAGGAGCGGCGCGACGACCTTCGCGAAGATCGCGTAGCCCGGGAGCCCGAGGTAGACGGACCCGGGCGCCTTCACCATGAAGTAGTGCGCCTGGCCGTCCTCCTTCGAGGGGACCTTCGCCATGTCGTTGACCCAGCCCCAGAGCTGAACGGGCTCGTCGATCCGGAAGGTGCCCTTCTCGACGATGCTCATCGCCGTGAAGACCCGCACGTACTCGTTCGGGTTGTTCACGCCACGCAGGTACGGGAACACGCACAGGAGCGGAACGAAGACGAGCAGGAAGAAGAGGCGGCGGGGGCCACCCGCGCGTACGCGGCGCATCGAAGGGCGAGGACTATACTCGACCGCTCCCCAGGCGTCGCGCCCTACGCCCGGGGTGTCACTCGTCCGGCCCGAGCACGACGTCGGCCCAGAAGACGCCGAGCTCGAGCTCGATCGCGTCGAACGGCTCCAGGCGGGCGCGCTGGTCCTTCATGCGGTCGAGGCGCTGCGCGCGAGCGGACAGCACCTCGCACGCCCAGTCGGGCGAAAGGTCCAGGAACGGCGCGTCGGGCACGTGCGGAAGGCGCTCCCGCCGCCACCCCGCCAGGTCAGGCACGAGGATGTCGGCGCCGAGGTGGAGCTCCGGCTCGTCGAGCAGGATCCACCCCCCCCGGACCGCCGCGCCCACGCTTGAACGGCGGACCGAGCTCTTCGCCGATCGCGCTCGTCGCCGCGGCGTGGGGTGTCGCCCGCCGTGGACTGACGTAGAGGACGCCCAGGACGACCTCGGCGACGCGTACGAGGCCGGTCCCCTTGCTGCGCCGCCGGACATGACAGGCAGTCTAGGTCGCGTGCTCACGCACGTCGATCGCGCGCCTCGCCAGGCTCTCCAGGTGTCGGCGGAAGCCGTTCATCACCCAGAGGTGGGCGATCGCCTGCGTTGCAGTATACACGTACCAGGGCAGGCTCGGGACGAAGTCGTGGATCGCGGCGAGGATCCACTTGCCGTCCAGGACGGCGCGGAACTCGAGGCGCGGGCGCGTGCCCGGGAGGACGCGGGTGAGGAGGCCGCCGCGGACGCGGAAGAGCTGCCTCGTCTCCGTGCTCCGCTCGGGCGCGAAGGCGAGGACGAGCAAGGGCGTCTTCACCCAGCCGATGTAGAACCGGCAGACCTGCTCCTCGTCGACGTCGACGCGGAGGATCGGCGCCATGAACTGCGGGAGCCAGCGCATGTACTCCTTCGCGACCCACGTGGCGTCGCGACCGGGCGGCAAGGGGAGCCGCTGGACGGATCGGACGTGCGACGGAGGCTCCGCGCGCGCCTCCTTCGCCCTCTGCGGCGGGCGCTTCTTCACCGCACGGTCGGTGCCCTCCGCGACGGCGCGCGCGATCGCCTCGCGGAGCGGCATCGGCTCGAGGCCCGCCAGCTTCGCGAGGACCATCCCGTCGCGCGCGACCAGATCGTGCTGCAGGCTCTCGACGAGCGGCCGCACGAGCGACGACGGCGTGCCGGTGATCACGGTCACCCAGAGGAGCGAGAGCTTCGCCGTCCGAACCGGGAGCGTGAGGACGCGCGTGTGGCGGCCGAGGACGGAGCCCGCGACGCGGAGCGTGTCGGCGTACGAGAGGACGTCCGGGCAGCCGATGTCGTACGCCTTGCCCGCGAGCTCCGGGTGCGCGAGCGCGAAGCGGAGGAGCGTGATCACGTCGGACAGCGCGACGGCCTGCGACTTCGACCGCATCCACCGCGGGCCCACCATGATCGGGAGGCGGCCGACGAGCCGCGCCATCATCTCGAACGAAGAGCCGCCGGCGCCCACGACGAGACCCGCGCGGAGGGACGTCACCGGGACGCCGTGCGAGCCGAGCGTCACCTCCACCTCGTGGCGGCTCTCGAGGTGGCGTGAGAGCTCGCTGTCCTCCGGCGGCGGGAGGAGGCCGCCGAGGTAGACGATGTGACGGAGGCCGTTCGATTTCGCCGCGCGCGCGAAGTTGTCGGCGCAGATGAGGTCCATGTCGTCGAAGCGGCCCTGCGTGAGGCGCGCCGAGGGCATCATCGAGTGGACGAGGTAGAACGCGGCGTCGGCGCCCGCGAGCGCGGCCTCGGCGTCGCGGAGGCTGAAGAGGTCGCACGAGCGCCAGGTCGTCGTCTCCGTCGAGGTCCGACCGCGCGCGTCACGCGTGAGGGCGATGACGTCGTGGTCGGGGACGAGCGCGGCGACGAGCGCGCGGCCGACGTAGCCCGTCGCGCCGGCGATCACGATCCGCGGACGCGCCGGGGGCGGCGTGCTCGGCTCCGCGGGCGCGTTCATGCGAGGAGACTAGCTCACGCGCGCGTGCGCTCCTGCGACGGCGTTGGCCCCGGTCGCGTGGGCTCAGGCGTCGTGACGGTCGGGCTTCGCGACGACCGGGCCGAGGCCGATCGGGGTCGGCACGCCCTGGATCGTGGGACCGACGGGGTCGGGCACGGGCACGGGCACGGGCACGGGCACGGGCGGAGCGGGAGCGGGGACGGCGGGGACCACCGTGACCTCGGAGGTCTCCCGCTGGGACGGGCGCGGCTTCTTCTTCCGCTTCTTCTTGCGCTCGAGGTTCAGCCGCTCGCCGACGACGTAGAGCGGCCGGCCCTTCACCTGCTCGTAGATGCGGCCGACGTACTCGCCGAGCACGCCCGTCACGAGCAGCTGAACGCTGAAGAGGAAGGAGACGAGGACGACCGTCGTGGTCCAGCCCGGCACCGTGCGGCCGACGACGAACGTGAGGACCGCCGCCGTCGCGTAGAGGACGCTCGCGAAGCCGACGAGGAGGCCGAGGTACGTCGCGAAGCGGAGCGGGAGCACGCTGAACGACGCGATGCCGTCGAGCGCGAACGAGATCATCTTCTTGAGCGGGTACTTGGTCTCGCCGGCTGCGCGCGCCGCGCGATCGTACTCGACCGCGCACTGGCGGAAGCCGACCCACGACACGAGGCCCCGGACGAAGAGGTGCGTCTCCCGGAGCTCGCGCATCGCGAGGACGACACGCCGGCTCATCAGCCGGAAGTCGCCCGTGTCGAGCGGCACCTGGATCGGGATCATCGCGGCGAAGAGGCGGTAGAAGATCTTCGCGGTGAGGAGCTTGAACGCCGTCTCCCCGTCGCGCTTGCGGCGGCGCCCGTAGACGACGTCGAAGCCCTCGCGCCACTTCTGCACCATCTCGAGGATGACCTCGGGAGGGTCTTGGAGGTCGGCGTCCATCACGACGACGGCCCTGCCCCGCGCGTGATCGATGCCCGCGGTGATCGCGCGCTGGTGCCCGAAGTTCCGCGCGAAGCCGACGACCTTGTACCGAGGCTCGCGCGTCGCCATGCCGCGGAGGAGATCCATCGAGCGGTCCCGCGAGCCGTCGTTCACGAACACGACCTCCGCGTCGAGCCCGAGCGTCGTCAAGAGCTCGCGCACCCGTCCGTCGAGCTGAGGAAGGACCTCCTCCTCGTTGTAGATCGGGATGACGAGCGAGAGCTCGGGCCTCGGCATGCGCGGCCCCCTTCTAGCCCGGGAGCCGCGCGCGGGCCAGCCACGCATCGGCGACGATCGTGCGGAGGTCGCTCTGCTTCGCGCGCCACCCGAGGATGCGGGCGGCCCTCTCCACGCCGGCGACGAGCTCGGGCGGATCCCCGGCGCGACGCGGGGCCGAGACGGCGAGGACGGCCTTGCCCGTGACCTCGCGGACGACCTCCACCACCTCGCGGACCGACGCGCCACGCCCGGTCCCGAGGTTGAAGGCGCCGCTCTCCCCTCCCTTCGTCAGGTGCTCGAGCGCGGCGAGATGGGCGTCGGCGAGATCGCACACGTGGATGTAGTCGCGCACGCACGTGCCGTCCGGCGTCGGCCAGTCCGTCCCGTAGATCGAGACCTTCTCCCGCCGGCCGAGCGCGACGTCGAGGACGATCGGGATGAGGTGGGACTCGGGGTCGTGCCGCTCGCCGAGCCCAGCGCCGGCGTTCGCGCCGGCCGCGTTGAAGTACCGGAGCGCCGCCCACCGGAGCCCGTGCGCGACGCCGTAGGAAGACAGGATGCGCTCGACGGTGAGCTTGCTGTCGCCGTACGGGTTCACCGGCCGCGTCGGGTGGTCTTCGGGGATCGGCACCGTCTCCGGGTCGCCGTAGACGGCCGCGGTGGACGAGAAGACGAACGACGGGACCTTCGCCTCGAGCACCGCGCCGAGGAGCGCGAGCGACGCGGTGACGTTCCCACGCCAGTACGTCGCGGGATCGACGACGGACTCGTCCACGCGGATCTTGCCGGCGAAGTGGAGGACGGCCTCGACGCCGTGCTCGCGGAGGAGGGCGAGCATCCGCACCCCGTCGGCCACGTCCGCCTCGACGAAGGCGGCCTCCGCCGCGACCGCGTCGCGATGGCCGCTCGAGAGATCGTCGACCACGACGACGCCATGGCCGCGGTCGATCAGCGTCCGCACCATGTGCGAGCCGATGTACCCGGCGCCCCCCGTGACGAGGACCTTCATGCGGGCCGGCGCGGACGGAGGGACATCACGTAGTACTGCACCCGCTCGTTGTCCGGTGACGAGCGCATCAGCTCGCCGCGCTCGACCTCGAGGCCCGCGCGACGCGCCAGCGCGGCATACGCGTCGGGGTGACGGCAGTAGCGGCCGCGATCCATCATCGCGAGCACGTTGTTGAACACCATCCCGGGGAGGAAGACGATGTCGCTCGTCACGATGCGGACGAGCCGCGGGCTCTTCGCCGCGAGCCGCAGCACCGCCTCGCCCGCGTCGTTGTCGAGGTGATGGAGCACGCCGGCGAGGACCACGCCCGTGGGGGCGAGCTCGTCGATGTCCCGCTCTTCGAGCAAGCGCTCCTCGAAGCGGACGTTCGGCTTCGCGCCATGACGCGCGCGGGCCGCCGCGATCGCGATCGGATCGGTGTCGATGCCGAGGTAGCGCTCGTAGCCGGAGAGGTGGTTCAGGGCGTCGCCCGTCCCGCAGCCCACGTCGAGCACCGAGCGCGCGGCCTCGCCGTCGAGACCGCGGTAGAGCGGGCCCATGTCGATCCCCCCGACCACGCGCGGCCGCACCTGGTCGTAGACGAAGGGGTGTCCGAGGAGCTTCCGATAGAGCCCGAGCATGCGGTCGCGGAGCTTAGCGTCGAACGAAACGATCGGCATCCGCGAGAGATGTTCTTGACATGCGGCGCCCCGTTTCGTAAATCGCCGTCCTCCTCAGGGCCAATAGCTCAATTGGTAGAGCAGTGGACTCTTAATCCATTGGTTTCGGGTTCAAGTCCCGGTTGGCCCACTTTCTTGTTCGAGGGGGGAGCTTCGCTTCCCCCCCTTCCCCCCCTTCTCCCCTCGAGCTCCCCCACGAGGATGGGTTGGCGATGGCCGCGGTGCCCGGGAGGGGTGGCGCGGCTTTCGGCGTTCTGGGGTTCCGAGGGTCGGGCCCCTGCGGTGTAGAGACCGCGCAGAGACGGGGAGGGTTGCGGACTCGGGGACGTAGGAGGGGGTCTCATGCCCGCTTCCTTCCTTCGTGCACCGGCGATCGTCGCCGGGTTGGGTCTCGTCGTGCTCGCCGTCGCGTGCGGGTCGGAGACGCCGCCCGACGCGACGAGCGATACCCTCCCCACCTCGGGCGACGGCGGTGCGATCGCACCAGGCGACGACGGGGCGACGAGCTCGGGGAGCTCGGGAGCCTCCGGGAGCTCGTCGGGATCGTCTGGGAGCTCGGGCGCCACGTGCACGAACGCGTGCACCGAGGGCGCCGTGCAGTGCTCGGCGACCGCGAACGGCGTGTCCGTCTGCGCGAAGCAGGCGTCCGGCTGCACCGCGTGGGCGGCGCCGGTCGCCTGCACGGGTTCGCAGGTGTGCTCCGGCGGCGCGTGCGTCTCGCAGTGCACGAACCAGTGCACCGTGGGCACGAAGGTCTGTAGCGGCTCCGGGATCGCGACGTGCGAGACGAAGCCCACGGGCTGCACGGACTGGAGCGTCGCCGCCGCGTGCGCCGCGGGCCTCGCGTGCTCCGGCGGCCAGTGCGTCGCGCAGTGCGCGAATCAGTGCGCCGCGGGCTCGAAGCAATGCGCGGGGATCGGCAACGGCATCGCCACGTGCGTGGTCAAGCCGTCCGGCTGCACCGACTGGGACACGCCCGCGCCCTGCGCCGCCGGGAAGTCGTGCTCGGCCGCGCAGTGCGTGAGCCAGTGCACGAACCAGTGCACGCTCGACGCCGAGCAGTGCGCCGGCATCTCGAACGGCGTGGCGAAGTGCGTGATGAAGCCGTCGGGTTGCACCGACTGGGACGCGCCGACGCCTTGTACGAACGGCACCTCGTGCTCGGGCGGCAAGTGCCTCGCGCAGTGCGTGAACCAGTGCACCGCCGGCGTGAAGCAGTGCACGCCGAGCGGCGTCGCGACCTGCGAGGTCAAGCCGTCGGGCTGCACCGACTGGAGCACCTCCGCCCCGTGCGCGGGCGGTCAGGTCTGCGCGGGCGGCGTGTGCCAGGGCGGCGGTCCCGTGACGTGGAAGGTCGTCGCGTCGCCGACGAACCAGCCGCTCCGCAGGGTCTGGGGCTCGGGCGCGAACGACGTGTGGGCCGTCGGGATGGGGGGGACGATCCTCCACTGGGACGGCAACACGTGGAGCCCCTCGGCCTCCGGGACCATCCGCGACGTCCAGGCGATCTGGGGAACGAGCGCGACGAACATCTACGCCGTGACGGGCACGATCGGGACGCCGGAGATCCTCCACTACGACGGCGCCAAGTGGACGAAGTCGAACCCGCTCGGATCCGTCGCCGGCATCAGCGACGTCTGGGGCACCGGACCGAACGACGTCTGGGTCGTCGGCGCCGCCTTCGCCGGCAACGGGCTCTACAAGGACTACGCCGCGCGCTTCGACGGCAACACGTGGACGGTGCTCGCCGGCGCGAACGGCCCGAACATCGGTGTCTGGGCCCGGTCCGTCTTCACCGCGAGCCCCGGCGACGTGTGGGTCGTCGACGCGGCGGGGCGAGGGGCTCACCTCGCGAACGGCACGTGGACCAAGTTCGACTCCACGCTCAACGACGGACAGTCCACCACGATCTCCGTCTCGGGCACCGCCGCTGGCGACGTCTGGTTCGGGACGACGTTGCCGAGCCTCAAGCGGTGGAACGGCGCCGCGGTCGCGCCCTTCCCGTCCCCCTACAACAACGGTCAGTACAACGGGATCTTCGCGCGCTCGGCGTCGGACGCGTGGGCCGTTGGCAACGCGGGACGCATCGTCCACTTCGACGGCAACGGCTGGAGCATCGACACGCGGGCGGCTGGCGTCACCGCGAACACGCTGAACGGGGTCTGGGCGAACGGTCCCTCCGACGCGTGGGCCGTCGGCGGGCTCGGCACCATCCTCCACCTCACGCCCTGAAGCCTCACGCGCGGAGGCGCGCGCGCCAGGCGTCGAACGGGCGCTCGACGAGCCGATGGGCGAGGGTCGCGAGCGCGAAGCTCAGCGCGAACGCGAGCGCGAACACGAGGACGAGGGGCGCGTCCTCGCCGAGGGCGCGCTTCACGAGGACGACGGCGGGGACGTTGAGGAGATAGATCCCGTAGCTCACGGCGCCGATGCGGCAGAGCAGCGTGCTCTCGAGGAGCGGCGCGAGGACCTGCGACGGCGTGATCGCGCAGGCGCCCACGAGCGCCACCATCGCGAGGTGGGCGACGACGAGCGGCCAGCCGAGCGCCGCGGCGAGGACGAGGATCCCGAGCGCGACGAGCGAGCTCGCCGGACGGCCGAGCACGAGCTCGGTCACGCGGAAGCCGAGCGGCCTGCGCACGACCAGCGCGAGGAGCGCTCCGAGGCAGATCGGCGTCGCGATGCTCCGCGCCATGCGCCACGCGAGCCCTCCTCCCGCCGGAGCCCAGCGCTCCGCTACGACGTCGAGCGCGAGGAAGAGCAGCATCACGAGCGCCGCGACGCGCAGGCGGCGCACGAACCGGAGCACGACGGGCCAGACGGCGTAGAACTGCTCCTCCGTGGCGAGGGACCATCCGAACCCGAAGACGATCGGGTGGGGCACGTCCGTGTCGAGGAGCCAGTTCGACGTGTACGTCGCGTGGAGGGGCAGGCTCCGGAGGAAGTGCTCGCGCGCGGGGCCGGGCTCGCGCACGAAGACGGCGTGGAGCACGAAGAGCGCCAGCACGACGTAGTAGAGCGGGAAGATCCGGAGCGCGCGGCGGACGAAGAACGCGCCGAGCCGGACGCCACCTGCCTCGCGCTCACGGAGGAGGAGCGTCGTGATGAGGAAGCCGCTGATCGCGAAGAAGAGGTCGACCCCGAGCGGCCCGCGCCCGAGGACGCCGTCGAGCACGCGCGGCGTCGCGTGGTGGAAGACGACGGGCACGATCGAGAGCGCGCGGAGCCCGTCGAAGGACGGATACCGCGCGCGGTCGAGGAACGCGCGGTGGCGGGACATCGCGCGCTCCAGGGCCACGCGTGCGGTGTAGCGTCGCATGTTGCGCGCTGCAACGGGCCCCGACGCGTTCGTCGTCGACCAGCCCTTGTACGACGGGCGCGCTGTCGTCACGATCGAAGGAGTGTCCGCTCTCGTCCTCCTCGCTCGCCTCGCGCGGGCCGCCGCCGTGTCCGCCGTCGGTCTCGCGGTCGCGTGCTCGCTCGATCGCCCCGCGGCCGCCCCCGCGCGCGACGTCGCCGAGGAGGTCGCGCCGCCGGGCCGCTACGCCGACTTCGTCGACGTGCTCCGTCGGGATCCCGAGCTCTCGCCCACGCTCGAGGACGCCGAGCGGCGGCGGGTTCAGATCCTCGTGTCCGTCCCCTCGATGCCGGGGCAGCCGCCGTCGATCGCGCGTCACGGGTTCCGGGTCGACGCGGAGTACTTCTACCCCGCGAGCGCGGTGAAGCTCTGCGGCGCGGTCGCCGCGCTCGAGAAGCTCGAGGAGCTGCGCCGCGAGCGACCCGACGCCGGCCTCGACACGCCGATCCGCTACGAGGACCTGCGCGGGCGCACGTCGGCGCTCGAGGTCACGCTGCGCCAAGATCTCGAGCGCGCGCTCGTCGTCTCCGACAACGACGCGTACAACCGGCTCTTCGAGCTGGTGGGCCGAGAGGAGCTCGGCGCGCGCATCGCGCGATGGGGGCTCACCTCGACGCGCGTGGTCCATCGCGTCGGGGACGGCAGAGGCCCCACCGCGCCCGGCATGTGGCTCCTCGGTGACGGCGGGCCGACCCGCGTCTCGAGCCGCGGCGGCCCGATCGCTCCGCTGCCGCCGATCGCCGGCCTCCGCGTCGGCGTCGCGCACGTCGATCCGCGCGGGCACCTCGTGCCCGAGCCGCTCGACTTCTCCGAGAAGAACCGGATCGGCCTGCGCGATCTGCAGGACCTGCTCGTGGCCGTGACGCGACCCGATCTCCTCGACGAGCAGCGTGCCCCGCGCATCTCGACGAGCGATCGCGCGGCGCTGCTCGGCATCCTCCGCATGCTCCCGAGCGAGACGAGCCCCCGAGGCCTCCCGCGGCCGCCTCGTGCGCTCGACGCGCAGCTGAAGCCGCTCCATGCCGCGGTGGCAGCGGCGATGCCTGATGCGTCGATCGCGACGTACGGCAAGTCGGGGCGCGCCTACGGCTTCACCGTCGTGAGCTCGTACATCGTCGACGAGACCACGAAGCGCTCGGCGTTCGTCGCGATCGCCATGTACACGAACGACGACGAGACCCTGAACGACGATCTCTACGACTACGCCACGGTGGCGGACCCGTTCGTCGAGCGGATCGGACACCTCGTCGCCCGGGAGATCCTCGCCCGTGACGAGTGAGCGGGAGTCTGGCGCCTGGCCCGCGATCTCGAACCGCGCCGCCGCGCTCGTCGAGGTCACGCCGCCGCTCGGGGCGCGCGTGGCGTCACCGCGCCGTGATCGCGCGGCGGATCGCGGCGGACGGCGCTCCGTCGTCGAAGCGGACCGTCGTCCCGCTCGTCACGACGCCGAGGTCCGCGAAGAGCGCGGCGAGATCGACCGGGTGCGGTGACGTCCCCATCGCGCGATGGAGCGGGACGAGCACCGAGACGCCCACCGCTCCGTCGGCGATCGCGAGCGCGTCGTCGAGATCGCGACGTGTCGCGTTCGTCGCGCCGGCGTCGACGAGCCCGCGGATGGCGTGCTCGAGGCCCTTCGCGTTCCCCGTCGCTCTCCGCAGCCCAACGTCCGCGAGGAGCCAGAAGAGCGCGCCACCCCAGTAGGTGCGTCCCCACGTCGGCGTCCGATCGAGCCCGCGATCGCCCGCGCGGGGGAGTCCCTGCGGAAGCCCCGCGACGAGCCCCGCCCACGCGGCCTCGGGCGTGACGAGCCCCGCGCGCGCACGGACGATCGGCTCGAGGTACGTCGCGAGCCCCTCCTCCGCCCAGTCGTGCTCGCGCGCGACGGAAGGGAAGGCGAGATGGATCATCTCGTGGACCATGACCCAGTCCTCCGAGAGATGCCTCGTCGTGGCCGCGTCGCCGAGGCGCATGAAGATGGATCCGCCGCCGCCCGCGAGCGTTCGGCCCACGCCGACCCAGGGCCCCGTCCCCGGCACGACGAGGACGAGCGCGCGCGGGAGAGGAAAGCGGCCGAGGTAGCCGGCGAGCGCCGCGCCGGTCGTCGTCGTCCAGGAAGCGATCTCTTCGTCCGAGACCGTGAGCTTGCCCGGCGCGAGCGCGAGCTCCACCTTCGCTCCGCCCACGTCGAGCACACGCCCGCGGAGCGGACCGAAGGCGCTGTAGGGCGCGCGGACGAGATCGTCGAGCGACACGTCCCACGCGCCAGGCTCGTCCGCCGACGGGTACAGGCCGGTCGCGAAGCGCGACCCCGGAGGCGTCTTCACGCGGACGCGGACGCGGGCCGTGCGGTCCTGGCCCGCCGGTGCGAGGAGCCACGCCGACGGCGGGGCCTCGAGGATCGCGCCCTCCTCGCTCGCGAGGTCGAGATCGTCGAGCGCCCGCGCGGCGTCCCTCAGCGCGAAGGTGTAGCGGATCCGGCAGGCCGCCCGCGCGCACGCCGGCACCTCGAAGGACGCGCCGCGGCGCTCCCCCCTGCCCTGCGGCCCACGCGCGTCGAACGCGACGAGCTCGCGCACGTACGGCTCCGCGCCGCGGTCGACCGCGAAGCTCCCGCCCGATCCCGCCGACGCGGTCGCCTCGATCACGAGCCGCCCCGCGCTCGCGTCGTAGACGACGT
Source organism: Polyangiaceae bacterium (assembly GCA_022842465.1). Lineage (GTDB taxonomy): Bacteria > Myxococcota_A > Polyangia > Polyangiales > Polyangiaceae > Labilithrix. The sequence goes on along the minus strand of JALHPN010000012.1, from coordinate 26,494 downwards.
CGTACGTCGCCACGATGGGGCCCGACGACGAGGCGGCCTTCGCGGGCACCGCGTCCGCGAGAGCCACGACGTCACCCGAAGGCGGGCGCGCCGTGGCCGCGGTCTCGCGGCCCCCACCGCAGGACACGACCAGCGCCAAGAGCCCCGACCGAGCGAGGAGCGCCGGAGCGAGCTCTCGCGCGCGCGCGACGCTCAGGCGCCGTACTTCTCGATCAGCTTGCCGAGGCGCGGCGCGGCCTGCTCGACGTTCTTCTTCGCGGAGCCGCGGAGCTTGTCGTAGGCGCCCTTGGCGACGCCGCTCTTCGCGCGCTGCGCCTTGCCGTCGGTGATCGCGAGGAGCGCATCCGCGACGCGACCCGCGTTCGCGCTGAAGAAATCCCCGATCGCCTTGTCGTTCGCCTTCGCCTCACCGTAGAGCGGGTCGAGGGCCTTCGCGAACTCGGGGAGGAGGTCCTCGACCGCGTGCTCGACGAAGCCGGGCTTGATGCCCTTCACCGCGCCGTAGCCCGCCTTGATCGCGAGCCCGGAGATGCCGCCCTTGTCCTTCACTTCCTCGTCGATCAGCGTGCAGCAGTCCTTGACGATCTGGGGCTTCTTCGAAGCATCGGTGAGCACGTCGACGAGAGACATCGGGTTTCCTCGTGCAGGTGGGGCCCCACGGACGGTGGGGACGTGACCAGGGGGACGCCGAGTGCGTTAGCACAAGCCGAGCCTGGTGGGGTGGCCCCGGTTGCCGCAGGCCCTCGGCTGCGCGAAGGCGCAGGGGCCGAACCTCTCGTTTCTCGCCGTCTTCTTGACGGGGCGGCGCGGCCGATCCAAGGGTCGGGCGATGACGATCGCACGGACGCGGCGATGGAACGCGGGCTCGGCCGACGCGGGCGATCGGATCGCGTTGGTCGCCGGGCTGCGGACGCCCTTCATGCGGCAGGGGACGGCGTTCAAGGACCTGTCGCCCGTCGACCTCGGGAGCCTCGTCGTCCGCGAGCTCGTCGCGCGCGCCGACGTGGATCCGCGGGCGCTGTCGCTGCTCGTGTTCGGGCAGGCGGTGCCGAGCCCGCGGACGCCCAACATCGCGCGGGAGATCGTCTTCGGGGCGAGCCTACCGGACACGACGGACGCGTTCACCGTCGTCCGCGCCTGCGCGAGCTCGCTCCAGGCGACGACGAGCGCGGCCGAGGCGATCCTCACCGGCGCCCACGACCTCGCGATCGTCGGCGGCGTCGACAGCGCGAGCGACGTCCCCGTCACCGTCTCGCGGCCGCTCGCGACGGCGCTCGCCTCCGCGAGCCGCGCCCGGTCGCTGACGGACAAGGCGCGATCGTTCGCGCACCTCTCGGCGCGGGATCTGCTCCCGGTCCCTCCCGCCCTCCGCGAGGCCTCGACCGGCCTCACGATGGGCGAGCACGCCGAGCGGATGGCGAAGGACATGGGCATCTCCCGGAGGTCGCAGGACGAGCTCGCCCATCGGAGCCACGTCCGCGCATCGGCGGCGTGGGAGCGAGGCGTGTACGACGACGAGGTGATGCGCGTCGTCACCCCCCCCGCGGAAGATCGCCCGACGGTGCGAGACAACGTCGTCCGGAAGAGCGGAGACCTCGACGCGTACGCGAAGCTCCCGCCTGTGTTCGATCCCGAGCACGGCACCGTCACCGCGGCGAGCTCGTCGGCGCTCACGGACGGCGCGAGCGCGCTCCTCCTCGCCTCCGAGGCGAAGGTGAAGGAGCTCGGCCTCCGCCCGATCGCGTGGCTTCGCTCGTGGGGCTACGCCGCGCTCTCGCCGGCGGAAGGCCTCCTGATGGGCCCCGCCTACGCCACGCCACTCGCCCTCGATCGCGCGGGGGTCACCCTGGCCGACATGGATCTCGTCGAGATGCACGAGGCGTTCGCAGCGCAGGTCCTGTGCAACATACAGGCGTTCACCTCGCGTCGGTTCGCGGAGGAGAAGCTCGGACGGGCGACGCGGATCGGCGAGGTCGACGAGGCCAGGCTCAACGTGAACGGCGGCTCGATCGCCCTCGGTCATCCCTTCGGCGCGACGGGCGCGCGTCTCCTCCTCGGCCTCGCCCACGAGCTCCGCCGGCGAGGCGGGAAGCTCGGTCTCGCCACGGCGTGCGCCGCGGGCGGCCTCGGCGGGTCGGTCGTCCTGGAGGCGGCATGACGCAGACGTCGATCGCCGAGCCGTCGAAGCCTCTCGTGCGCCCCCTCCGCGTACGCCGCGAGGTCCGAGACGACGGGGTGGCGGTGCTCACGATCCAGGGTGGGCACGCCCTCGCGGACGAGGTCTTCTCCGCGATCGATGCCGCGCTCTCGGACGTGCGCGTTCGCGCGGTCGTCGTGACCAGCTCGGTCCTTCCCGCCGACGACGCGCGGGCCCAGATCGAGCTCGTCGCTTCGCTGCGCTTCGCCGACGACGCGACGCGCTTCGCGACACGTGCCTCGCGCCGTCTCGTCGCCCTCGCGCGCGCGAACAAACCCGTCGTCGCGCTCGCGACCGGGCCCCTGTCGGGCACCTCCTACGAGCTCGCGCTCGCCTGCGCCCGCATCGTGATCACCGATCAGCGCGACGCTAGCGTCGGGCTCCCCGGGGTGAAGCTCGGCGTCGTGCCGGCCGGCAACGGGCTCCTCCGCGTCGCGCGGCGCGCCGGGCTCGCCGTCGCGCTCGACATGGGCCTCACCGGCCGCGCGATCCCCGCCGAGCGCGCGCGTGCCCTCGGCCTCGTGGACCACGTCGTCGCGAGCTCGATCGCGCTCGAAGCGGCGTGCCTCACGGCGCGCGGCCTCGTCGGGAGGGAGCCGGGGTTCGGCGATCGCGCGATGCCGCGCGTCCATCGCTGGCTCCTCGACGGCACGGGCGTCGGCCGCACGATCGCCCTCCGCCGCGCGCGCATCGCGTCGTCCGCGCGCACGCGCGGTCACTACCCCGCCCCGGACGCCGTCCTCGACGTGCTCGAGCGGTGGGCGGCTCGCGGCTGGAAGGCTGCGGCCGACCTCGAGGTGAAGCGCTTCGGCGAGCTCGTCGTCAGCGAGTCGGCCCATCGCCTCGCGGAGCTCGCCTCCGCGGAGGCGGCCGCGCGCGCGGCGGCGACGGCCGCGGACGTCGCCGCAGCTCGTGTGGCCGTCGTCGGCGCCGGGCTCATCGGCGCCGGGGTCGCGGCGATCTCCGCGGAGCGTGGGGTCGTCGTTCGACTCAAGGAGCGCGAGGAGGTCGCGCTCGGTCGCGGCCTCCGCTACGTGCGCGAGCACCTCGACGGCCGCCGAGACAAGCGCCTTCTCTCCTCGCGCGACCACGCGCGCGCGCTCGCGCGCGTGACCAGCACGACGGCGTACACCGGCCTCCGCGCGTCCGACCTCGTCGTCGAGGCGGTCTTCGAGGACCTCGCCCTGAAGCACGAGGTCCTCCGGAACGTCGAAGAGCGCGTCCGCGACGAGGCCGTGATCGCCTCGAGCACCGCCGCCATCCCCGTCGCCCGCATCGCGGAGGAGGCCCGGCGGCCCGAGCGCGTCCTCGGTATGCACTTCTTCGCGCCGGTGACGAGGGTGCCGCTCGTCGAGGTCGTCCGCGGTCCGCGCACGAGCGACGCCGCCCTCGCGACCGCGGTGCGCTTCGGACGCGACCTCGGCAAGACGGTCATCGTCGTCGCGGACGGCCCTGGGTTCTACACGACGCGCACGCTCGCGCCCTTCCTCCACGAGGCCGTCCGTCTCGTGGCCGAGGGTGTGCCGGTCGAGGTCGTCGACGAGGCGCTCGTCGCGTGGGGCTTCCCGCTGGGCCCGCTCCACCTCGCCGACGAGCTCGGGATCGATCTCGTCGGCCACGTCGCCGCTCTCCTCCACGAGGCGTTCGGCGGGCGCCTCCGCGCGCCGGACGCCATCGAAGCGCTCCGCCTGGACGATCGCAAGGGCCGGAAGAACGGGCGCGGCTTCTACCTCTACGGGCGCGGCGTGCGCGCCGAGCGGCGCGTCGACGACACGACGTACCGCGCGCTCGGCGTGGCTCCCCGCCCGCACGGCGGCCCGAAGCCGGAGGAGATCCAGGCGAGGTGCGCCCTCGCGCTCGTCAACGAGGCGCTTCGGTGTCTCGACGAGGGCGTCCTCGCGAGCGCCCGCGACGGCGATCTCGGCGCCGTCCTCGGCCTCGGCTTCCCGGCGTTCCGCGGCGGCCCCTTCCGCTACGTCGACGTCCTCGGCGCGGACGAGGTCCTCCGGCGCACGCGCGCCCTCGAGCAGCGCCACGGCGCGCGCTTCACGCCCGCGCCCGCGCTGGTCGACGCCGCGCGCCGCGGGCGCCGCTTCTGGAGCGCCTGAGATCAGGCGAGGCGGTCGGACCAGCGCAAGTAGAAGAGGAAGTACGGGTCCGGGATCTCGAGCACGTGCTCGGTGTCGTCCCACTCGAGCACGCGCGAGGTCGGCAGGTGGTCCTCGGCGAGCCTCTGCATGTGCGCGCAGGCGGCGAAGAGGCTCGAGCCAGGCGGGCTCTCGCCGTCGCAGAGCGCCTTCACGCGCGCGGCGAGCTCGTCGTACGAGAAGGAGAGCGCGCGGGGCTCGCCGGCGATCGCCCGGAGGACCGCGCGGTACACGTCCCCGACGCCGCCGCTCCGGAAGCGATACGTCTTCCGCTCGGCGCCCCTCGCACGAGGGCCGGGGTCGAGGACGTCGACGAGCGAGCGAAAGTCGCAGACCGTCGCGGTGAGTCGGCACGTCTTCTCGAGATCCTTCGCGTCGAGCCGCTTTGCGCTGCGCTTCGCCTGCTTCTCGGTCGTTCCGAGGACGAAGCAGGCGTAGAGGCAGAGCGCCTGCATGAGCTGGGGCGAGCCGGCGGCCTCGTCCGCGAGGCTCCGCGCCGAGGTCGGAGAGAGCTCGACGTCGAGCGCGGAGAAGCCCGCCTCCGCGATCCTCACGAGATCGGCGGAGGGCCAGTACCCGACGTCGATCGCCGTCACGCGCCCGCGGAGCTCGGCGTTCGCGCGGACGACGTCGTCCGCGCGATGAGGCACCTGCGCCGTCACGATCCTCACGCCTCGTCGTGCCGCCTCCTTCAGCTGCTTCGCGACGTCGCTCTGCACGTCGCGCGGCATGTAGTGGAAGTCGTCGACGAGGAGCACGTCGTCGCTCTCGCCGATCTCCTCGATGACCTGCTCGAGGCCGCGCCGCGCCTTGCGCTCGGCCTCGCTCGCGAGCTTGCTCGCGCGGTGCTCGAGCCCGGCGGTGCCCTCCGCGCGCACGAGCGCGGCGGCGCCAATCGAGCCGCGCGCCTGACCGCGATAGGCGGTGCGTGCCTCCGCGCCGCTCGTCGTGATCGTGTCCGCCGGCATGTCGAGCGCGTCGAGCGCGCGCGCCCAGATCTGCTCGGCGTCGCGGATCCCGGCGCCGACGACGGTCACGAGGCGATCGGTGCCGACGACCTTCTCGACGAGGACGGTCTTCCCCGATTTCGAGGGCCCGGAGAGGCTGACGATCTGACCGCGCGTCCCGAGCCCGAAGCGGAGGCGCGCCTCGAGGTCTTCGTCGGTGCGCGCGACGTACGTGTGCTCGGGGAAGGCGCCGGGCGTGAACACGTCGTGAGCGGTGAGCGCGCGAGCCATGGCGGCGCGAGCATACTCCCACGGCGAGCGCGTGCTAGACATCGCCGCGTCATGATCCCCCGGTATACGCCGCCTTCGTTCGCCGCCCTCTGGTCCCCCGAGCGCCGCTTCCAGGTCTGGCTCGAGGTGGAGCTCGCAGCCTGCGAGGCGATGGAGGCCGCCGGTCTCGTCCCGAGCGGGACGGCCGGGCGCATCCGCGAGAAGAAGCTCGTGCTCGACGTCGCGCGGATCGACGAGATCGAGCGGACGACGAAGCACGACGTCATCGCCTTCCTCACGCACGTCGAGGAGCTCGCGGGGGCCGACGCGCGCTGGCTCCACCGCGGGATGACGTCGAGCGACGTCCTCGACACCTCGCTCGCGATCCTCCTCCGCGACGCGACCGACGAGCTCGTCCTCCGCACGGACGACCTCCTCGAGGCGCTCGCGAAGCGCGCTCGCGAGCACGCGAAGACGCCCATGATCGGCAGGAGCCACGGCATCCACGCCGAGCCCGTCACGTTCGGGCTCGCGCTCGCGGGGCACCACGCCGAGATGCGCCGCGGACGAGCGCGCCTCCGAGCGGCACGCGAGGCGGTCGCGGTGGGGAAGATCGCCGGCGCGGTCGGCACCTACGCCCACCTCTCCCCCGAGATCGAGGCGAAGGCGCTCGGGGCGCTCGGGCTCCGCGCGGAGACCGTGAGCACGCAGATCGTGCCGCGCGATCGCCACGCCGAGCTCTTCTGCGCGATGGCGCTCGTCGCGGCCGGCATCGAGCGGCTCGCGACGAACGTGCGTCACTGGCAACGGTCCGAGGTCGGGGAGGCCGAGGAGGCGTTCACGGTCGGGCAGAAGGGCTCGAGCGCGATGCCCCACAAGCGGAATCCGATCCTGAGCGAGAACCTCTGCGGCCTCGCCCGCATCGTCCGCGCCGCGGCGATCCCCGCGCTCGAGAACGTCGCCCTCTGGCACGAGCGGGACATCTCGCACTCCTCGGTCGAGCGCATGATGGCGCCCGACGCGACGTCGACGCTCGCCTTCATGCTCGTCCGCTCGAAGAGCCTCGTCGAAGGGCTCGTCGTCTACCCCGCCCGCCTCGCCGAGAACATGGCGCGCGCGAACGAGCTCTACTTCTCGGAGGCGGTGCTCCTCGCCCTCGTGGAGTCGGGCATGGCGCGCCAGGAGGCCTACGTCCTCGTGCAGCGCAACGCGATGCGCGCGTGGCAGGGTGACGGCCGCTTCTCGGACAACCTCGGGGCGGACGCCGACGTGTCGAAGCGCATCCCACGCGCGAAGCTCGAGGAGCTCTTCGACGTCGAGCACGCGCTCCGGCACGTGCCCGGCATCGTCGAGCGCGCGCTCGCCTGAGCGCTCGGGATCAGAAGCGGAGCGACATCGCCGTGATCGCGACGGCGGCGCCGAGGCACATCATCAGCGCGGTCATGATCGTGAGCGCCCAGCGCGCGTCGCCCGAGTAGCGCTTGCTCGACCAGAGCGCGGCGAGGCCGATCGGCGGCGCGACCATGAGGAGGACGCCGACGGCGACGGGCGTCTCCCAGATCTCGGGCTTCTCGGCGCGGCGCTGCTGCTCGCGCGCGACGCGGCGGGCGAGCTGAGGATCGACCGCAGGCATCATGCGGACGTCGCGCTGGGGGTCCCGGCGCTTCACGTGTCCGTCGTCGGCGAAGGGCGGCGTCGCGGTCGGAGCGACGATGCGCGGTGGGGTCGAGGGCGCGAGCGCTCCCTCGGGCAGCGCCTCGAGGAGCTCGCGCGGCACGTTCATGAACATGCACTTCCGCAGTGCCGAGCGGCTCCGCACCTGCCAGAACGCGGGCGCGCGGTTCTTCGGCGACTCGCGGAGCCACCCGTTGCCGATGAGGGTGCCGATGCCGCGAGCGGAAGCGTGGGGGCGAGGCGTTCGCACGTCTCTACAGCGTACGTCGAAAACCCGAGAGAGTCCCTTCGCCGCCGTGTCACCCTTTCGGATGACGCCTCCCGGGGGGCTCGACCCCTCGGAATTCCGAGCGAATCCGGCGGACACCCGCCCGGCCGATGAGGAAGGCGATCGGCGGCAGGTGGCGGAGGCGGAGCTTGCTCTCCTCGGTGCCGTAGACGGGCCGCACGGGGACCTCGGCGACGACGAGGCCCCGCGCGGCGAGCTGCCCGAGGAGATCGTTCGGGTAGCCGAAGCTCGGCCAGAGCCCGTCGAGGTCGAGGCGCGCCGCGGCAGAGCGGGCGAGGGCGGTGTAGCCGCACTGGCTGTCGGTCAAGCGCTGGCCGACCGCGAGGGCGGTGAGGGTGGAGAAGACGTGCCCACCGATCCACCGCGGGAGCCCCATCGCTGCGCGGACGCCGGGCGAGGAGAAGCGCTCGCCCTTCACGTAGTCCGCTCGGCGCTCCACGACGGGCCGCGCGATCGCTTCGAGGTCGTCCGGGCACATCTGGCCGTCGCCGGCCATGACGCAGAGCGCGTCGTTGGGGTTGCCGGGCTCCTCGAGGGCGCGCCGGTACCCCGAGGCGATGACCGCGCCGACGCCACGACGGCGTCCGTGCCGCACGACGTCGAGCCGCGCGCCGGGCTCGGCCTCTCTCGCGCGCGCCACCGTCCGATCGGTGCTCGCGTCGTCGACGAGCACGATCCGATCGACGAAGGGGGGCATCGTCCGGATGACGTCCCCCACGTGCCTCTCCTCCTGGAAGGCGGGGACGACGACGACGACGCGAGCGCCCGAGAGCATGGTCAGCCGCGCGTCCCCACGAGCGCTACCTGGTTCCCCCTCGCATGACACACGTTCGTCACACGACTAGAGTATCCGCGAGTGATGGCGCGAATCCTGATCATCGAGGACGAAGCCGACATCCAGCAGATCCTCGACTACAACCTCCGCGAGAAGGGCCACAAGGTCTTCGTCGCCGGGAGGGGAGAAGAGGGGCTGCGGATCGCGCGGGAGAAGAAGCCGGACCTCGTCCTGCTCGACCTGATGCTCCCCGACATCCCCGGGACGGAGATCTGCAAGACCCTGAAGACCGACCCGCTGACGAAGAACGCGCAGGTCGTCATGCTCACCGCGAAGGGTGAGGAGATCGATCGCGTCGTCGGCTTCGAGCTCGGCGCGGACGACTACGTCGTGAAGCCCTTCAGCGTGCGGGAGCTCCTCCTCCGCATCCAGGCCATCCTCCGACGCTCGAGCAGCGAGCAGGAGGTGGCTGCCACGATCCAGTTCGGTCACCTCCGCATCGATCGCGGCGCGCACCGCGTGTGGACCGGCGAGGCGGAGCTCGAGCTCACGGCGCTCGAGTTCAAGCTCCTCGTCACCCTCTACGACCGCAGGAACCGCGTCCAGACGCGCGCGGCGCTCCTGAGCGACGTCTGGGGCATCGACGCCGACATCACGACGCGCACGGTGGACACGCACGTGAAGCGGCTCCGCGAGAAGCTCGGGGTCTGCGGCGACTACATCGAGACCGTGCGTGGCGTCGGGTACCGCTTCGCCGACAACCCCGAAGAGGCCACCGGGTGAGAGCCCGGATCCGCGTCCGCCTCCTCTTCGCGATCGCGGTCGTGGTGTCGTCGTGTGTCTACGTGGCCCTCACGCTCGTCGGTCACGACGTACGGACGGTGACGGCCCTCCTCGTCTCGCTCGGCGCCGGCTTCGGCGCGAGCTTCGTCCTCTCCGAGCTGACGATGCGCTGGTTCGACGAGACCGTGCGCCCGCTGACCGCCGCCGCGCAGCGCATGCACGACGGAGATCTCTCCGTGCGCGCGCGCGTGACGAAGGACGAGGACGTCGGCGACCTCGGGGCCGCCTTCGACCAGCTCGCGGGGAGCCTGTCGAAGACCGTGGGCGAGCTCCGCACCGAGCGCGACCTCGTCAGCCGGATCCTGAACGGGATGCAGGAGGGGGTGCTCCTCCTCGATCGCGACGGGAAGGTCGCGCTCATGAACCCGTCGCTCCGCGAGATGCTCCTCCTCAGCGCGGACGTGGTCGGCCAACCCCTCCTCGAGGTCGTGCGCCACGCGGAGCTGAAGGAGCTCCTCGATCGCGCGAGGCAGACGCGCTCGACGTGCTCGGGCGAGATCGAGCTCGGAGGCCTGAAGCCCCGCCGCCTCCTCGTGAGCGGCGCCTTCACGCAGCTCGGCGCGGCCGCGAAGGACGACGCCGGCGGGCTCCTCGCGGTCTTCTTCGACGTCACCGACGTACGCCGTCTCGAGTCGCTCCGTCGTGACTTCGTGGCCAACGTCTCGCACGAGCTCCGCACGCCGGTCACGGCCATCCTCTCCGCGGCCGAGACCCTCGACATGGCGCTCGAGAAGGACCCCGAGGGCGCGAAGCGCTTCCTGGGCATCATCGAGCGGAACGCGGCCCGCCTCCAGCGCCTCATCGAGGACCTGCTCGACCTCTCGCGCATCGAGTCGCGCGAGCTCCGCCTCCGCCCGGAGCGCTTCGCGTTCGAGCCGTTCGCCGCGCACCTCCTCGGGATGTTCCGCGAGCGCGCCGAGAAGAAGCGCGTGGGGCTGCGGCTCGTCGCTCCGAAGGGGCTCGTCGCCGATCTCGATCGCCGCGCGATCGAGCAGGTCTTGACGAACCTCGTCGACAACGCGGTCAAGTACTGCCCCGAGGGATGCACCGTCACGCTCGCCGGCGAGACGGGGGAGGGCGCCCGCGGCCTCGTGCTCCGCGTCTCCGACGACGGCCTCGGCATCGAAGAGAAGCACCTCCCGCGGCTCTTCGAGCGCTTCTACCGCGTCGACGCGGGCCGGTCGCGCGAGATGGGCGGCACCGGCCTCGGCCTCTCGATCGTCAAGCACCTCGTCGAGTCGATGGGCGGCACCATCGTCGTGCACAGCGCCGTCGGCAAGGGCACCACCTTCGAGATGAAGCTCCCCGACGGGAGCACACGCGTCCGCGAGCGAGGGTCGACCGACGATCTCGCGCGCGAGGCGCGGGAGACCGCGGCTTGAAGAGCAGCCTCCGCTGGCTCCTGCTCGGGCTCGTCGTCCTCTCCGCCGTCGCGATCGCGTCGGCCTGCTCGAAGAGCAACGCGGACTCGATGCGGGTCATCAACGGCGCCGGCGCGACGCTGCCGTATCCGCTCTACGCCCGCTGGTCGGCCGAGTACGCGAAGCTCGATCCGAAGGTGCGCATCAACTACCAGTCCGTCGGCTCCGGCGCAGGCGTCCGCCAGGTGTCCGACGGCGTCGTCGACTTCGGCGCGACCGACGAGCCGCTCAGCGAAGGAGAGCTCGCGCGCTGCAAGGACTCGGTGCTCCACGTCCCGACGACGATCGGCGCGGTCGCGGTGACCTACAACTTGCCGGGCGCCGCGCCGCTCCGCCTCACCGCGGACCTCGTCGCGGACGTCTTCCTCGGCACGGTCACCCGCTGGGACGATGCGCGGATCCGGGAGGCTAACGAGGGCCGTGCGCTCCCGGCGGAGCCCATCACGGTCGTCCATCGCGCCGACGGGAGCGGCACGAGCGCGGCCTTCACCTCCTATCTCTCCCGGACGAGCGCGGCGTGGCGATCGAAGGTGGGCGCCGGTACGACGCCTCGCTTCCCGACCGGCGTGGGGGTGAAGGGCAGCGAAGGCGTGGCCGCCCACGTGAAGGTGACGCCCTTCACGATCGGCTACGTGGAGGTCTCCCACGCCCATCTCGCCGGCCTGCCCGTCGCGTCCGTGCAGAACCGAGCCGGCGCGTTCGTGACGCCGACCCTCGAGGCGCTCGACCACGCCGCGCGGGCCGCGGTCCTCCTCGATCCGGGCGCCGCGCGGGACACGCCGATCCGCCTCGTCGACACGACCGATCCGGCGGCCTACCCGATCACGGCGCTCTCCTACGTCGTCTTGCCGCGTGATGCCCGCGATCCCGAGCGCGGCGCCGCCTTGGCCCAGTTCCTCTGGTGGGCCGTCCACGACGGCCAGCGCTACGCGCGCCCGCTCGACTACGCGGAGCTCCCGCCCGAGCTCGTCCTCCGGGCAGAGAGCGTGCTCCGCGAGCTCCGCGCCGGCGGCCGGCCCATCGTCTTCGCCGCGGCGCCGCGGGCGCTGGGAGGCTGACGATGACGACGGACGTCGCGCGCCCGCGGAGCCCGGAGGGCTCTGCGCCCGTGCCGAGCGCGGAGCCCCCGCTCGTGACGGCGGATCGCGCGTTCGAGCTCCTCGGGGCGAGCGCTGCGACGCTGCTCGCCGTCGTCCTCGCCTCCATCACGGGGGCGGTGCTCCATCTCGCGCTCCCGAGCCTCGCTCGCTTCGGTCCTGCGTTCGTCGTCGGCCGCACGTGGGACCCCGTGAGCGGCGAGCTCGGCGCGCTCCCGTTCGTCTACGGGACGGCGGTCACGGCAGGCCTCGCGCTGCTCCTCGCGATCCCCGTCGGCCTCGGGGTCGCGCTGTTCCAGTCCGACCTCGGACCGCCCGCGCTGCGGCGCCCGGTGGGGTTCCTCGTGGATCTCCTGGCGGCGATCCCGAGCGTCGTCTACGGGCTCTGGGGGGCGCTCGTGCTGGCGCCGCTCCTCCGCACGGTGATCGAGCCCGCGCTCGAGGCGCACCTCGGCTCGATCGCCTTCTTCCGCGGTCCGAAGCTCGGGCTAGGGCTCTTCTGCGCAGGCCTCGTGCTCGCGATCATGGTCATCCCGACCATCGCGACGATCTCGCGCGAGGTGCTCCGCGCGGTCCCGACGGAGCTCCGCGAGGGTGGGCTCGCGCTCGGGGCGACGCGCTGGGAGGTCGTGAAGCGCATCGTCCTCCCGCATGCGCGCTCGGGGCTCTCGGGGGCGGTGCTCCTCGGCTTCGGTCGCGCCGTCGGCGAGACCATGGCGGTCGCGATGGTCGTCGGCAGCCGCGCCGAGATCGGGAGCTCGCTGTTCTCCCCCGGCTACACGCTCGCGAGCGTCCTCGCCAACGAGTTCGCGCACGCGACGAGCGAGCTCCACGTCGCGGCGCTCGCGGAGCTCGGGCTCCTGCTCTTCGCGCTCTCACTCGCGTTCAATGTCGTGGCCCGCGTGCTCGTCGCGCGCGGCGCCTCGCGCGGGCGGCGCCTCGCACGCGCGGTCGCCGAGGTGAGCCGATGACCGCGCGCGCCGACCGCTACGTCACGCGGCGCCTGGCCGACAAGGTCGCCGTCGGTCTCTCGTCCCTCGCCGTCGCGCTCGCGATCCTGCCGCTCGTCGCGATCCTCGGCTACGTCGCGGTGCGCGGGCTCGGCGCCCTGTCCTTCGCGTTCTTCACGACGTTGCCCGACGCCGCGACGCGCGGCGGCGGGATCGCGAACGCCGTCGCCGGGACGTTCGAGCTCGTCGTCCTCGCGACCGCGCTCGGCGTCCCGACCGGGATCCTCGCAGGCCTCTTCCTCGCGGAGTACCGGGACTCCTGGCTCGCCCGCGGCGTGCGCTTCTGCGCGGACGTCCTCGCAGGGGTCCCGTCGATCCTCGTCGGCGTGTTCGTCTACGCGACGTTCGTGGTGGGGATGCGACGCTTCTCGGGCCTCGCCGGCGCGGTGGCGCTCGCGATCATGATGCTCCCGCTCGTCACGCGGACGACCGACGAGCTGGCGCGGACCGTACCCGACTCCCTCCGCGAGGCGGCGATCGCGCTCGGCGCGCCGCGGTGGCGGATCGCGCTCCACGTCGTGCTCCGCACTGCAGCGCCGGGGATCCGTTCGGGTACGCTGCTCGCCATCGCGCGCGTCTGCGGCGAGACCGCCCCCCTCCTCTTCACCGCGTTCGACAACGACTTCTGGTCGGGCAGCCCCCTCGAGCCCACCTCCACGATGCAGGTCCGGATCTTCTTCTATACGCTGTCGCCGAGCGACGACCGACACGCCCAAGCCTGGGCCGCCGCGCTCGTCCTCGTCGCCATCGTGATGCTCCTCCACCTCGTGTCGCGCCTCACGCGACGCGCCGACGGCACCGCGAAGGGGTCGCCTTGACGATGCCCCGGAGCACGCCGCCTTCTTCCCCCTCCCCCTCCGAGGCGCGTCCGAAGATGCGCGCGGAGGGCCTCACGGCGTGGTTCGGCGACAAGCGCGCGCTGAACGAGATCACGCTCCCGCTCGTCGAGCATCGCGTGACCGCCGTCATCGGCCCGTCGGGGTGCGGAAAGTCCACCTTCGTCCGCTGCCTGAACCGCATGCACGAGGTGGTGCCCGGCGCGCGCGCCGGGGGCGACGTGCTCCTCGACGGGCGGAGCATCTACGCGCGGGACGTCGACCCGGTCCGCATCCGCCGACGCGTCGGGATGGTCTTCCAGCGGCCGAACCCGTTCCCGACGATGTCGATCCGCGACAACGTGCTCGCCGGCCTCCGCCTCTCGGGCCTCGATCCGGACGAGCCGGCCGTGGTCGTGGAGGAGGTCCTTCGGCAGGCGGCCCTCTGGGACGAGGTGAAAGACGCGCTCGACCGGCCCGGCGGAGCGCTGTCGGGCGGCCAGCAGCAGCGCCTCTGCATCGCGCGCTCCCTCGCGCTCGAGCCGGAGGTGCTCTTGATGGACGAGCCCTGCTCCTCGCTCGACCCGGTCGCGACCGCGAAGATCGAGGAGCTCGTCCACGACCTCCGCGACCGCTACACGATCGTGATCGTCACCCACAGCATGCAGCAGGCCGCGCGCGTCTCGGACTTCACGGCCTTCTTCTACCTGGGCGAGCTCGTCGAGTACGACCACGCCGACGTGATCTTCACGAAGCCCTCCGATCCGCGGACGGAGGACTACATCACGGGACGCTTCGGCTGATTCCCTCCGGGGTCGCGAAGGCGCTACGCTCGACTCCCGCATGCCGCGCGTCCACACCGATCGAGAGTACGAAGGGGAGCTCCGCCGCATCCGCGAGATGCTCCTCATGATGGGCGCCAAGGTCGAGGAGATGCTCGGCCAGGCGATGAAGGCGCTCGTCGAGCGCGACAGCGAGCTCGCGGAGAAGACGCTCTACATCGACCGCCACATCAATAGGCTCGAGGTGGAGGTGGACGATCTCTGCCTGCGGGTGCTCGCGAGGCGCCAGCCCGTCGCGAGCGATCTCCGCTTCGTGACGATGGCGCTCAAGGTCGTCACCGACCTCGAGCGGATGGGTGACCTCGGCGTGAACATCTGCGAGCGCGTCCTCGAGCTGAACGAGGAGCCGCCGCTGAAGCCGTACGTCGAGGTCGTGAACATGGCCGAGGCGGCGCAGGAGATGCTGCGCGAGGCCCTCGACGCCTTCGTGGCCGGCGACCCCGAGCGCGCGCAGGCGATCGTCGAGCGCGACTCGAAGGTCGACGCCTACTACGCGACGATCTTCCGCGAGCTCCTCACGTACATGATGGAGAACCCGCGGAACATCTTCCGCGCGACGCGCGTGCAGTCGATCGCGAAGTACATCGAGCGCATCGCCGACCACGCGACGAACCTCGCCGAGATGGTCGTCTTCATGGTCCGCGGGAAGGACATCCGCCACGTCGGCAAGCTCCTGAACCGCGGCACGTCGAACCGTCCGCCGCCCGTCGCGCCGAGCTCGTCGACCGTTCAGGACGACAGCGACGCGTCGCTGCGGGACGTCGTGAGCTCCCGCGCCCCCGCGTCGCGGCGAACGACCTGAGAGCCCGTCACGGCTCGCGGAACGCCGTCACGTTGTCGAAGTACACCACGGCAGGCTGGTTGGCGACGCTGGGCTCCGCGGGGCCGAGCACGGCATCGACCGCGCCCGGCACCTTGGCCTGACCGAGCGCGAGGGACGTGCTCTTCCCGTCGACCTCGGCGATCGCGATGCGGTTGTTCGTCGAGAGGTCGACGAACAGACGGAACGCGTGCCAGCGGTCGTCCGTGAGGGGCACGGTGCCCGTCGTGCTCGTGTACGTGGAGCTCGTGGCGTCTTCGGGGTTGCGACGGGACTCGACGAGCGCGCCGTTCGGCCGGATCCAGACGGAGCCCGTGCCGTTCCTCATGTCGAGACGGACGAGGTGACGATAGACACCCGCCTCGGGGGTCTCGATCCGCACGGATCCGGCGAGCGTGAAGCGGGTGCCCACGGCGCCGCCGCCGACCGAACGGCGAATGCGCGCATCCGGGCTGTTGCCGCCGCCCTTCAGGAGGGCGATCCGTGCCGAGAACGGCGGCGAGACGAAGGGCGGGGCCGCCGTGTAGACGCCCTCGGGGTCGACTTCGGACCAACCGGCATACGGATCCGCGGCGTCGTCGAAGTCGCTGCAGAACGCGAGCGTGGGAGGCTTCACCGTCGTCGCGCAGCCGCTCGCGGGGTCGACGTTCGGGACGACGCCGGTGTCGAAGGCGACGGGCGGGGTCGCGATGTCCTCGCGGATGAGGTCGTCATCCGGCGCCCCCGCATCGGCCGGCGACGTCGGGTCGCTGTCGAAGGCCGCGCAGGCCCCGAGCGATCCGGACGCGGCGAGGGCCAGCCCGAGGGCCAGCTGCGCGATGCTCACGGCCGCCGGTCGCAACGCGCCCCGCATGGCACGAGGCTACCACGCCGCGCGGTGCGTCATGAGCGAGAGGACGCGCGCTCCTCGGCGGGCGCCGCGGCGAGCCATGCAAGGACGGCGGCCAGGCCGTCCTCGCCGACGGTCCTGTTCGAGATCGCGAGCTTCACGCCGTCGTCGCGTTCGATGACGAGCACCTTGGTGCCGAATGTGTTCTGGAGGGCGCTCGAACGCACGGCCGCCTTTCGCACGCGGAGCCGCTCGGCCGTCCACGCGTGCTTCGGCGCCTCGACGTAGGACGTCGCGATCACGAGCTCGCGGCGTCCGAGCTGATGCGCGCGGAGGCGAACCGCGATCATCGCCGCGGCGAACGCGAGCGAGACGAGCGACAGCACGTACACGGGCGTCCCCGCCACCTCGACGCCGAGCGGGAAGAGACGGACGGACCTACCCGAGCTGGCGAGGAAGAAGAAGAGCGCGCCGGCGCCCCCGAACATGACGACGACGACGAGCACGAGCGCGAGGGAGGCCCCGTACCGGAAGCGCTGCTTCACCACGGCCGCCAGCTCGCCGGCGTCAGAGGGCTTCCGCGGCGACGTTCCTCGCCAGGGCGTCGAGCTCGGGGACGTTGCCGACCTTCTCCGCGAGCTCGAAGCGCGCCGCGCGGACCCAGGCGATCTGCTCGCGGACGCGCTCGGGCGCCGTGCCGCCCGCGCTCTTCTTCGCCGCGACGGCCTGCTTCGGATCGAGGACGGCGAGGACGGCCTCGTCGAACGCCACGTGCACGCTCTTCGCGACGTCGAGGCCGACCTTCGCGAGCGGGACGTTCTTCTCGCGGGCGAGGTGCACGAGCTTGCCCGTCGTGAGGTAGGCCTCGCGGAAGGGCATGCCCTTGCGCACGAGGGCTTCGGCCACGTCCGTCGCCTGCGTCGCGCCGTCCGACACGCCGCGGAGGCACGCCTCCGGATCGAACGTCACGTGATTCATCGCAGCCCGCGCCGCGCGGACGGCGCCGCGGACGAGCGGGCCCGTCTCCAGGATCGACTGACGGTCGTCCTGGAGGTCGCGGGCGTAGCCCGTGGGCAGGCCCTTCACGAGCGTGAGGAGCGCCGTCAGGTTCGCCACGCCGCGCGAGGACTTCCCGCGCACGAGCTCGAAGACGTCGGGGTTCTTCTTCTGCGGCATCATGCTGGAGCCCGCCGCGATCGCGTCACCGATGCGGAGGAAGCCGAACTCGCTCGTCGTGAAGTCGATCACGTCCGTCGCGAGGCGCGAGAGGGCGAGCAGCACGCGCGCCCCCGCCCACGTCCAGTCGAGCGCGAAGTCGCGGTCGCCGATGGTGTCGAGCGCGTTCGCGGTCGTCCCGCGGAACTCGAGCAGCTCGGCGACGACATCGCGATCGATGGGGAGCGACGTGCCCGAGCAGGCGCCGCAGCCGAGCGGCGACTCGTTCGCGCGATCGATCGCGGTGCGGAGCGCGTCTCCGGCGCGGAGGAGCTGCATGCACCAGGCCGAGAGCAGGAAGGCGGCCGAGACTGGCTGGGCGCGCTGGCGGTGGGTGTACGCGGGGAGGATCACCTCGATCTCCCGCTCCGCCCGCCCCGCGAGCTCGTCGACGAGCCCGGCGAGCTCGCCGAGCGTGCGCGCGGCCTGATCGCGCACGTGGAGGCGGAGCGCGAGCGCGACCTGATCGTTGCGCGAACGTGCGGTGTGGAGTCGCTTCCCGGTCTCGCCGAGCTCGGCCGTGAGGCGCGCCTCGATCGCCATGTGGACGTCTTCTTCGCCGTCCGGGAGCTCGAGCTCTCCCGCGGTCGCCGTGGCGAACATGGCGAGGAGCGAGCCGCGCAGCTTCTCGGCGTCGGCGAGCTCGAGCAGGCCGACCCTGCGGAGCATCGTCACGTGGGCGGCGGAGCCGAGGAGGTCCTCCCGGACGAGCGCGCGATCGTGCGGCAAGGACGAGGTCCAGGCGACGATCTCCGGCAGCATCTCCGCTTGCCCCGTCGCGGACGTACGCGCGACGTTCCCTCGAGTGCTCATGCGCGCCGCTTACCACGGCGGGCGCGTGCGATCATCGAGGACGGGCGTTCACACCTCGATGTGAACGCGAAGGCCGCGTGCGATCAGCGCGCGCCGGCGTCGGCGGCGGCGGACGGGGCTGCCGTCGCGGCGCTCTCGGGGGTCGAGGCCGGCGCGAGGCCCCAGATCATGCCGACGAGGAGGAAGAGAACGGCGCCGACGGCCGTGAGCCAGAGCGGCGTCTTCGGCTCGGGCGGCGGGGGCGGGCCGTGATCGTGCCCGTGCGCATCCGAATGGTCGTGATTCTCTGCACTTGCGCCCATGGTGCCGGCCCTCGTGCCGAGGATTTCCCACCGATGACGGTCTCCTGTCAAGGACGCTCCACGGGGAGCACGGTCGCGGGCACGCCGGGTGCTACGCTCGACGAGTCTCCATGCTCGTGCGTTCCCGCGTCCTCGCCCTCGCCACGCTCGCCGGACTCGTCGGGCTCCGCACCTCTGCGCTCGCGGCGCCCCCGGCGCTGCCCTCGCTCCCCCCCACGAACGCCGCGCCTGCCGCCTCGTCGGGTGCGGCTGCGCCCCCGGCCGGGAGCGCCGGCGGGAGCGAGACGAACACCGAGGCACGACGGGGGATCGTCCAGGTGGAGCAGGCGGGGCGGCCCCTCGCGGTCGGGACGGTCCTCGCGAAGGACGGGCGTGTCCTGACGTCGCTCTCCGCCCTCACCGGCGTCGAGCAGCCGGAGATCCGGTACGCGGACGGATCGCTCGCGAAGGCGCGGATCGGCCACAAGGACGCGGGCTGGGATCTCGCGCTCCTCGTCCCGCTCACGGGCCGCTGGCTGGACGGGCTCATGCCGACCGACGTCGACCCGCTCGGCGCCGAGATCCGCTCGTTTTTGCCCACGAAGGCCGGAAAGCTCGGCCCGTCGAGCCTCGGGGTGAAGGGCCGCGTCGACGCTCGCTCGCGCGAGGGCGTGACGTTGAAGGATCTCCTCGACGTCGACTTCAAGGGCAATCCCGCGATCCCCGGGGCCCCGCTCTTGGAGCCGAACGGTCGCGTGGTCGGCGTCGTCGTCAAGACGTGCAAGAACGGGGGCTCGGCCCCGACGGCCGCGCCCGCGAAGGGTCCGCCGTGCGCGCCGGTCACCCTCGCCGTCCCGGTCTACGCGCTCCGGACGTTCCTCATGAAAGCCCCCGCGACGGCCGTGCAGCCCGCCGCGTGGCTCGGCCTCGGGGGCGCGCCGAGCGACGCCGGGAACGTCCGGGGGGTGAAGATCGTGGGCCTCGCGCCGGGGAGCCCGGCCGAAAAGGCAGGGCTCCGGGCGAGCTCGGAGACGCCGGAGACGATCGTGGCGATCGACGGGCAGCCGATCGAGACCCCGGAGCAGCTCGCCGAGGCGGTCGCCAAGCGGGCCGTCGGACAGGCGATCAAGCTCCTCGTGTTCAGCGGCGGGCGCTTCCGCGAGGTCCCCGTGACGCTCCGAGCGGCGCCCTGAGGCAATCGCCAGCGCCGAAGGAAAGCGCGTTGACAGCGCGTTGAAGCGCGAGATCACGGGCCGTATCGCGAGTTGTCGTTGACACGGGACGCGCGGCTCGGGACCATTCGAACGTGGGACTCAGGATCGAGGTCGCCGGCGAGACGAACGTCGGCATGAAGCGCTCGCACAACGAGGACAACTTCTCGATCATCGAGGACTCCGGCCTCTACGTCGTCGCGGACGGCATGGGAGGCCATGCGTCGGGCGAGGTCGCCAGCAAGATGGCGGTCGACTCGCTGAAGGAGTTCTTCGCCGCGACGGCGCACGATCCCGAGCGGACGTGGCCGTACAAGATGGACCGCTCGAAGGGGTACGAGGAGAACCGGCTCATCACCGGGATCAAGCTCGCGAACCTCCGCATCTACGAGACGGCGCAGCGCGACGCCGGCAAGCGCGGGATGGGCACCACGATCGTCGTGATGTTCGCGGTGGAGGAGGGCGTCTATCTCGCTCACGTCGGCGACTCGCGCACGTACCGCGTCCGCGACAACAAGATCGAGCTGCTCACCGAGGACCACTCGCTGCTCAACGACTACATCAAGATGAAGCGCCTCACGCCCGAGGAGATCGCGAATTTTCCGCACAAGAACGTCATCGTGCGCGCGCTCGGGATGAAGGACACCGTGAAGGTCGACACGCGCTTCGAGTCGCCGCGCGCGAACGACACGTACATCCTCTGCTCGGACGGCCTCTCGGGTCCGGTGGAGGACCCCGAGATGCTCGAGATCGTGCAGCGCTACGGTACGGACCTGAAGCTCACCGCGTCGAAGATGATCGAGCGCGCGAACGAGAACGGCGGGCCGGACAACATCACGGTCGTGCTCGCGCGCTGGGTCGACGACCACTGAGCGCGGCCCACGATCCATCAGCGACGGGCACGCTACCGGCGAGGCCGCGCGCCCCTCTCGAGGTGCCGGCCTTCCGCGCGCTCTGGCTCGCGTCCATCGTCTCTTGGATCGGCTCGTTCGTGCAGGACGTGGCGGAGCGCTGGCTCATGCTCGACCTGACGCACAGCCCGCTTCCCGTCGCGATGCTCTCGACGGTGTTCACGACGGCGTCGCTCGTCTCGCTGCTGCCGGCCGGCATCCTCGCGGACCGCGTCGACCGTCGTCACCTCGTCGTCGTCTCGCAGCTCGCCCAGGGCACGGTCGCGCTCGGTCTCGGCGTCATGACGTGGACGGGCCACGTGAGCTCGGCGGTGCTCTTCGCGGCGGCTGGCCTCGCAGGGATCGGGATGGCGATCGGGCAGCCTGCGTGGGCGTCGCTCGTGCCGGAGATGGTGGACCGCGCGGTGGTGACGGACGCCATCGCGCTGAACTCGGCGGCGTTCAACCTCGCGCGCGCGATCGGCCCCGCGCTCGGGGGGCTCGTGCTCTCGTCCTACGGGGCGGGGACGTCGTTCTTGCTCAACGGGGCCACGTTCGCGGCCGTGATCGTCGCGCTCCTCACCTTCCGCCCCGCCCGGCGCCCGCGCGAGCGACAGGAGCCGGCGGCGGCGCTCGTGCCGCACGAGCCCGTCCTCCGCGCCTTCGCCGCGCCCTTTCGGCTCGCGCGAGCCCAGGACGAGCTGCGGTCCCCGTTCACCGCGATGCTGGCCTTCTCGCTCGGGTGCTCCGTCGTCTACGCCCTGACGCCCGCGTATGCGCGGTCGACGCTCGGCGCGAGCGCACAGCAGTACGGCCTCATGATCGGCGCGATGGGCGCCGGAGCCGTGCTCGGCGCGACGATGCTGCGTCGTCTCCGACTCCGGCTCCGTCCCAACGTGCTCGTGCCTGCGGCGATGATGTTCTTCGCCGTGAGCGGCCTCCTGCTCTCGCGGGTGCGCTCCTTCCCGATCGCGGCGCTCTGCTTCGTACCCGCCGGCATCGGTTGGATCGGGGCCTACTCGTCGCTCCAGGCCCTCGTCCAGCTCTGGACCCCGGACGCCGTCCGCGCGCGAATGATTGCGCTCTACACCATGCTCCACTTCGTGGCGTGGGGCATCGGCGCGTCCGTCGGTGGCGCGATCGCGGCACGCTGGGGTGTTCCTGCCGCCTTCGCGCTCGGCGGCACGGCGTGCGCCGTCGCCGCCGTCGCGACGACGCGGCTCCCGCTCCCGGCCTCGTTCAGCCCTCCGAGCTGACGGTCAGTGGATGCCCGTCGGGCCGAGCGCGAGGTACACGGCCACGATCGTCACGAGCATCACGATCGCGACGAGGGCATAGCTCACGCGGGACTGCGTGGTGCTCCAGCCGTCCGCGTAGAACTTCCCCTTCGAGCGCTTGCGGAGCTTTCTCTGGACGCCGAGGAGGAGCGCCTTGTCGGCGTCGGTCGGCGCCTCCGGCTCGGACGCGCGAGAGGAGGGTGGCGGCGCCTCGTCCGGCGCGGCGAGCGAGCGCTTGAGGAGCGCCTTCAGCGCGGGCGCCTCCTCGTCCGTGAGCTCGGGGGCCTCGTCCGTGAGCTCGGCAGGTTTCTGCGGGTCGTCCGGTTCCTGGCTCATGTGATCTTCTCGCCGAGCTCCTTCTCGACCATCTCCTTCAGCTGCGCGCGCGCACGGAAGATGCGGCTCTTGACCGTGCCGGGGGGGAGGCCCGTGATCTCTCCGATCTCTTCGTAGCTCAGCTCCTCGACATCGCGCAGGACGAGGCACTCCCGGAAGGTGGGGTCGATGCGCGCGATCGCGTCCTGCACGATCTTCTCCACCTGGCGGCCGGCCATCGCCTCGTCCGGGCGCTCGATCTGCGCCACGTTCGCGCGGGTGGCCTCGCCGAGCGGGACGCGCTCCGCCACCGCCTCGAGCTCGTCCTGCTCGCCCGCGTGCCGCACCCGGAGGTACTTCGTGCGGTTTTTGCAGAGGTTCACGGCGATCCGGTAGATCCACGTGGAGAGCTTCGAGTCACCGCGAAAGCTCCCGATCGCCTTGAAGACCTGGACGAAGACCTCCTGGGTCAGGTCCTCGGCTTCGGCGCGGTTGCCGAGCATGCGGAACACGAGCCCGCTCACGCGCCGGCCGTAGGCCTGCACGAGCTCGTTGAACGCCCGTTCGTCACGCGCGACGAGGCGCGCGATCAGGCTGGATTCGAGCTCGTCGGGCAGCGCCACGTCGGGCCATGGTGCAACATCCTCGTCCGGGAGTGCAAAGTCACGTCCTCTCCTCCATGTCGAGACCCCGCCCATCCACGTGGGGGGCCGACAGCGGAGGCCCTGGGAAGTTCCCGTACGGGGCGCGCCGAGGGGTGCAGAGGAGTCGCCCAGTGGCAGGTGGGAACGCCGCTGCACACCCGCGCGCCGCGGTGCACACGACGAGGACGGGCGTTTCTCCGCCAGCCCAGGTTCGGTGCCGGAATTCCTGATCGGCACGCAGGGTGCAGTCGCGGCGGCCGATGCAACCCTCCGTTCGCTTCGCCTTCGCTGTTCCGACCGCCCTTCTCGTCGCCGTCGCGTGCTCGGCGCCGGAAGCAGACGTGGCGCCCCCACGAGACGAAGCGCCGGACGCGCCGCCGACGGCAGCCGACGGAGGAGACGCATCCAGCGCGGTCAGCACCGGTTCGGTTGCCCTCGATGGGGCGTCGGTGGCAACCACGACGGCGTCGGACGTCGCGGCATTCGCTGCCGCGTACGCCGATGCGCTGTGCTCGAACATCGGCCCCTGCTGCCAGGCTGCCTCGTTCGCGTACGACGCGGCAGCGTGCACCTCCAAAGTCGCTTCCAACATCGCGGGCGTCGTCCTCTCGTTCACGGCTGCGGACGGCGGTGGAACCCTCCGGCAGGACCGCGCCGCGCGTCTCGTCGCGTCCATCGCGCGGCAGGCATCGACGTGCAGCGACCTGAACCAGAGCTCGGCGGAGGCGACCGACTTCGTGCGTGACCTCATCACCCTGTTTGCCCCCACGGGAACCGCCGCCACAGGCGCGGCGTGCGCGATGGAGAACGATTGCGCCGATGCGCCCGGGGCCGCGCCGCGTTGCCTGTACGGCCGCTGCGTCGCCCACTTGCCCGCCACGGACGGTTCACCATGCGATGCGCAGAGCTCGACGACGGTCGGCGATTGCACCGCAAGACTCATCGGCACGCCGGGGACGTTCTGGTGCGACGACACGCTGGGGACCTGCCAGGCCCTCGGGCCACTCGGGAGCGCGTGCTCCAAGACCGCCGCATGCGCGCCCGGCACCCGATGCACGGCGGGCGTCTGTTCCTCCCTTGCCGCGATGGGTGAGCCGTGCGCGGCGCGGTCGGACTGCGCCCACGGCCTCGCCTGCGTCCGCGGCGCGCAAGGCTCGCGCGCCTGTGCATCGGCGAAGGTCGGGGGCGCTCCGTGCAAGGACTCCGACGAGTGCGCGTCGTTCTCCTGCAGCATGGGGATTTGCGCGGCAAGCTCGCTGTCGACGCGGGAGAACTGCGCCGGTTCGAACTGACGGGGCTCACGGCTCGCCGGTACGGACGCGGCTGTCTCGAGCTCCACCATTGACCCTCGAGGCGTGCCCGCGTCGAGCGACACGAGAGTGAGCCGCGAGAGTCGCTCACTCGGAAAGGAACGATCGACATGAATCTCCGCCCCAACCCCCGCCTGCTTCTCGCGCTCCTCGTCGCGTGTGGCGAGAGCCAGCTCGATGAGGTGACCCCCCTCGAGGAGCCCGACATGGAGATCCCCGCGGCGGTGGTCAACGTGCGGCCGCCGCCTCGTTGCAGCGCGTCCGGCTCCGAACGCGAAATCCTCACGCACGCTGCGGGAGACTCGTTCTCGCTCGCCCTCGATGGTGACCGCGTCATCATCGGCGTCTCGGAGGACGTCTCCTTCACGGGCCGCGTGCCGACGAGCAGCGTGTACCGCGCCCGCGTATCGGGAGGAGAAGCGGAACGCCTCACTCTCCGCGATTACGTCGGAGGTCCGATCCGGCCGTTCGGCGACAAGCTCGTCTTCCAGCCTGGCCTGGCTCGCAAGACTGCGAGCGGCTGGTCGTTCCAGTACGGAGCCGTGGTTCTGGAAGATCTCGGGACCGGCGAGCGCGAAACGATCGGACCCGATGCCTCCTCCTTCGCCGTCACGCCGGCGGGCGTCTTCTGGATGGCTCCCGACACGGGCGCGCGGAGAACGACGACCGTCTGGAGACGAGACTCCGACGGAGCTTCGTCGCGCCTCACCGCGCGCGCGGGCGACACGTGGGTCGCCGACGACACTGAGCTCGTCTACGCGAGGGGTCCGTATCTCCGCCGCGGCGGTGTCATCGAAGCCGCGTCGCTGACCGGAGGGCGAGCGCGGGTTGTCGTCGAGCACGAGAGGGACGCCGTTCGCCTGGAACCGCGAGGCGTCGATGCGTCGAGCGTCTACGTCCAGGAGATTCACGAGCCAGGGTCACGCGTCGTGCGTAACGGACGCCTCCTCGCCTTCGAGCGCGACGGCACCGCAGAGCGCATCGTCGTGGACCGGGAGGCGATCGGCGCGTTCGCGTTCGGACCGGACCACGTCTACTTCAGCGACTCGGGAGGGCTCTTCCGTGTTCCAAAACGCGGCGGGTCGCCCGAGCGCATCTGGACCTCGACGTCCGCCGTGCTCCGCAGCGTCACCGCCGACGCCTGCAACGTGGTGTGGGCCACCTCGTCAGCCAGCATCGGAACCGTGTACGTCAAGAGTCATTGACGCACGAGTGACGTCGACCCGGTCCCACGCGAACGTCAGAAGGAGCCGGAGAGGCCGACGAAGGCGCCGGCGCGGAGGGGGGAGACGCCCAGGCGGGCGCGCGGCTTCGCGGCGGCGCTGGTCGTGTGGACGAGGACCCCGCCGGCGGCGCCGAGGAGGACGCCTGCCGTGAGGACGACGAGGGACGTCGTCCCGAGCGACTGCGCGTCCTGCAGGGTCTCGACGCCCTCTGCATCGCAGGCGCCGTTGACGCAGCGGTCGTCGGCGTCGCCGCGCTTCGCGATCGAGACCACACCCAGCACCACCCCCGTGACCACCCCGGCCCCGCCAGCAGCGAGGAGGCCCCAGCCGACGTTGCGCACGAGGGGGCTAGGCGGCGGCGGCTCGGGGTCCTTCGCGATCGCCGGCGACGCCGGTCCCTCGTCGGCGAGCGAAGGGACGACGACGATCTGCTCGGTCGGCGAGCTCACGACGCGAAACGTGACCGTTCCGCGACGCTTGCCTGGCGCGCTCACGGCGATCGCGTGCTCGCCAGGGTCGAGGTAGAGCGGGAGGTTCCACCGCTGCTCGGGCAGGGGCTCTCCGTCGACCTCGAGCGACGCGATGGCGCGCTCGATCGGGAGCTGCAGCGTCACGCGAGGCAGCTTCGTCTCGAGCGCCATGACGTGCTGGACCGCGAACTCGTGGCGGTCCTTCTGGCCGTTCTGCGCCGCCCACGCCGCCGCGTGCTGGAACTCGCGCCACGCGGAGGCGACCTTTCCGACCGTCTCGTGACAGAGAGCGACGTTGAGCAGGGTCCCGAGCTTCGGCGCGAGCTTGAGGCTCGCCTCGAAGTCCTGGCAGGCCAGCGCATGCTGGCCTGCATCGAACTTCTTCTCGCCGGAGCGGAAGAGCCCCTCGGCGCGCATCTCGTTCGACTGCCCCTCGGCGTGCGCGTGGACGGGTGCGAACGTCGCCACCGCGACGAGCACTGCGGTCGGAAGAGCCGTAGCTGTCCGCATCGTCACTCGCGCGAGTTCAGGAACTTCGGTCGCGGGGCGGGCTTGCCCGGCTTCGTGACGCGCGCGCGCGGCGCGGTGCTCGGAGGGCTCGAGGCGGGGAGCTCCATGACCGAGGGCTGGTCCTCGTCGACGTCCTCCGCCTTGTTCGGATCGAAGGCCGCGCCCGACGTCGCGCCTGGCGCCGCGCCCTTCGGCGCGCCCTTCGCAGACGCGTGGGGCTGCGCGTCCGTCACGCTCACGCCGTTCGTGAGCGCGCCGCTCTCCGCCGACGCCATGCGGGTCGACCGCACCGCCGCGATCGACGTGACCGCGCCGACGAGCAACGCGCCGCCCGCCGCCAAGGCGAGCCAGCGCCC
>JALHPN010000011.1 GCA_022842465.1 Polyangiaceae bacterium | reverse complement strand
AACGTCGCCGCGGCCGGCGTCCCCGCGGCAGGGCGCGGCGCCGGACGCGGGAACGGGAAGCTCGCGCCGAGCGGCAGCGTCTTCTGCGCCGCGGGCGGCGGCATCTTGGCGGCCTTCATGCTCTTCGACGCCGCGCTCGTCGCGGCGCTCGTCAGCGCCCCCCACAGCTCGGCGACGGACTGCCAGCGCTTCCGCGGATCGAGCTGCGTCGCGCGCGCGAACACGGCCTCGACCTCGTCCTCGACCTGCATCCCCAGCACGCGCGGCGTCGGCCGGCGCGCCGGATCGATCGCGAAGCGCGCGAAGTCGGCGAGGTTCACGCCCTCGTTCACCGGAGCGTCCCGCAGCGCCTCGAGCAGGACGAGCGCGAACGAGTAGACGTCCGAGGGCGCCCCGACGTTGCCGAGGTTGTCGTCGAACTGCTCCGGCGCGCCGTACGCTGGCGCGAAGATCCGGAACTGCCCGACCGTCTGCGCGCGCGGCCCCAGGCCGAGCGTCGAATCGTGCATCACCTTCGCGACGCCGAAGTCGAGGACCTTCATGGTGATGCCGAGGTTCGGCGTCGTGGCGAGGAAGAAGTTGCCCGGGTTGAGGTCCCGGTGCACGACGCCTTGCGCGTGCGCATACGCGAGGGCATCGGCCGCCGTCGAGAAGACCTGCAGGATCTCGGCGAGGCTACGGCCCGCCTTCCCGAGGTCCCGCCGGACCGTGAAGTCCTGCGCGAGCGACCGGCCGTTCAGCCACTCGAGGATCATGAAGGGCACGAGGATCCCCGAGGACGAGGTCGTCGTCCCCGCCGCGATGCTCCGCACGATGTGCAGGTTGCCCTGCGAGAGGCGATAGAGGAGGCGACTCTCGTCCCGAAAGCGCTGGACGAACGTCTCCACGAGGGAGGTCTGCAAGGCGACCGGGAGCTTGAGGCTCTTGATCGCGATGGGCTCGTTGAGGCCGAGGTTGTGCCCGCGGTAGACGGCGCTGAAGCCGCCTTCGCCCACGAGCTCGTCGACGCGGAACTGGCCGTCGAGGACCTGGCCAACGAGCCCGAACGGGTCCGTGCTCACGAGAGGGACGATAGAGGACCTTCTCGTGTGGGTCGAGCGTTCATGACGGCCGGACCGACGATGGAGCCCCTTTCACGGAGAGTCGAGCCCGACCCTGCCGCCGTACCACACGAGCCGCACCCCGGTCGTCACCCACTGGCGCGAGGCGGTCTGGGAGTCGATGAGGTTCCACCCGACCTCGGGGCCGACGGCGGCGTGCCCGCCCAGCAGCGTCCCGAGGCGAAACTCGTGGTGGACCCCGAGCCCGAGCATCGACTGGGTGCCCTGTGCCGTGGGGAAGTTCCCCTTCGCCCGCAGCTCGGTCGTCCCGAAGCCGACCTGCGCGTACGCGGCCGTGTCCGCCAGCGCGGGCAGGAGGGCGACGAACGGGAACACCTCCCCCCGGAAGCCGAGCCCGAAGCCGGTCGACTTCCACTCGGCGCTCTCGAAGTTCGCCGTCGTGAAGACGGGACCGAAGTTGACGTAGTCGCTCAGGGCGCCGAGGACGAAGAGCGAGGTCGAGTAGCCGACCATGAGCGGGCTCTGGGAATAGAAGCTCGGGTCGTCGAGGAGCTTCACGTCGTTCGGGTACCCGCTCGCTCCGGCGAAGGCGAGGCCCCCGACCGCACCGAGGACGGCGCCGTTGCGCCGCTGGTGCGGAGCCGGCCGGTTCGCGCCGTCCTTGCCGCCGTCGACCGAGCTCGGGCTCCCCGGAATTTCCCGGGCGAGCTGCGCCGCGGCCTCGCGCGTGAAGGCGATCGCGAGAACGCACGTGGAGGTCGCGAGCAGGACGCGCGCCGACGACATGCGGCAGACCCTACACCAACTCGGCGCGCGACGTCGACGACGGGCAGCGTCCGGGGAGGGCAGGCCGGCGCGGGGCGCGCAATCGACGCGCGCGCCCAACCGCGCTAAGGGCCGGAGCGCCATGTCCGACGCTCAGCCCTACGGCCCCGCGCTCTCCTCGGTCGACCCCGACATCGCCCGCCTCATCGACGACGAGAACCGTCGCGAGCACGAGACGATGCGCCTCATCGCGAGCGAGAACTACGCGTCGCGCGCGGTCATGGAGGCGACCGGCTCGTGCCTCACGAACAAGTACTCCGAAGGGTACGCGCGGAAGCGGTACTACGAGGGGCAGCAGGTCGTCGATCAGGTCGAGGAGCTCGCCATCACCCGGCTCCGGCGACTCTTCGGGAAGACGGCGGCCGCGGGCGGGGAAGACGACCTCCACGTCAACGTGCAGCCCTACTCGGGCAGCCCCGCGAACCTCGCCGTCTACCTCGCGTTCTGCCAGCCCGGCGACGTGATCATGGGACTCGGGCTCGCCGCCGGCGGCCACCTCACGCACGGCCATGGCGTGTCCATCACCGGCAAGTACTTCAAGAGCGTGCCCTACGGCGTCCGCAAGTCGGACCACCGCATCGACATGGACGAGGTGCGCGCCCTCGCGAAGGAGCACCGGCCCAAGCTGCTCTGGGCGGGCACGACGGCCTATCCGCGCCAGCTCGACTGGGCGGCGTTCCGGTCGATCGCGGACGAGGTCTCTGCCGTGCTCGTCGCCGACATCGCCCACATCTCGGGCCTCGTCGCGGCGGGCGTGCATCCTTCGCCGATCGGGATCGCGGACGTCGTGACGTCGACGACGCACAAGACGCTGCGCGGGCCGCGCGGCGGGATGATCCTCTCGAAGAAGGCGCACGCCGCCGCGCTCGACAAGGCGGTCTTCCCCGGCCTCCAGGGCGGCCCGCACAACCACACGACGGCGGGCCTCGCGGTGGCGGCGCTCGAGGCGTCCACGGACGCGTTCGTGGCCTACGCGAAGCAGGTCGTCGAGAACGCGAAGACGCTCGGCGAGGAGCTCGTCGCGCGCGGCTTCGCGGTGACGACGGGCGGGACCGACAACCACCTCCTCCTCGTCGACGTGACGCCGAAGGGAATCGCGGGGAAGCCCGCGGCGCAGGCGCTCGACAAGGCGGGCATCGTCGGCAACTACAACGCGATCCCGTTCGATCCGCGGAAGCCCTTCGACCCCTCGGGGATCCGCGTGGGGACCCCTGCCGTGACGTCCCGCGGGATGGGCAAGGAAGAGATGAGGATGCTCGCCGCGTGGATCGACCGCGTCGTCGCCGCGCCGACCGACGACGGCGTCCTCGCGAAGGTCGCCGCCGAGGTCAAGGAGCTCTGCAACCGCTTCCCGGCGCCGGGCCTGCGCGTCTGACGGCGTCGAGGCGAGCCTCCCCTCTTCAGGGGGTGCGGACCCAGCGGCCGAGCCAGTAGGCCATGCGGAGGTCGCTGCCGGGGAAGACGACGTTGGGATCGCCGGCGCCGTTCACGAGGAAGGGGCTCGTGCGCCAGTAGAAGTTGCTCGGCGGACGCAGGCTCATCGGGAGCGCCCTGTCCGCGCTGAGGCCGGACTTCGTGCTCGAGAGCTTCACGACCGTCGCGCCGTCGGCGAGGACGCACGTGCCCGTCGCGATCTCGCTCGCGTCGCAGTTCTCCACCGTCGACGCGTAGAACGGCGCCTCCTTGAATCCCTTCAGGGTCGCCGTCGCGCGCGCGACGAGCGTCGCGTCGACCGAGGTCATCACCGCGCCCGCGGTGCCGTCTCCGGACGCATGCGCCACGACGAGATCGAAGAACGACTGCCCCCACGTCGACGGGTTCTCGCCGAAGAGAGGCGCATACACCCCGCGGACCGGATTCTTCAGCACCCCACGCGTCGCGGCGTCCGGCAGATGGCGCTGCGCGAGCCATGCCGTCAAAAACAGCATGTTGAAGGCCGAGTGATTCGAAGAGTCCCCTCCGAGAGCGATGACGTTCATCGTCTGCGTCGTCGCCTCGGGGAGGCCGCGGGTCACGACGAGCGACTGGAGGAAGGCCTTCGCGGGCGCGTCGTCGACGACGGAGACGAGCGCGGCGACCTCGCCGAGCGCCATCATGGATGCGACGCCGTTCCTGAGGACGTAGCTCCGATCGATGGACGTCTCGTGGAGGTTGCCGTGGTACGTGCGTCGGTCGTCGGGGTCCCAGATCTCGAGGTCCTTGCCACCCGGGCGCACCTTCATGAGCCCGTCGAGGACCGCCTTCATGTCGACGCGGAGCCGATCGCGCGTCGCCGACGGGAAGGTCGCATCGTTCTTGATGACCTCCCAGGCCGCGGCCGCGCCGAACGTCCAGCCGAAGAGCATGTCGCGGCTGCACGAGTCGACCCAGACGTGCTGCGGGTACTGGCCACCCTGCGAGTTGTCGGCGCGCCACGTGCCGTTGTTCTTCTCGACCGGGAGCGGATTGCCGGCGCCGTCGAAGAGCGGCGTGATCGGGAAGGCCGTCGCGTCGCCGGGGAGATCCTTGCGCATGATCGCGCGCGCGATGCTCCCGGACTTTCCGGCGATGGCGACCGCGTCGTGGAGGCCCGCGAGCGCGACGACGAGCATCTTGCGCGCGCGGGCGACCTCGTTGCAGCTACCCGCGCGATCGCGGAGGACGCCGTAGCGGTAGGCGTCGGCGGCGATCTCGCTCCCCGCGTACATCCCCGTCGCCATCCCCCACGCCGTGACGACGTCGGTAGGCGCGAGCCCTTCGTACTCTGCGAGGTCGTCGGTGGGGTCGTCGTCGTCCGGCGACCACGTCGTCGAGAGGAGCTGCTCGACCTTCTGGCGCTTGGCGACGTCGGAGGTGAACGTGACGGTGCCGGCGAGGCCCGTCGCGTACGTGACGACGGCCTCGTGGAGGCGGTCGTAGCGGGCGACCTTCGCGGCGAGCGCTGCGTCGTGTCCTGCTTGGCCCGGGCCCGGGACGAGGCTGCGAAAGGCGCCGGTCGACGGGACGCAGGGCGGGGGGGAGGGCGCCTCGGCGACTGCGCCGTCGCGCGCCGCATCGGTCGGCGTGCCGGAGGGGGACGTCGAGGGGTCGGACGGGTCCGCGCGGACGTCGGTGTCACCTTGCCCGTCGGCGCGAGAGCCACCTACGCACGCGAACGCGGAGAGCGAGGTGGTAGCGGAGAGAGCAGCGAGGAGCGCGAGACGGCGGAGCACGCGCGGACGCTAACGCGAGCGGACGCGGCGTTCGACCCGTGATCACGCGACGCCGGCGCGCGCGCCGGGAGCAACCAGAGAAGGACGGTTGCGCCGCGCGCACGTCGCAGCATGAGACCGACAGGAGACCGCGCCCGGGCCGCGGCGCTCACCAGATCCGGAAGTCGTCGTAGAGGACGCGCACCGCCTTCTTCGGCCGATAGGCGGTCTTGTCGGGCCCGCCGAAGAACGTGGAGAAGTAGATCCCGTCGATCGACCACTTCGCCGACGCGTTCTTTCGGAAGAGCACGTTCGTGCGTCGAAGGACCGGCTTGCCGTCGAACCAGATCTCGACGATCCCGTTCGCGGGAGCGAACGTCGTGTTCAGCCGGATGTGCTGGCGGAGCGTGTGCCACTCGCCGCTCGGCGCGAAGTCGTGGAGCGGGCTCCACGCGATCCCGTCCCCACACGGGAGGCTCGCGGGCTTGCTCGCGTAGTAGAGGTAGAGCCGCGCGCCACCGTTCGCTTGCCACATGTATCGAGCAGACATTCCGTTGGTGTCGCTCACGCATCCCGTCGGCGCGCTCCCGCCGACGAGGCCCGGCATCTTCCCGCCGAGCATCCACTCGAAGCCCGGGTTGAACTTGGCGCGGTACTCGAAGTTGTAGTCGGCACGCGGTGCGATCGGCACCTTGAACTGCACGGCGGCTCCGACGTTCGCCCTGTTCGCTGGGAAGGTGATCTCGAGCTTCTTGTTTCCCGCGATGTCGACGATCTTCGCCCGCCCCTCCGCGATCCCTTGCTCGATGCGCGCCGAAGGCCCCCAATCCGCCTCGAGCATGGCGGCCGTGTAGACCCCGACCGCGTGGCGCTCGAAGTCGACGGTGAGCCCGCTGGTGGCGGCGACTGGGGCCGTCGTCGAGAGACCGTCCGCGGAGCGCGAAGCGTCCATCGAGACGGCTTCCTCGTCGGCGCCGGTCGTGTCCGCCGACGTGCCCTCGGGCACCTCCCCGGCGCCGTCGTCGTCCTCCCCCATCGTGGGCGGCGCGGGGGAAGCACCGGACCCTGCGGAGTCGACCGCGCAGGCGACGACGAGGAGCGGGAACGCGATCGGGAGAAAGCGGGGGAGGCGCGTCATGCGAGCGAAGGTTGCAACCCTCCGGCCACACGACGTCACCGCGGGAAAGCGCGCAGGAACGCCGACGACCGCGTCGCCGACGTCGCGAGCTCCGAGAACCGGAGCCGCGGCCTGCGTCCCTCGCGTCGCGGTCGGTCCGCCTCGTCCGGGGGCGCGCTGCGGTTCCGGACGCCGGGAAAGGACAACCTGTGCATGGCGGAACGGCGGCATTCCCCCCAGGGGGAATGCCCGCTCACGCCACCCCCGGTTCCGCCGCGCGCGGCCTTGCCCCCTGAGGGGAGTGCGAACGCGTCGACGCTGTGGACAACCGCGAGGCTCCGCTCAGCGTGCGTCGCGGCGCCGACCACGGCGGAGAGCCACGACGGCCGCGAACGCGAGGAGCGCCATCGGTCCCCCCCCGACGACGTCGCGCCCCGGCGCGGTCGAGCAGCCCGACGATGCGACGGGCGCCGACTTCTTCGCAGGCTTGTCTGCCTCCTCCTCGTCGTCGCGGTCCGACCCGGTGCGTGACGAAGGGGTCATCGGCTCGTTCTCGTCGCCGGGATCGCCCTGCGTCTCCGGCGGAGCGGGGGTCGGCGTCGTCGGGGCGCCCGCGTCCGGCG
Source organism: Polyangiaceae bacterium (assembly GCA_022842465.1). GTDB lineage: Bacteria > Myxococcota_A > Polyangia > Polyangiales > Polyangiaceae > Labilithrix. Next base: position 73,254 of record JALHPN010000011.1, on the reverse strand, counting down.
TCGCGCTCGGTGGCGGCGCGGGGCAGCGATTCGGAGCCGTCGCGCCGCAGGTCTGGCCCGTGCCGCAGCCGAACATGGGCAGCGTGTCGCAGTCGATGGTGCCGCCGCAGCCGTCGGAGAGCTTTCCGCACTCGACGCCCTGCGCGAGCCGCCCCGTGAGGCAGACGTCGATCGCCGACCGCGGGGTGCACGCGCTCGTGCACACGTTCGCCTTGCAGGTCTCGTTCGAAACGCACCCGAAGCCCGGGACGGCGTTGCAATCGACGGGGCGCCCGCAGTCATCGGCGACGCGTCCGCACTGGACGCTGCGGGCGCGCTTCGCCTCGGCGCAGATCGTGGCCGCCGAGCGCGAGGTGCAGACGGGCGACGCGGGCTCGTCCGTCTTGGTCTCGTCCCCGGACGGCCCGGGAAGGTCGGCCCCGCCGGTCCCCGTGCCGGTCGACGAGCTGGACGCCGTCGGGCGGTAGGTCGTGTCGTTGCGGAACGTGTCGGCGCGAACCGGCAGGAAGCCGTCACCGCGGAGCGAGGCCGTCAGCCGGACGCGGAACTGCATGTCGTTCTTCGTGCTCGACTGCTCGAGGACGCACGCGCCGGTCTTCGAGGTGTCGTTCCAGCCGAGGAAGATGACCGCGTGCTGTCCGGCACGGACGAGGGCGTCGGCCGGGACGAGGTCGTCGTAGGAGCCGAGCTCGTGCGAGCCGGTGCGCTTGCCGAAGTCGCGCGTCGATTGGCCCGGAGACGGGAGCTGCCAGCACATCGACACGAACCCGGAGCAGTCGGTGCGGTAGGACTCGTGCGTCGCGCGCATGCTGAACGGGACGTCGGCATCGAGCCACTCGAAGCCGCGCGAGATCGCCGCCGCACGCGCGGGCGAGACGCTGGCGAGGATCGCGGCGCGCGACGCGGCGCAGGGCCCGTACGCGACGCTGACGTCGTCCTTCTTGCCGTCCTCGGAGATCCGGTCCGCCGACGAGCCCGCCTCGTCGTCCTGGACCGCGGTGCAGCCGGCGACGACGAGGAGGGGGAGCCCCAGCCAGAGGAAGCGCATGGTGGGGGCCATCGCACATGGTGTGCCGTCCTTCCGCCGCCCCGGATGCACGTGATTCCGGAGACATCGGCCCGTCCGAGCGCGGCGACGGGGGCCGCTGGATCCCGCGCTCCCCTGGACCGAGGTCCCAGAAGGGCTCTCCCCGGTGGCGCGCTCACCTGCCGCGGAGAGGCGCGCTCACGGGCCCGCTCGGCGGCACGATCGCCGCCGCCTTCGGCACGGGACGGATGCTGACCGGCGCGCGGTGCTCGATGCCGGCAGCCTCGTAGACGGCGGCCTCGTCGAGGGTCTCGTGCTCGAGGAGCTTGGCGACGACCGCGTCGAGGCGCTCCCGGTTCGCCTCGAGCAGCTCGATCGCACGCCGATAGCACTCCTCGACGAGCCGCCGGACCTCGGCGGACACCGCGTCGAGCGTGCCCTCGGAGACGCCGAGCATGCGCGGGTCTCCCTCCGCGGGAAAGATCGACACGGGACCGATGCGCTCGGACATCCCCCAGCGCCCGACCATCGAGCGCGCGATGGCGGTGCACATCTCGAGGTCGCTCTCGGCGCCCGTCGTGACGACGCCGAAGACGACGTGCTCGGCCGCCATCCCGCCGAGCGCGCCGATCATGCGACCCCGCAAGTAGGCCGCGTCGTAGCCGTAACGGTCTTGCTCGGGGGTCGAGAGGGTCACGCCGAGCGCGCGGCCACGCGGGATGATCGACACCTTGCGAACGGGATCCGCGCCGGGCTGGAGCATCCCGAGCAGCGCGTGCCCTGCCTCGTGATACGCGGTGCGCCGGCGCTCCTCGGGAGGCATCACGACGTTGCGCGCCGCGCCGAGCTGGACGCGCTCGAGGCCGTCCGACAGGTCCTGTGCCGTCACGGCGAGGTGCCCGCGGCGGACGGCGACGAGCGCCGCCTCGTTGACCAGGTTCGCGAGCTCGGCGCCGGTCATGCCTGGCGTCGCGCGCGCCACCCGATCGAGATCGGCGTCGGGTGCGAGCGAGATGTTGCGGACGTGGACGCGGAGGATCTCCTTTCGACCGACCTGATCCGGCGCGTGCACCGTGATCGTCCGGTCGAAGCGGCCCGGGCGGAGGAGGGCTGGGTCGAGGACGTCGGGGCGATTCGTCGCCGCGAGCACGATGACGCCCTCGGAGCCCGAGAAGCCGTCCATCTCGGTCAGGATCTGGTTCAGCGTCTGCTCGCGCTCGTCGTGCCCCCCGAGCGAGCGAGCGCCGCCTCGCGCGCGACCGATCGTGTCGATCTCGTCGATGAAGATGATCGCGGGCGCGACGGCGCGCGCGGACTGGAAGAGCTCTCGCACGCGGCTCGCGCCGACGCCGACGATCATCTCGATGAACTCGGACGCGCTCGCGGAGAAGAACGGCACCTGCGCCTCACCCGCGGTCGCGCGCGCGAGCAGCGTCTTGCCGGTGCCGGGGCTCCCGGTGAGCAGCACGCCCTTCGGCGCGCGCGCGCCGATCGAGCGGTATTTCTCGGGCGCGCGGAGGTAGTCGACGATCTCGGTGATCTCGCCCTTCACCTCGTCGATGCCGGCCACGTCGGCGAACGTGACGCGCACCTTCTCGGGATCGACGGGCTTTCGCTTCTCGCCGGACGAGAAGATGCCGCTCATCGCCGACTGCTGCCGCTTCAGCATCCATCGATAGAAGAGGATGAGCAGCGCGATCGGCGCGACGGAGATGAGGAGGTTCGCGAGCATGCCTCGCTCGCCGACCACGGGCGTCGCCCGGACGGCAGCGCCGCTCTTCACGAGCTTCGCGAGCAGATCGTCCTGCGCGAAGACGGGCCGCTCCGTCGCGAAGCGCTCGTAGGTCGCGCCCTCCTTGCCGCCGGGGAGAGGCTTCGGCGCGCGCAGCTTGCCCTCGATGGTGTGGCCGCGCGCGAAGAGCTCGGCCACGTTGTTGGCCTCGACCTGCGCGTCGAGCTCGGTGTACGGGATCGTCTCGGGACCGTTCAGCCGATCTTGGAGCGTGAGCAGACCGAAGAAGATGAGGTAGACGAGGAGCCCTCGCGTCACGAGGGTCAGCCAGTTCCGCGGCTTCTGCGGCGGCTCGTCCTTGCCCGTCTGCGGCGGAAGTCCCTCCGTGCGCCACGGGCGATTCGCCGCTTGCGGCGGCGGCTTGTCGGCCGCGGTGGAGGGGTCTTTGGCGCCGTCCGCGGGGGAGAGCGGCGGCGAGGGCGTGGAGGTCGGACGGGGCATGGGGGAGCTCGCGCGAGAGATGCATGGAGCGGGCCGCTCGGAGCAGGACCCACGCGGCGCCGTCTTGGACGACAATGCGCGGATGGCTTCCGTCCGCCGCTGCGCATGGGCCGGGTCCGACCCGCTCTACATCCGATACCACGACGAGGAGTGGGGCGTGCCTGTCCACGACGACCGCCACCTCTTCGAGATGCTGATCCTGGAGGGTGCCCAGGCGGGCCTCTCGTGGATCACCATCCTGCGGAAGCGCGAGACCTACCGGAAGGCCTTCCGGGGCTTCGACCCGGCGAAGGTCGCGCGCTTCACCGCGAAGGACGCGGCGCGCCTCCTCGCCGACGAAGGAATCGTCCGCAACCGAGCGAAGATCGCCGCCGCGATCGGCAACGCCAAGGCGTTCCTCGCCGTGCAGCGCGAGCACGGCTCCTTCGACGCCTACCTCTGGGCGTTCGTGGACGGCAAGCGCGTGAAGGGCTCACCGCGCTCCCTGAAGGACGTGCCGGCGAAGACGCCGCTCGCCGAAGCGATCTCGAAGGACCTCCTCCGGCGCGGCTTCAAGTTCGTCGGGCCGACGATCGTGTACGCGTACCTCCAGGCCGTCGGCGTCGTGGACGATCACACGCGCGACTGCTTCCGGCACGGAACGTGACGTACGGCGCCCCTCCGGTGCCGTGGCCCGTCGAGGCCGTCCGCGACATCGGGCTCCACGACGAGACCGTCCGCTACCTCACCGACGTCGGCCTGACACGCGCGGAGGGTCCCTTCCTCTGGCTCGCGCCGCCGCCCTCGGGTGAGCTCCCCGTGCTGCTCGACGTGGCCCGCGGCGCCTTCCCGACCCGCGGCGACCGGGCGCTCGCGTCCACGATGCGCGTCCTCGGGCGGGACACCTCGCGAAACCCCGTGCTCCTCCTCCGCGACGGACGCGTCATGCTCTTCGACGTCGAGGCCCGCGAGATCGAGGACGTCAACGGCTCCCTCGCCCAGCTCGCCGCGTGCAACGACGCCGCGCGAGCGTGGGTGGCAGAGCCGCGCGGTGACGTGCTCGCCGAGCTCGCGCGCATCGACCCGGTCACAAGGGACGACGAGAGCTTCTGGCGCGTGCGCCTCCGCGCCCCTCGCGACGGCCAGAGGCCGCGAGCGCGGCAGTCCTCGTGGCGACGCCTCCTCGGCCGCTGAGCTACGTCGACGTTCCACCGCGTGCCGTGCCATGCTCCGCCGCGACGCATGAAGCCGCTCGAGCAGTTCAGAGTCGTCGCCCTCGCCGAGGGCGTGTCCTACGTGGTCTTGGTCTTCGTCGCGATGCCGCTCAAGTACTTCGCCGACGCGCCGCTGGCAGTGCGCATCGTCGGCGCCCTCCACGGCGCGCTCTTCGTGCTCTTCGTCGTCACGCTGTTGCGGGCGGCGTCGGACAGGCGATGGCCGCTCCTTCGTTGGGCCGTCGCGTTCGCGTCCTCGCTCGTGCCCTTCGGCACGTTCGTGTTCGATCGCTCGCTCCGGAAGGAGATGGCGGTCGGAGCACGCGAGGTCGCCTGAGATAGTGGTCTCGGCTCAGCACCTCCCGCCGTCGCCGAACCAGAGGATCTGCTCGAACGTGAGCATGTCGCCGCGGACGAAGCAGAAGCGTCCGGGCCGGAGGACGACGAACGCGTCGGCGCCCGCGCGCGCCGTGAGCGAGGCGTCGGCCACGTGCTGCGCGTGCGCGAGGGCCGCGACGCGCGGCGACACGGCGAGGGGATCGAGGGTGAAGGTGATCTTCATGGCAGAGGGAAGGTCGGCTGTCCGCGCGCCGAGGTTGCGAGCGGGAGTGCGCCGCGCGAGCGACCCGGGGTCGCGCCGGACCACCCTGTCGGTGCGCGCTCCGTTGCTCGAGAGGCAACAGAGGACTCCGGTCATCGCCCGCCGACGAATCGTTTGAATCCAAACGAGTTTCGTTGGAACACCGACGACGGACGACACCGAGCGCCCTCCGGCACCGCCCGACGCAGGGCTGCGGGCGGGTGGTACCGATCCTCGTTCGAGACGAAGATCCCGCTTCCGAACGCGTGCATTCCACATAGAGTCGGTCCTCGTGACGTCGCGCGCACGCAGCCTCTCCGCCCTCGCCTTCGCGCTCGTCGCCGCGGGGCTCGTCGTAGGAGACGCAGGCTCCGCGTCCGCCACGCCGAAGACCGAGAGCGTCGTCGGCGCGCGCGCGACGGATGCCGCGCTCGCCGTGGCCGTCCGGGCCGAGGGGAAGCTCGCGGCGCCGGCGGTGCCGTACGAGCTCCTCGTCCCCGAGGTCACGTACGAGAGCTGGCGCGGCCTGTCCGCGGGCTGCTCGTACCTCGCTCCGAAGGACGCAGGCGCGACGGCGGACGGGAAGATCGACGTCGTCGTCCACTTCCACGCCGGGCAGATGATCGAGCGCGAGGTGAAGGAGAGCGCGGGCGGCGCCGTCTTCCTCTCGTGCGGTTACGGGTTCGGGAGCGGGCCCTACGCGGACGCTTTCGCGGATCCGAACCGCTTCGGCCAGATGCTGAAGTCGCTCGTCTCCTCGCTCGAGCGAGGAGCGGGGCGCTCGGGCCTCTCGATCGCCCACCTCGGGCTCGCCTCCTGGAGCGCGGGCTTCGCCGCCGTCGGTCGGATCCTGTCGGTCGGCCGCTACTACGCGATGGTCGACAGCGTCGTCTTGAACGACAGCCTCCACGCGCCGTACACGGCGGGTGCGCGCGGCGTCGAGAAGCGTCCGGCCCAGGGCGAGGAGCGCGTCGACCTCACGATGATGAAGACGTTCGTGCGCTTCGCGAAGGACGCCGCGGACGGGACGAAGACGATGGTCATGACCCACTCGGCCATCGTCCCCCCCGACTACGCGAGCTCGACGGAGGCGACGCGCGCCCTCCTCGGGAGCATCGGCGTCCCGGTCATCGACGACGCGTCGACCACGAACGCGCGGGCGATGCGCTCGAGCTATCGCGCCGAGCGCGGCGGCTTGCACGTCCACGGCTTCCGCGGCGCGGGGCCGCGCGACCACTTCGATCATCTCCACCTCCTCGGCGAAGCGCTGCGGACGTGGGTGGTTCCGACCTGGAGGCGGCCTTCGGCGGTCGTCGTCGGACACGTCGGACAGGTCGCCACGAACGCCCGTCCCTGACGCCTTTCGCACGGTTCCGCATGGAAGACGGGGGTTTTCCTCGTCTATACTCGTCGGCGTGAAGAAGCCCGACGAGCCCGGCGAAGCGCGAACGGTCGCCGGTGCATCCGGTCGTCCCGGCGCGACGGGTGGCGGTGGCACGGGGAGCGAGCCGCCGCTTCCGAAGGTGAACGACGACGACGACGACGACGTCGGCGACGTCACCCACGTCACGAGCGTCCCCGCCCAGCTCGCCGCGCTCGAGGCGAGCAAGGGTGCCGATGCGCTTGCCCCGACGGCCCGCGCCCCCGACGCCGTTCCCCTGGCCGAGACCCTCACGAGCGCGGGCGCGAGCCCGCTCGCCGCGGGCTTTCCGCCTCCGGCCGTCCCCGCCGCCAAGCCCTCGAAGCCGCCGCCGCCGGTGCCGAGCTCCCGTCCGTCGAGCGCGCCGGCCAAGCCGCACACGCTTCCGCCGAACACGACGCCGTCGGCCGCGCAGATGCCGAGCGTGGTCGCGACCCAGAAGACCCCTGCGCTCACCGCGGCCGAGGTCGCGGAGACGAAGAGCGGGACGGTCCCTCCTGCCCCGCCGACGTCCCCGTCCCTCGCGAGCACGGCCGGCACGGGATCGCGTCCGCCGCCGCGCGTGACGCCGTCGGGTCCGCCCGGCACGTTGCCGGTCACGATCACGAAGACGCTCATCGGCGCCGGCCCCGCCCCGATCGTCCCGCGCCGTCGTACGCCGGCGAGCGGCACGACCGCGCCGATCCTCCCGCGCATCATCCCCGCGGCGGGCATGCCGCCGGACGTGACGCCCATGGCGCCCGCGGTGAGCGCCCTCACGACGGACGAGCCGGGAGCACAGGCGGCGAACGAGCCGGGCGCGCCGAAGGTCGTTCCTGCTCCGGTCGGCAGCGACATCGTCCCGCCGGTCATTCGCATCCCGCAAGGCGGCCTGCTCGGCCCGTCGACCCCGCGCACGGGCGTGCACGCGGGCAGCTTCCTCTGCGAGATCCTGCTCCGCAACGGAGAGGTCACGCAGGAGAACGTCGACAAGGGCATCGCGATCCAGGAGGAGCGCGGGGGTCAGATCGGCCGCATCCTCGTGTCGATCGGCGCGTGCAGCGAGGAGGCGATCGCCCGAGCCCTCATCGAACAGCTGAAGCTCCGGAACAAGACGGGAGCGTCGACCGACGTGTCCGTCGCCGCGCGCGAGCACAAGGACGTCGCGGGTCTCAAGGTCCTCACTCGTCCGGGTCGAACGGTGGCGGTCATCCTCGCGACGGACATCGTCGCGCTCCTCCTCGCGGCGCTCCTCGCCACGAGCGTGCACTGGATCCGCACGTACTCCGAGCTCGGGGAGCTCGACTTCACGGCGTGGATGGTCGTCGGCCCGTCGATCGGCCTCTGCATGCTCACGTTCTTCGGACTCGAGCTCTACTCGCCGATGGCGAAGAGCACGCCGGACGAGATCCGCGACATCATCTTCTCCTCGTCGCTGGTCCATCTCGGCGCCTCGCTCCTCGCGACGCTCGGCGATCTGCCCATCGTGCGCTGGGGCGTCCTCGTCCGAGGCGTCTGGTGGCTCGCCACGCTGTTCCTCGTCCCCGTGCTCCGCTCGCTCGTCCGGAACGCCCTCTGCGTCCAGCCGTGGTGGGGCATCCCGGTCTGTGTGCTGGGCGCCGCGAAGACCGGACGCCTGATCGTCCGCACGCTGAAGGCGCAGCCCCGCTCGGGTCTGAAGCCCGTGATGCTCCTCGACGACGACCCCGCGAAGCACGGCACCCTCCGGGCGAGCTTCGCGAACGAGACGATGGACGTGTACTCGGTGAACATGTCCGCGGCGCACTTCATGAGCGAGTCGCAGCGGAAGGCGCTCGCCGAGGACCTCTTCGGCAACGACGACGACGACGGGCTCAGCGGGCCGATCAGCTCCGATCACATTCCGCTCCCTCCGGCCTCGTGGAGCTCCCGCGTCGACGTGTCGAAGAGCCTCACGGAGTCCGACGAGAAGCAGTTCCTCGGCCCCGAGAGCACGCTGAAGCCGCGGGTGCCCAAGGACGCGAGCGTCTACCCTCGCGGCAAGTTCGCGGAGGTCGAGGGGGTGCCCGTCGTCGGAGATCTCGGGCTCGCGCCGATCCTCGCCCAGCGGCTCAAGATCCCGTACGCGGTCCTCGCGATGCCCGGCGTCGACTCCCCGAAGCTCCTCCAGATCGTCGAGCGCGTCGGCGGCAAGTTCAGCCACCTGCTCGTCATCCCCGACCTCTTCGGCTTCGCGACGCTCGGCGTCCCGGCCAAGAACCTCGGCGGCATCCTCGGCGTCGAGGTCAGGCAGCAGCTCCTCCTCCCCGGCCCGCGCCTCGCCAAGCGCATCATCGACACCGTGCTCACGTGCACGGGCAGCCTCTTCGTGCTGCCGTTCCTCCTCCTCATCGCCGCGCTCATCAAGCTCGACTCGAAGGGGCCGATCTTCTACACGCAGAACCGGCTCGGGAAGGACGGCGAGTTCTTCAAGGCCTACAAGTTCCGCACGATGCACGGCGACGGCGAGGAGCGCTTGAAGGCCATCCTCGACGCCGACCCGCAGCTCCGCGCGGAGTACGAGATCTACCACAAGCTCCGGAAGGACCCGCGCGTCACCCGGATCGGGCGCTTCCTCCGCAAGTTCTCGCTCGACGAGTTCCCGCAGCTCCTCAACGTCGTCAAGGGCGACATGAGCCTCGTCGGCCCGCGCCCGTACATCGAGCGCGAGCTCACCGAGATGAACGGGCAGGAGAAGATCATCCTGCGCGCGCCGCCGGGGATGACGGGCATGTGGCAGGTGAGCGATCGCAACGCGACGTCGTTCGCCCAGCGCGTCCAGATCGACGTGTACTACGTCCGCAACTGGTCGCCCTGGCTCGACATCCACATCCTCGCGAAGACCTTCGGCGTCGTGATCAAGGGCTCGGGAGTCTGACGATGGGTCTCCTCGGCAAGGCTCTCCGCGACGCGATGGAGCTCGCGCGAGCGATGAAGAACCAGCGGCCGGAGGACGGCGGCGCGCCGTCCTTGAAGGAAGCCGTCAAGGTCGCCCTCTCGCAAGACGGCTACAAGGTCTTGCTGATGAGCCGCGTGCGCGAGGCGGCGCGGAGGTACCACGTGCCTGGCGTGAATCACGCGCTCCGGCTCGTCACGACGGTCCTCTACTCGATCGAGATCGGAAACGACATCGAGCTCGGCGAAGGCATCAACTTCACGCACACGCTCGGCACCGTCATCGGCGGGACGTCGAAGGTCGGTAGCCGCGTGAAGTTCATGGGCAACAACACGATCGGGACGGCGAAGGACAACGGCTGCCCCGTCATCGAGGACGACGTCGTCATCGGCTGCGGCGCGCGCGTGTTGGGCCCCATCCGGATCGGCCGCGGCGCGTTCATCGGCGCGAACGCGGTCGTCCTCACGGACGTCCCACCCGGAGCGATCGCGACGGGGATCCCGGCCAAGATCCACGTCCGGCGCGCAGGCGACCCCGAAGTCGACGATGGCGGCCGCCCCTCGAACGGCAACGGCACCGCGGCGAGCTGAGGGCGCGCCGACCTCCCACGAGTCTCGCGATGAGGGCCCTCCGTGTGCTCGGCGTGGTCGCGTCGCTCGCGATCGCCCGTGAGGTCCGCGCCGACGGGAGCCGGCGGATCGAGACCCTGGAGATCGAGGGCAACCATCGCACGCGCGCGTCGACGATCGCGGATCTCCTCCCGACGCCGCTCCCCGCGGCGATGGCGGACGCCGAGGTGCGCGAGCTCGAGCGGCGGGTCCGGAACCTCGAGATCTTCGACGACGTCGCGGTCGAGGCGCGCGGCCCCGTGCTCCACGTCCGGGTCCGTGAGAAGTGGACGCTGATACCGCACGTCGAGCTCTCGACGGGCGACACGGCGGAGGACCTGAAGGTGCTGGTCGGCGCGACCGAGTACAACGTGCTCGGGTCCGGCAACTCGCTCGGCGTGCGTGCCTTTCGCGCGGAGCGCGGGTTCGGCGGAGGCGTGACCTTCCGCGAGCACATGTTCCGTCGCCGTCGCTGGTCGCTCGCGGTGGAGCTCACGGCGTCGACGGCGCAGTATCGGTTCGAGAGCGGGACGTCGTGGGAGGCGTTCCGGAGCTACGACGAGATCACGTTCACGTCGCCGCCGTTCCTCTCCGAGCGGGTGAACGTTCGCCTCGGCGGCTTCGCCCAGTACGAGTCGACGAGCGATCGCGTCCTCGCCGAGGTGCCGGAGAGAGCCGGAGGCGGGGGGACGATCCTCGCGCTCTCGTACAATCGCTACGCGTTCCATGACCTCACGCCGTCGGGCGTGAAGGCGGAGATCTTCGGCGGGACGGGCTTCCTCGCGACGGAGGCGGCGACGCTCCAGCCGCGGCACTACGTCGAAGGGTACGCCGTGGGGGCGCTTCCGATCGGCCCCCGCACGGTCCTCGTCGGCCGCGTCGTCTCTGGCTCCCTGACGCGCGGGAACCCGAACTTCAGCTACCTCGTCGGCAGCGTGGAGGGGGTCCGCGGGCTCCAGGACAACCTCTACCGCAACTGGGTCCAGGCGTTCGCCAACCTCGAGGCGAGACACGGCGTCTGGCTCGCGCCGCGCTGGGCGCTGCAGGGCGTCGCCTTCGTCGACGGCGCCGCGTTCGAGCGCTTCGCCGAGAGCGGCACGCGCGGACCGACCGCCGCCGCGCTCTCCGGGGGTCTGGGAGTCCGGCTCGTCCCGACGTGGCTCGCGAGCACCGTGCTGCGGATCGACGTCGCGTACCTCGTGACGCCCGAGCGCCGGCCGTTCGTCCAGCTCGGGCTCAAGCAGTACGTCTTCTGAGCCGCCGGGTGTGCGGCGCACGCTCCAGGTTCGAGGGGCCCCGGCTTGCATGAGCCGCGCTCATGCGAACCAAGACGTCGTACGGAGCAGCTGCGGCCTTCCTCGCCTGTGGGCTCTTCTCGATCGCGGCCTGTGACGAGGACGCGAAGGACACGCGGACGGCTGCCGAGCCGGCGTGCCAGGTAGAGCTCGCGATCAGCACCGAGATCGTCGTCGGGACGACGCTCCCGCCGAAGACGTTGGCGCTCACGTTCGACGACGGGCCGGGCCTCCGCACGGCCGAGCTGTCGTCGTGGCTCGCGGCGCGTGGGATCCGCGCGGGCTTCTTCGTGAACGGGAAGATGCTCGGTTCCGGCTCGTCGGTGCTCGCGCAGCTGGTGGCCGATGGCCACGTCGTGGCGAACCACACCCAGACGCATCGCTCGTTGACGGGGCGTTCGACGGGCACGGCGCGGCTCCCCGATGCGGAGGTGACCCGCGAGCTCGAGCAGACGGACGCGCTCATCGCCCCGTACACCGCTGGCCGCTTCATGTTCCGCGCTCCCTTCGGCGACTTCGACGGCGTCACCGCGGCCGCCCTCACCGCCTCGCCGATGGCGAAGTACGTGGGCTCGATCGGCTGGGAGATCGGCGACCACATGGGCCCGGCCCAGGCCGCGGACTGGGACTGCTGGATCCCGGGCGCCGACGGCGTCGTGATGACCACGGAGCAGTGCGGCGCGCTGTACGTGCAGGAGATCGAGGCCGTGGGCCGCGGCATCGTGCTCCTCCATGATCCCTACTTCATCGGGGACGACCCCGCGCGCGGGGGCACGGTCGACATGGTGAAGGCCATCGTCCCGCTCCTCGAGGCGAAGGGCTACAGCTTCGCGCGCATCGACGAAGTGCCGGCCATCGCGGCGGTCCTGCCGCCGCTTCCGCCCGGCCCCGCCGACGCGGGCGAGCCCGACGCCACGGCGCCGCGCGCGCCTCTGGCCGACGCCGGAGAGTCCGCGCGCGCGCTCCCACCAGGCGACGCAGGGACGAACGACGACCCGTGCGCGCCTGCGCGTGGCGCGTTGTCACGAGCCGGGCGCGCCGCCTCGGCCGCCACGCCGGCCGGAACCACGGAAACTCCGCACAGCGGGCGCTAACTGCCCTCGCCGTGTCGCAGCTGGAGCATGGCCCGGCCTTCGCATGAGCCAACGACATGATGCACGTCGCCGAGAACAAGGTTTCTTCGATCGGTCGCGCGACGCGAGCCGGTGGTGTCGCCACGGTGCTCGCTCTCTCGCTCGCCGCCATCGCGCACGCAGGCTGCTCGAAGTCGGGGGCCGCTCCGGCGGAGAACGACTGCACCGCCTCCCAGGCCCTCACGAACGGCGTCCTCACGGGCGCCTCGATGCCGCTCAAGTCGCTCGCTCTCACGTTCGACGACGGGCCGGGGGCGCGCACCATCGAGCTCTCGCAGTACCTGAAGTCGCAGGGCATCCGCGCGGGGTTCTTCGTCTGGGGCCAGGCGGTCAAGAACGACGGCTCGGGGTCGTCGGTCCTCGAGCAGCTCATCGCCGACGGCCATCTCATCGCGAACCACACCGAGACGCACCGTTCGCTGACCCAGCACCAGCCCGCCGTCCTCACGGACGCGGAGATCGTCGACGAGCTCCGGCAGGTCGACACGGCGATCTCGCCGTTCGTGAAGGACGGAAAGTTCCTCTTCCGGCCGCCCTACGGCCACTTCGACGCGAAGACGTTCGACGTCCTCGAGAAGACGGACATGAAGAAGTACGTCGGTCCGATCCTCTGGGACGTCGGCGGGACGATGGCGCCGCCGAACCGCGCGGCGGACACGGAGTGCTGGAAGCCCGGCACGCTCCAGACGGTGACCGGCTGCGGCGACCTCTACCTCAAGGAGATCGACAACGTCGGCAAGGGCATCGTCCTCATGCACGACCCCTACTTCATCGAGCAGGGCAACCCGGAGTCGGGCGGCACGTACCAGATGGTCCAGTACATCGTCCCGAAGCTGAAGGAGAAGGGCTACACCTTCATGCGCGTCGACGAGGTCCCCGCCATCGCGAAGCTCCTTCCGGGCGGTGCGGGTGCGACGGGAGACGCGGGCGTGGACGAGGCGACCACCGACCCGGGGCAGACGGGCGAGAGCTCGTCCGGCACCGACGGCACGAACCCGTGCCCCTGATCCGAGCTCTGAAACCCGAAGATTCGTTGCGGAGGAATGTCATGAAGCGCGTGTCCACGTTGCTCTTCGCTCTCCCCGTGTGCCTCCTCGCTGCGTGCGGAAGCAGCAGCGAAGAGGCGACCACGGGCGGTGCCGACGATGCCGATCTGAAGAAGAACCCGATCCAGGGGGTCGCTCCGGCGAAGACCCTGATCGAGACCGGGCAGTACACGGACGGGCCCGTCTGGCTCCCCTCCGAGCAGGTGCTCCTCTACACGGTGCCGCTCAACCAGGGCGACATCCCCGGCCTCTACCGCGTGAAGCCGGACGGCGCCGCCATGAAGGTCCGCGGCGGCGACGCGAAGACGGGCGCCCTCCCGATCGGCAACGGCATCAGCGCGAACGGCGAGGTCGTCACCGTCGAGGCCAAGCGCATCATGCGTGGGGCGGGAGCGGACGCCGTGCCGATCGCGGAGGGCTTCCCCGGCGTGGACGGGCTCACCAGGTTCGACACGCTGAACGACGTCGTCATCCACAAGAGCGGCGTGATGTTCGTCACCGACCCGGGCTACTTCGCCGATCCGCCTCCGCTCACGAACCGCATCTACCGCGTCGGCCCGGACGGCACCGTGACCGTCGCCGCCGCGTTCGAATCGGTCCCGCGACCCAACGGCGTGGCGCTCTCGCCCGACCAGAAGATCCTGTACGTCGGCTTCGAGAAGCCGCAGCAGGGCACGAAGCCCCACATCGAGAAGTACAACCTCTCCGACGACGCGAACCTCATGGAGCACACGAAGTTCGTCGAGTTCGAGATGGACGCGAGCCCCGACGGCGTCGAGGTCGACAAGGCGGGCAACGTGTACGTGGCGACGAAGGCCGGCATCGAGGTCTTCAAGTCGGACGGCAAGAAGATCGGCGTCGTGAAGCTCCCCGATCAGCCGACCGGCATGGCGTTCGGTGGTGCGGATCTGAAGACGCTCTACGTCACGACCGCCAAGACCAAGATCTACGAGCTCAAGCTCAACGTCCCCGGAATCAACCAGTGAGAACCAAGATGAAGCGCATCGCCTCTTACCTGCTCCTCCTCGGGTCCGCAGCCATCGCGTACGCGTGCTCCGACTCGTCCGCGGTCGATCCGGCGGACGGCTCGCCCGAGACGACGGATCCCCCCGCCGCGGACGGTGAGGACGCTGGCGTCGCGGTCGACGACGACGCCGGCGGCGGCGACGGCGGACCAGCGGTGGAGCCCGGCGGGGACGACCCGACCGGGAGCCCGATCCTGCTCGGCGCGCCGCGCACCGTGCGCACGTTCACGCCCGCAGGCGGTGATCCGCAGTTCGTGGACGGGCCGCAGTGGAGCCCGACGCGTCAGGCCCTCTTCGTCGCGCTGCCGCTCGCGCAGTCGACGCTCGGCGGCGGCGGCAAGGGCGTGCTGACGACCTTCAAGGCCGACGGCACGAACTTCCTCGAGGTCCGCGCGGGTGACTCCGCCAACACGGGCGTCGTCGGCAACACGATCGACAAGGACGGCAACCTCGTGTCGGCCGAGCTCCGCGTCATCACGCGGACGGCCATCACGCAGTCGGGCCCGATCGGCGGCTCGACCGTCATCGCGACCGGCACGTCGACCGGCCCGGCGGATCCCGTCGTGCCGTTCAACGGTCCGAACGACCTCGTCGTCCGTGACGACGGCATGATCTTCGTCACGGACCCGGGCTACAACATCACCCCTCGCCCGGCGAACGGCTACCTCTACATGATCGCGCCGGCGGCCACCTACGCGACGATCGCGGACACGTACGGCGACAACCCGAGCCCCAACGGCATCGCCTTCTCGAAGGATCAGAAGTCGCTCTTCGTGAGCTTCACGGCGCCCCCCGCCGGGACGCTGCCCTTCGTGCGCAAGTACGTCGTCGCCGCCGACGGCTCGCTCGCCAACTCCGGCAAGTTCGCGGAGCTCCCGGACGGGTCGTCGCCCGACGGCATCGCGGTCGACGACGACGACAACCTCGTCGTCGCGACGAACACCGGCCTCTGCGTCTTCAAGTCGACCGGCGAGCCGTACGGCGGCGCCGCGGCCCTGCCGCAGGTGAAGCTCCCGAGCGGCGCGACCGGCGTGACGTACGGCGGCACCGACCGAAAGAGCGTCTTCGTGACGACCTCCGACGGCAAGGTGCTCGAGCTCAAGTCGAAGGTGGCCGGCCTCCTCCAGTGACGGTGACGTGCGGGGAGAGCCCCGGACGAAGCGCCCGAGCGCACGGCGGACAGGCTCCGCGGTTCGCCGGGCGCTTCGGCGCTTTTCTGGGGGTCGAGGGGCTGCGGGGTGCGTGCTACGCTCGTGCTCGATGAAGCGCATTCTTCCCCTTTCCTTCCTCGTGGTCTCTGCGGCCTGGGTCTACATCGCGTGCTCCGACGATCCCATCGAGGAGCCGGGGAACCCCGTCCTCGACGGCGGACCGGGCGGGGACACCGACTCGGGCGGACCGACCGACAACGACGGCGGCTCCGGCCCGAGCGACAGCGGGACGAACCCGGATGCGCCGGTGGTCTTCACCGGCAACCCCATCGAAGGCGTCGCCGCCGCGAAGGCGATCACCCCCGGCGACTTCACCGACTTCGCCGACGGCCCGATCTGGCGGGCCGGAAAGCTCTACTTCACGCTCCCGGGCTCCTACTACGTCATCGAGTTCACCCCGCCGAACGTGTTCCGGCAGGCGCGTGACTACACGGCGCTCAATCCGTCTCTCTCTCCGATCGGGCAGACCTACGACACGAAGACGAGCTCGGTGATCACGACGGAGGCGGAGATCGGTCCGAACCCGACGAACCGCCTCGTCCGGTGGACCGCCGATGCGGGCGGGACGACGGCCGTGGCCCTCGCGTTCGACGCGAGCGCGGGCGCGACTCCGTGGGACTCCCCGAACGACCTCGTCGCGCGCGCGGACGGCACGCTCTACGTCACCGATCCGGGCTACCAGCGCTTCAACAACGGGGGCCCGCGCACCAACCGGCTCTTCCGCATCACGCCGACGGGCGGCGTCTTCGAGGAGAAGACCTTCGATCTCAACCCGGAGCCGAACGGCATCGCGCTCTCGCCCGACGGCAACACGCTCTACGTCTCCTTCTCGGAGACGAAGAAGGTCGTGAAGTTCCCGCTCAACCCGGCCGGCCTGGTCGGCGCCGAGGCGCCGTTCGCCACGACGACCGGAACCCCCGACGGAATGAACGTCGACACCGCGGGCAACGTGTACATCGCGACCGACACGGGCGTCGACGTGCACAAGCCGGACGGCACGAAGTGGGGCACCGTCGCCACGCCGAAGCCTGCGACCGGCATCGCGTTCGGCGGCGCGGACATGAAGACGCTCTACATCACGGCCAACGGCGGTGTGTACGAGGTCACGGGCCTGAAGGTCGCCGGCTCGACGCAATGAGGTAGACGGTCCTCCGCGCCTGGAGCCGAGAGCGGGCGCCGGGCGCGGGCGGGACGACGATCAGAGCGACGAGAAGAAGGCCCACGTCGCCTTCGCGCCGCCCTCCGGCCACACGGCGTGGCCGAGCGAGGGGATCTCGCAGGACACGACCGGCTTCGCGCAGCCGTCGTACGCGACGCACGGAGACGGAGCGAACGGCTTCGTCGCCGCTCCGCACCCGTTCACGCGCGTCCAGTGCGCGCGCGCCTTCTGCCCCTCCGAGAGCACGACGTTGTCGTCCGCGATGCCGTGCGAGATCAAGGCCGGCACGGGCGTCCCCGCGCAGACGAGGTTTCCCTGGTCGTCGTACTCGCCGTCGCCGCCGTACGGGCCGCCGCCCGCATGCGAGGCGATCCCCCGGAGGAGCGACGCGCCGACCTTGCACCCGAGCTGGTTCGCGAAGTACCCGCCGTTCGAGTAACCCGCCGCGAAGACGCGCGCACGATCGACGCAGAGGTTCTTCGCCAGCGTCTCGACGAGCGCGCTCATGAACGTGACGTCGTCGTTCTCACCGACCGGGCTCTCGAGGTCCCAGCCGCCGAAGGCGTTCGGAAAGACGAGGATCGCCCTCCCCGACGACGCGCTCTCGAGATCGAGCGCGCGGCGCATGCCGGCGCCGTTGCCGCCGTCGCCGTGGAGCGCGATGACGAGCGGAAACGTGCGGTCTCCATCGTGCGACTCCGGGACGAAGACGTCGTACGCCCGGTTCGCGTGCGCGGGGTTCTTCACGTCGCCGACGACGAGCTTCTGCCCCGCGAGGTAGCCCTTCGGGGCCGCCGCCGCGCCCACCACGGTGCAGCCCCGCGTCTCCGGGGCCCCGCTCGAGGAGGACGACGACGGCGTCATGGCCTCGTCGTCGCCGCAGGCGAGGAGACCGACGACCCATGCCGCCGAGCCCAGGACCGCGAACGAGCGAGTCACTCGACGACGACGACGTCGCCCGCCTGGAGCGTGAACCCGATGCTGCGCTGATCGGCGGAGCGGAGGTCCGCGTAGCGGAAGCGCACGCGCTGCGGGAGCGACTTCCGGACGACGAAGACCTTGTCCGAATCGGCGTAGTCGGAGAGGCCGCCCGCCGCGGCGAGGGCGTGGAGCACGTTCGCGCTCGGCTCGAGCTGGAAGACGCCGGGCTGGCGGACCTCGCCGACCACGGAGACCTTCACCTCCGCGGCCTGCTCGACGATCACGGTGACCGAAG
Source organism: Polyangiaceae bacterium (assembly GCA_022842465.1). Lineage (GTDB taxonomy): Bacteria > Myxococcota_A > Polyangia > Polyangiales > Polyangiaceae > Labilithrix. The sequence continues at coordinate 55,215 of JALHPN010000011.1, read as the reverse complement.
GCGCGACGACGACCGCCTTCAGCTTGTCCTGGATCTCGGCGGCGAGCTGCATCGGCCGCTTGCCGCGTGCCATGATCTCGCCGACGACCGGCAGGGCGATCTTCCCGTCGGACCGCACCTTCTCGCGCGTCGAGAGCGGATCCTGGTTGAAGACGCGGACGTTGACGGTGTCGCCGTCGGCGACGACGACGTCACCGGAGGACGCCGCGCTCGCAGGGACGGCGTCGACCCAGACGTACGGGCCGGTGGCCGCGCACGCAGACAGCCCGAGCGAGAGGATCAGCGCGCACGTCGGAAAGCTCGAAGACCTCATGTCGCCCGAGAGGATACCCGATGTCACGCCGCGCGGGGACCCCTCACGAGGCTCCCTTTCCGGGAGAGCTCTGGCCCCCCGGACCCCCGCCGGAGGCCTGCCGCGCAGGCGCGCGCGCGGACACCTGCGGCACGGCGGCCTCCACGATCGAGCGCGGGGGCACCGAGCGATTCAGGACGCAGCCCGCCATGATCTTGCTCCCCTCCCCCACCGTGATCGGTCCGAAGAGAGTCGCAGAGACCCCGACGTGGACGCCGCGCTCGAGGAGCGGCGCCCCCGACTCCCGCGCGCCGCCGCCCTCCCCGGGGCCGTACCCGAGGGTCACGTTCTGGAAGAGGATGCATCCCTCGCGGACCCGCGCGGCGTAGCTGATCGCGAGGCCGAAGCCGTGGACGATCATGATGCCCGGCGCGAGATCGGCGTCCCAGTGGATGTCGGAGCCGAACGCATGGCGGATGAGCCGCGAGCAGAACTGCGCGCCGAGGACCAGGCCGCGCGCGCGGAACCAGCGCATCACGCGGTACGCGACGAGGATCTGGAACCCTATCTTCTTCACCGCGTCGCCGCCCAAGCGCGGGAGGCTCGCGTACGGCCGATCATCGCCCCTGAGGGACTCCCTCCGGTCGTCCCTGAGGGACTCCCTCCGGTCGTCCCTGAGGGACTCCCTCCGGTCGTCCCTGAGGGACTCCCTCCGGTCGTACTTCTCCGCGTAGAACTCCATCATCCGATGGTCCTCGCGGATCGCGTCGAGCATCGCGCGCAAGGTCGCCGCGTCACCGCCGGCGCCCTCCCGAGCCATCATCCCGAGCCCCCGCTTGAACTCGCGGTACTCGCGGCGGACGTCGTCGAGTCCGCCCGTCTCCGACCGCACGCCGCGGTAGTACTGGAGGCCGTACACGAACGTCGCTCCGGCGATCGCAGCGGGCTCGAGCCCCACCCGATCGAGCGCCGCCGCCGTCCGGATCGCCGTCCCGGCGATCACCTTCGCCGTCCCGGGCGACGCGAGCGCGAGCGCCATGAAGGGTCGCGAGACCGGGTTCAGGTTCGGCAGGTGCCGCCACGGGCTCGACTCCGGCGCGTCGGGATGCTTGCGCGACACCTTGGTCTGGTACACGCCGTCGCGGTAGCAGCGGTCCATCCACTTCTTCATCGACGTCCAGTCGGAGCCGTGGACGCTCTCCGCGTCGTTCGCGAAGGCGAAGCGCGCCCCCGCCTTCTCGAGCCGGATCCCGAGCTCCTCGTCCTCGAGCGCGCGGAACGCAGGATCGAAGCCGCCGACGCGCAGGAACAGATCGCGCGGGAGCGACACGTTCCCCGTGTAGAGGTTGTGACCGCGCACGGCCTCCTCCCCCGACGCGAACCCGTCGCCCTGCCGCGCGAGGACGCGCGCGTAGAACCGCTCGAAGAGGGGCATCTCGGCGATCTTCGCGTCGGGCCGGAGGCGACCGAGCACGACGGTGTCGGGATGGACGTGCGCCTCGAGATGGCGCTCGAGGAACGTGGGCCTCACCTGCATGTCGTCGTCGAGGAAGACGACGACCTTCCCGCGCGCTCTCTCGACCCCGCGCTGGCGCGCGACGGCCGGTCCCGCGTTCTCCTGCCGCTCGATGTGGTGCGCGTAGGCCGTGCGCACGTCGGCGAGCATCGCGCGGGTGTCGTCCTTGGACCCGTCGTCGACGGCGATCACCTCGTAGCGACGCGCGTCGATCGTCTGATCGTCGAGCTGGCCGAGGAGGCGTCGGAGCAGATCCTGCCGGTTGTACGTGGCGATCACCACGCTGACCCAGAGACCGGGCCCGAACCTGTCTTCGAAGGAGGTCGTCGTCATCGTGAGCTCTCCCCTCTAGCGATTGAGCACGAAGCTGCGGACGAAGCTGCGCGGGTGCTTCGCGAAGTGCTGCACCCACTGGGCGGTGTCGATGACCGACGGCATGCGGTCGTCGGCGTCACGGACCGCGTCCGTCACCCCGGACCGATGCTCGGCGTACCAGGCACGCCACCTCCGGATCTCGTCGCGCGGCATCTGCCCGGAGAGCCCCTGCAACGTGAGGACCAGGTCGAGCATGGTCTTGTGGCAGTAGACCTCGTGCCCCGTGGGCGTCCACGCTCGGGCGCGATCGAGCTCGGCGCGAAGGGCCTCCGTGTCGCCCTTCGCCGCATGCCAGACCAGGAGCGGGAGGTGGAGACCGCGCGCGATGTCGAAACCCATCTGCGAATAGAAGCGCGGGTTGAAGTCGATGAGGAGACGGCGGTCGCCGTCCACGATGAACTCCGACTCGAAGGCGCCGAAGTAGCCGACCTTCTTGCAGAGGGCGCGGAGGCTCGCCGCGACGGGCTCCTCGATCGGACGGCCCTCGAAGCAGAGGCCGATCCCGACCTTCCGCGGGCGCTGGAGGACCTTCATCGCCGAACGGGCGACGAAGTCCCCCTCCTTCGTGACGAAGCCCGAGACGCTGTAGATGTTCGTCTCCGCCGCGGTGAGGTACTCCTGCACCATCGGCTCTTCGATGTCGGGGTGGCGATCCGTGAGCACGCGGTTGTACCGGACGAGCTCACGGTAGCGCACGAGCTCGGAGGCGAGCTCCGCGCGATCCTTCGCGATGAAGCCCTTGATGCCGCCCTCGAGGAACACCTGTGTGCGGGGCTTGAGGAGGACGGGGAAGCGCAGCCGGTCGACGATCGGGTCGTCGGCCCCGGCTTCGCCGAGCGCATGCGTCTCCGGCACCTCGATCCCGACGGCGGCGCAGGCCTCGTGCATCCGCTTCTTGTCGAGGAGCGAGATGATCGTCTCCTCGGGCGGCGAGTACATCGTGAAGACCTTCCCGAGGCGCTCCCGCTCGGCGGCGAAGAGCCAGGCGAGGTGATCGTTCGGGGGATAGAGGAGGGTGCCGGGATGATCGCGGCCCCAGCCGAGCAGCCACTCGAGGAGCACGGCAGGCTCTGTGACGGGGGGGTGGACCAGCTTCTCGGTCACGTACTTCGAGAAGAGGCCGCGCGCGCGCGGGTTGTCGTCGGCCATCGTGAGCGGCACCCCGCGACGCCCGAGGCATCGCGCAGCCGCCAGGGTCCCGTAGTAGTCCGCGCCGAGCAGGAGCACGCTCATGGATCCGCGAGCATACCGCGGTCACGGCGTCGCGGGCGCGACGCATGATCCGATGGTAGGCTTCGGTCGTGGGAGTGGCCTGATGCGCGACGGACTGCGGCTCGGAGTCTCTCTCGTGCTCACGCTCGTCGCCGGCGCGTGCAGCGGCGCCGACGCCACGTCGCTCTCGTCCGGCGGCGGCACCGCCTCGAGCAGCGGAGACGGCTCGAGCGGTGACGTCCCCGCGGAGGACGGCGGCACCACGTCGTCCTCGAGCAGCAGCGGAGCGAGCACGTCGAGCGCGAGCTCCTCGAGCGGAGGTCCCGGTCCGTCCACCGGTCCGAACGGGACGTGCGGGATCGCGGGGCAGGCCCACAAGACCGGCCTCACGTCGGGGCTCGCGCACGCGAACGGCCTCCGGCTCTCGGTCTACGCGCCCGCCTCCTACGACAAGAACGTCGGCCACACCGTCGTCGTCCTCATGCATGCGCAGGACTCCGACGGCGTCCCCGAGCTGAACGCGCTCTGGAAGCCGATCGCCGACGCCGAGCAGCTCGTCCTCGTCGCGCCCCGCGGCTCGCGCCCGTCGACGACCGGCAACCCGAACGTCGGCAACTGGGCCGTCGCCGACCTCGAGAAGGTCCTCGACGTCATGACCGCCGTCGACGGCTGCTACAACGTCTTCACCAAGAAGCACGTGCTCTGGGGCTTCTCGGCGGGCACGTTCTACGGCTACCTCCTCGGGATCGGCGCGGCCGAGCGCTTCTCCGGCCTCGCGATGGGCGCCGCCAACACGTCCTTCTCGCGTCAGAACGGCTACGCGCCGAGCGACGCGGCGTGGAAGATCCCGGTCTCCCACGTGCACGGCAAGCTGGATCAGAACCCGATCGCCGTCACCTACCAGGACAGGACGGACTTCACGGCCGCCGGCCACGTGTTCACGCTCCACGAGCACGCCGGCGGCCACAGCATCACGCCCGATCAGGTGAAGATGCAGTGGCAGGATCTGAAGGCGTCCTCGGCGCCTTGATCGGTGGCCAGCGGTCCAACTACTTCGTGCAGATCCATCTGCCCTCCAGCAGGCGGTTGTTGTTGTCGATCCCCTTGCACGCAGCGCCGTCTTCGGCGCCGACGAAGACCGTCATGGCATCGCCGGTGCAGTAGTCGCAGTGAAAGGTGCCCTCCGACCACTGCTGCCCAGCGTACCCTCCGCAGGGGCGTCCCACGTGCGCGGCCCCCCCTTCGGCCGGCGTGCCGTCGCATGGCTCGCCGGGTCGAGCGCAAAGCCACTGACGGCTGGTTGCGCAACCGCAGCTCGGCGCGGACCTCATCGGACAGAGCCGAATTCGCACCGAGCCTCGCGACTGGACGCAGAGGCAGGCGTGCGACCCGTTGGCGCCCGCGAGGCGGATGCGCCGCGCGGTGATGGCGTCGCCGCGGCCGGAGAGCGGCGTGGCCTCGGCCTTCGAGGCGGACGAGCCGGCTAGCTCGAGTGACTCCGTCACGATGAGATTGGCAGGCCGACGACGGGCTGGAGCGGCCGAATCGACGAGCTCGGCGACGAGCAGTCCTCCGATCGTTCCGAAAGCCACGAGCGTCGCGCAGAGGCCGAGGGCGAAGGGACGCCACTTCGGCGGCTCCCTCGCGGCAGAAGCCAGGCGCGTCCGTGACTTCGCTGGGAGCGTCGCGCTCAGGGTCTCGGCGAGCGCGCGCGCATCCGCGGGTCGCGCGGCAGGATCCTTCGCGAGGCAACGCATGATCGCGTCCGCCACCCCGGCAGGGACGTCCGGCCGGAGCGCTGCGATAGGCGCCGGTTCCTGGGTGAGGATCTTCGTCAAGATCCCGGGCAGCGTGCCCGCGTCGAACGGCAGCTCTCCCGTGAGGGCCTCGTAGAGCGTCACGCCGACGGACCACACGTCCGCGCGCGCGTCGACGTCTCGCGCCGCCCGGATCTGCTCCGGCGCCATGTACGCGGGCGTTCCGAGCCCTTCCCCCGTCGCAGTGAGCGAGGGCGTGTCTGCCGCGCGGACGAGCCCGAAGTCGAGGAGCTTCGGCACCTCCCCCGCCGGCGTCTTCGCGAGGAAGACGTTGCCCGGCTTCACGTCGCGGTGGACGAGGCCTCGCCCGTGGGCCTCGCCGAGGGTGTCGAGCAGCGCCGTGGCGATCACGAGGGTCTCCGTCACGGCGAGGGTCCCGCGTCGCTCGAGACGCGCGGCGAGCGTCTCGCCCTCGAGCCGTTCCATCACGACGTAGACGCTTCCGTCGGCGCCGACATCCGCCTCGTAGACTCGAACCGAGTGCGGACTGCGGAGACCGGCAGCTGCGCGCGCCTCGCGCAGCAGGCGCTCGCGGTCGATGCTCCCGGAGGCTTCCGGGGCGAGCACCTTCACCGCGACGGGGCGGCCGAGCGTCGTGTCCTCGACGTCGAGGACGACGCCCATCGCGCCTCGCCCGAGCTCTCCGAGGACGCGAAAGCGCGGGGGGAGAGCGTGCGGCGCCGGGACGTCAGTCGTGGAACTTGCCCTTCAGCTTGAGGAACGGCGTCTCGAAGAAGCGGAAGCTGATCGCCGCCGCCACGTACATGAGCGCGGTCCCGAGCACGACCACGGCGAGCCCGAGGCCGATCTGCGAGGCCGTCCCCATCTCCTTGTTCATCTGCGCGACGCGCGGGACGAGCCAGACGACGAGCGGCCAGTGGAAGATGTACATGCCGTAGCTGACCTTCCCGCAGGCGACGAGCGGTCGCCACGAGAGCGCATCGACCACCTTCTGGCGGACGACGTGATCGGCGCACATCGACACCGCGCTCGCGAAGAAGAGCGCGAGGATGACGTAGCCGATGGCGATGATGCGACGATCGTAGTCGTTGAGGCCGCCGACGAGCGCGTAGAGCCCGACGAGCGCCGCGGACGTCCCGACCAGGATCGGGAAGCGGAGGCGGCGCCACGCGACCGACACGGGGTGCGTCGCCTCGCGCTGCGTGACGGCGACGAAGGCGCCGAGGAGGAGGCCGTCTGCGCGCGTGAACGTCGCGCGGTAGACGAACTTCGCGACCTCGTGCTCGGAGTGCAGGAAGCCCGAGAAGACGGGCAGCTCCGCGCCCTTGAACGTGAGGATCCCGCGGAGACCCACGACGCCGAGCGTGAGGAGCGGGATGATCGAGATGAGCCTCCGCCGCGCGACGACGAGCGCGACGATCGGCCAGATGAAGTAGAACTGCTCCTCGATGGCGAGCGACCAGAAGTGCGCGGTCCAGCGCAGCACCTCGTCGTCGAAGGCGAGCGAGTAGTTCTGCATGTAGAGCCAGTACGAGGGACCGGGCACCCAGCCGAGGCCGATCGCGAGCCCGACGATGCTCCCGACGATCACCACGGCGTAGTAGAGCGGGAAGATGCGCAGCACGCGGCGCATCCAGAACGCCTTCATGCGGCCGCCGAGCGGCTTCTTCGACGGCGCGACGAGGCCGCGCGTGATGAGGTAGCCCGAGAGCACGAAGAAGAGGTCGACGCCCGTCCACCCCGACCAGAGGAAGTCGTGCAGGTGCACGGCCAGGCGATCCATGCCCGTCACGGCCTGCGTCCGATCGTCGCCGGGGAACGTCCACGCGAAGTGGAAGGCGAGGACCGCGATGACGGCGATCCCGCGCATGCCGTCGAGCGTCGGGATCGTGCGCGCCTCGGCACCGGCGAGCGCCTTCTTCACGCCCGGATCGTCGACGGACACCTCCGGCGGCGCCGCCTCCTCGAGCGCGGCCCACGGCTCGATGTCCCGCGCGACACCCCGCGCGGCCGCCGCGATGACGAGCCCGAAGACGAGGAGCATCGCGAGGTCGGCCCCGCCGAGGCCGCGCGGGAGCGCGACGCCGAGCTCCGTGAGCGCGGCGGCGAGCGCGCTGCCGTCCGTCATCTCGCGTCCCAGGATCTCCTTCTCGACGACGGGCGCGCCTTCGCGGAGGCGCATGTGGTTCGGCAGCTCCTCGAAGCCGAGGCTCGCCATGTACGCTTCGTCGGCGGGGTTGACGTCGACGGGCTCGACGATGAGCTTCGCGTCGCGCTTGCCGAGGCTGTACTCGTAGTCCCACTTGTCGTGCCCCGGCGAGAAGACGCCCTTCGGCGCGAGGTGCGAGACCCACGCGTCGTTCTTGCCGAGGAGGTCCTCGGTCGGGCGCTGCGCGAAGTAGGGCGTCGCGCCGGCGGCGGCGACCGCGATCCGGAAGCTGTCCGGCGTCGTGGACCGGATGAGGATCCCGAGGCGCGTGTAATTCGCCTCGTCCTTGTACTGGGCGGCGTTCTGCGCTGCCCAGCGCCCGAGGGGGAGGAGATGGCTGGGCAGCCAGACGATCGCCATGAGGACCAGCGCGGCGGCGCCCACGGTGCGACGCGACGAGAAGCGGCGCCGGAAGGCGACGAGCGCCTCCGTCGTCCCTTCGCGGAGATCGCGGAGGAAGTAGAGGAGACCGCCGAGCCCCATGAACGCGACGCCTCCGGCGAACGGCGTCTTGCTGAAGACGATCGTCGCGGCGATGCCCTGCTCGGGCCGGAGCTTCGCGTACACGTTGAGGAGGACGAGGAGGAGCCCTGCGCCTCCGAGGGCGACGCCGAGGCGGCGCCCGAACGTCTCGCGGAGGGCCTCGGCGTCCGCGCCCTCGCGCGCGATCACCCGATCGAGGACGACGGCGACGAGGACGATGAGCGCCGGCATACCCGCGCACATGTAGCGATTCGCGTAGAGCATCCACTCCCACGCGTCACCGCCGACGTACGTGGCGTACGCGATCTGGGCGGAGAAGATCGCCGCGAGGAGGAGCATGCGGCGCGTCGCCTTGTCCTTCCAGAAGGTCTTCGGGTCGATGCCGGTGACACGCTGGATGCTCGCGAGGACGATCGCGATGGGCACGGCGAGGTGGAGGGCGAGGACCTCGAGGGCGACGAACGCGCCGCGCTTGATGCGGTCGCCCGCGCTGATCTTGTAGAGCTTCAGGAAGTAGGTGTTCGGGAGCGACTCGCCGAAGACGGCCTTCCGGAAGACGTACTGGCCGCCGACCGCGCCGCCGGCGAACGCGCCGATGATGCCGGCGAAGAGCCAGCGGTTCGCGCAGAAGAGGAAGCCGTAGAGCGAGATGAGCCCCACGGGGACGACGGAGTCGCTCCGGATGAGGAGCGCGACGGCGGTGACGACGCCCATCGTGATCGTCCGCTTCAGGCTGAAGGAGTCCTCGTTCTCGAGCGCGAGCCAGAGGAGGGTGTAGACGGCGAGCGTGAGGGCACCGACCTCCATCCCGCGGAGCGTCCAGAAGACGAGCGGGTAGTCGAACAGGGTCGCGGCGAGGACGGCGACGGGGACCCACGGGGCGTCCGTGATCTTCCGCGCGATCTTGCTCACGACGAGGCCCGTCGCGAGGAGGATCGCGACGCCCGAGAGCATGATGAAGAGGGAGATCTTCGACTCGCTGAGGCCCATCGCGTGGGCGACGCTCATCCAGAGCACCCAGAGGAGGTTCGTGAAGCCCTCGATCGGCTTCTCCCCGATGTTCCAGACGAAGCCGTGGCCGTCCGCGACGTGACGCGCGTAGCGCATCGAGATCATCGCGTCCTCGAAGAGGACGAAGTACCGCGTGCCCGCGATGTCGAAGCTGGTTCGCATCACGAACACGAGATAGAACGCGAGCGCCGAGAGGCCGACGGCGAGCCTGGCCTTGGCGCTGCTCAGGGGCGACGCGGCGACGCCGGGGCCCGTCTTCACCTCGGCGCCCGCTCCGTCGGCGGCCATGGTCACGCGCCTCCGACGAGGTTCGTCAGGTCGTCGAGCATCTGCTGCGCGTTGGCGTAGCGTTCGGCGGGTCTACGGCGAAGGGACTTCATGACGATCTCTTCGAAGCCTCGGGCGATGTCATCACCTCGCCCCGTTTGCAACGGCCGGGCCTCCTGCTGGAGCTTCTCCCGCAGCGACTCCCGGGTGTCGAAGGGGAGCGCGCCGGAGGCCGCGCGGTAGAGGATCGTGCCGCAGGAGTAGACGTCGGACGACTCGTTCACGCGGCGCGCGTCCAAGAGCTGTTCCGGCGCCATGTACGGCACCGTCCCGATGGCCGCGTGCATCGACGTCAGGCTGCTCATCTTCCCCTTCGGGTCCTTCACGCGACTGAGGTTGAAGTCGAAGATCACCGCGAACCAGCCGTTCTCGTTGGGACGCAGGATCACGTTCTCGGGCTTGAGATCGCGGTGGATGATGCCAATCGACTGCATTTCCGCCACACCGCTCAGGATCCCCACGCCGAGACCGACGGCGTCCTCGACGGAGAAGCGGGCGCGCTTGAACACGTCCGAGAGGAGCTCCCCCTCGATGTACTCCATGACCAGGGCCATCCCGAACGGAGGCCCCGTGAGGAACTCGTACATCCGGGCGATGTGAGGGCTCTGGAGCCGCGAGAGCGCCCAGGCCTCCCTGCGAAACCTCTCGACGCTCTCGCGGGAGACCGCGGCCTCGGGGTGGAGGACCTTGATCGCCACGCGCACGTCGTCCGCCGTGCGGCGCGCGAGCCAGACCACGCCGAACGCGCCGGAACCGAGCATCGATTCGAGCACGTACGCTCCGAGCTGGGAGCCGGGCTGGAGCCGCACGGGAGCCATCGTACGCGCGACCGCCCCCCATCGCGAGCCCCATTCGAGTGACAGACCCGAGGCGGACCGGCTAGCGTGGTCGCAGCCTCCGGCGCCACCACGAGCCGGCCTCGAAGACCTCGGTGTCCTCCTCCCCTCCGAGCAGCCCTGCCCACGTGGCCCACGAGGGCGCGACCGCGGCGCGAAACGCCCTGAAGCTCGCCTCGTCCCTCGTCCTGACGTGGGGCGTGGCGCTCGTCACGCTGAAGGTCCTCCCGAACTATCTCGGGGCGTCGTCCTTCGGCAGCTACCTCGTCGGCGAGCAGTTCGCGATCGCCCTGACGCTCTTCCTCACGCTGGGCGTCGATACCTACATCTCGCGGGAGATCGCCGTCCGCCCGAAGCACGCGAGCGACCTCTTCGGGGGCCTCCTCGTCGCCCGCGCGGTCGTGCTCCTCCCTCTCGCCCTCTACATGTTCGTGCTCTGGCTGCCGAAGCAGGTCGAGCAAGTGCGCATCGCCGGGACCTTGTTCGCGGCAGGCTACGTCCTGACGGCGATGAACCAGACGTTCCAGCAGATGCTGCAGGCCGCGTCGCAGGTCGGCGGCCTCGCGGTCGCGAACGTCATCAGCAAGGTCCTCTGGGGTGGCGGCACGCTCGCGCTCGCGCTGCTCGGGGCTCCGTTCTGGTCGCTCCCGCTGCCGTACCTCGCCGCCGAGGCGCTGAAGCTGGCGGTCCTCTACCCCGCTGTGCGGTCGGCGGTCGATCTCCACGTTCGCTTCGACGCGAAGGTGATCCGGGAGGTGCTCGTCCTCTCCTTTCCCTTCTACGTGGCGAACGTCGCGGTCGGGCTCGGCGCGCAGGCGGACGTGCTCGTCCTGAAGGGGCTCGTCCCGCCAGAGGCCGCCGATCTGGGCTTTTACGGCGCGGGCCAGAAGATCGCGAAGCTCTCCGCGCTCCTCTCGCCGATCTTGAGCGGCGTCCTCATCCCGATGATGAGCCGCGCGAAGGCCCGCAGCGAGGAGGAGTTCTTCGGCATCCTCCGCCGCGGGATCGAGGCGGTGAACGTCGTGACGATCCCCCTCACGCTGATGCTGGCGCTCGGCGCGGAGCTCGCGGTCCGGATCCTCGTCGGGTCGAAGTTCGCTCCCGCGGCCGAGACGGTGCGCTGGCTCGCGCCGACGTTCGTCCTCTCGTACGCGAACGTCCTCCTCTGGGTCTCGCTCATGATCCTGGACCGGTCATGGACGGTGTCGATCGCGTCGATCTTCGGGCTCGCGCTGCTCCCCGCCCTCGTCTACCTCGTCGTCCCGATGACGGCACCGCTCGGCCCAGGCGGCGCCGCGATGGGATGCGCGATCGCCATGAGCCTCCGCGAGCTCGTGAACGCGCTCGTGCAGTACGCGCTCATCGGGAGGCGAGCGGTCGACCGCCGCGTCCTCCGCTCGACGGGCCTCTCGCTCCTGATCTGCGCGATCGTCGTCGGTGGCCACGTCGCGATGGCGCCCCTCGGGTACTTCCGCCTCCTCGTCGACGCCGCGCTCTACGGCGCGCTCGCCCTCGTCCTCGGCGTCGTTCGCCCGAGCGAGGTACGGTTCGCCGTCCGCGCGATCCGCGATCGAAAGAAGAACGCCCAGGCGGGCTGAGCGTCCGCCCGACAGGATCCCGCGCCCCCCCGAAGGACCTTGCGACGCCGCGCGTGCGCGGCAAGACTTGGAGGGTGGGGTCGTCGAGGCATGTCCTGGTCCTCGCCGTGGGGCTCTCCGCGGCCGAGGCGTGCTCGCTCGCGGGTTTCGACGGCCTGAGCGGCGGGGACGCCGCATCCGCGGACGCGGCGATCGGCCCGGTTCTGGGGGACGGCGGCTCCGACGCGAGCGCGCGCGGCCCGGACGCTCGCCCCGCGACGCTGTTCTGCGACGACCATCCGCAGGCCGTCTACTGCAACGACTTCGATCGCGGCGCGCTCAGCACGAGCGGGTGGTTCATGGAGAACACGGGCTCCGTGTCCCTCGTCCAGGACGACGCACGCTCCGCTCCGAGCGCCCTCCTCACGAACATCGGCCCTTCCCCGACCCCGAGCACGGCGGGCCTGGTGAAGCCCCTGGCCGGCACGTTCTCGACGCTGTCGGTCGCCTGGTCGCTCCGCCTGTCCGTGACGGGTGAGGACGTAGCGTCGCTCGCGCGCATCCGCCTCGGCGCCCGGCGTATCCAGCTCGTCGCGGAGGCCGACGCCTTCCATACGCAGGAGGTCGTCGAGAACGACGGCGGTCCCTCCCACGTGACAAACCGACCGGCCTTCGCCAGCGCGCTCGCGCCGACGTGGACGCGCGTCGGGATCCTCATCGACATCCCCGGGAAGCGGAGCGTCCTGACGATCGACGGCAAGGAAGCCGAGAACGTCGCGCTCGCCTCCGACTGGACCCCTGGCAGCGGGTACGTCGAGCTCGGGCTCACCTTCGCCGCGTTCGCCACCGGCACGATCGAAGCGCGCCTCGACGACGTCCTCGTGACCTCTCCCTGAGTCGACGCGGCCTCTTCGCGTCCGCGCAAGCCGTGCGCACGCTCGCCGCCGGAACCCCCGCAAACTCCGCCGGATCCTGCATGGCACCGTCGTTGCTCGGGGCCAGGCCATGAGCAAGCCGATCCCGCCCGTGCAGAAGTACATGACGACCTCGCCCATCACGATCGGGGTCGAACAGACGATCGCGCACGCCCGCGACGTCATGCGGGAGCACCGCATCCGTCATCTCCCCGTCCTCCACGGCGGCCGGATCGTCGGACTCGTCAGCGAGCGCGACGTTGCGCTCATCGAGTCCCTCAAGGACGTCGACCCGACCAAGGTGACGGTCGAGGACGCCATGAGCCAGTCCCCGTACACGACGTCGCCGGACACGACGATCGACGTCGTCTGCGCCGAGATGGCCGAGCACAAGTACGGAGCGGCGATCGTGATGCAGAACAATCACGTGGTCGGGGTGTTCACGACCGTCGACGCCTGCCGCACCCTCGCAGAGCTCTGGGCCACCCGCCTCAAGTGAGGGGGATGTCAGAACCTCCCTGGCAGCGGGGCCCACGCGATGCCCGCGAAGACCTGGCCTTGGGTGGTCTGGTTGAAACGAATGGCGTTCTCGAAGTCCTGGGAGCCGAAGCGGACGCCGAGGTCGCCTGACCAGTCGCGCGAGAAGCGGTAGCGGAGGCTCGTCTCGACCTGGAGGAGCGAGTACTTCGCGACGGAGCGCGGCGTCGAGAGCGACTGCGCGCCCTGCAGCTGCACGCGGAACGTCGTCCGGTCGATCCCGTAGTTCGCGGCGCCCGCGAGGACGCCGCGCTGGATCAGCTCGCCGGAGAAGAGGTCGAGCCAGGGCTGCACGCGCGCGAAGGTGCCGATCTGGAGGCGCGCGCCGCGACCAGGCGGAGCGCCCTGGGCGGCCGCGCCGGGCGCGAGCTTGGGGAGGCCGAAGTCGTCGTAGAGGAGCCCTGCCTCGACGAAGGAGAAGAGGCTGAACCCGTTGATGTTGTCGCCGCCGACCGTGGCGCCCAGCTCGAGCTCCGTGGACACCTTGGGCGAGTACCAGTGCCGCCACGACTGGCGAGCCTCGGCGCGGTAGATGTCGGGCCCCGTGCGATCGCCCTGGAAGAGCGTCTGCACCTGCCCGCCGCCGACGGTCGTGACGAACCGATCGTTTCGCGTGGCGGCGACCTCGAGCGCGAGGCTTCCGCCCGGGCCGATCGTGAGCGCCATGATCGCGCGCGCGTCGCTGTTGGCGCCGCCGAACGCGTTGTAGACGAAGCCCGGGATGAGCGCGACGCGGCGACTCAGCCGGATCGGCACGAAGACCTGCGTCTGCGCGAAGAGCAGCGTGAAGCGCGCCGCGATCGTCGACGGGATGATCGGGTTCGGCTCGGCGGGGTACCCCTCGCCGGTCCACGGGTCCTGCACGAGGAGCGACGTCGTCGTGATGGGACCGTACGCCGCGAACTGGTAGGCCGACAGGCGCCAGCGGCGGCGGATCGCCTCGATGCCGATGCCGCCGTTGTGGAGCGCCGAGAGCGGCGTCAGGTTCGGGTCGGTGGTGTTGAGCGCGGCGGGATTGACGAGCCGCTCGTCGATCGTCGGCTGGCCGGACGTGCGCGTGTAGACGAAGCGAGGCTGGTAGAGCGCGACGAAGTGCGTCTGTCCGCCGTTCCAGATCCGATCGTAGCGCGCGAGCGGCCGGAGCTCGGTCTCGAGCGCGGTGACGTCGTTACCGGTGCGCGCGCGCTCCTCGACGCGCGCGGCGACCCACGCCTGCTGCGCCACGTCCATGTGCACGGGGTAGAACGGAAGCATCTGGGGCGCGGGCCTCGGCCGCCCAACATACTCGGCGCTGCACGCCCACGTCGAGATGGTCCTTCGCCCCAGGGGCACGACGCTTGCTCGTCCGCCGCCTGGATCGGAGGACGACATGTCGAAAGCGCTGGTGACGACCAATCACGACGAGATCAAGGCCTGGGTCGAGGAGCGAGGCGGATACCCGGCACGCGTGAAGCGCACGGCGCGCCGGGGAGGCGACGCCGGGCTCCTACGCATCGACTACCCCGGCTACTCGGGCCAAGCGAGCCTCGAGAAGATCTCGTGGGGCGAGTGGTTCGAGACGTTCGACGCCTCGAAGCTCGCGTTCCTCTACCAAGACGAGGTGAGCGGCGGGAAGACGAGCCGGTTCTCGAAGCTCGTGTCGGCGGATGCGCCCGCCGCGAAGACGGGCGGGCGGGGCGGGAGCGCGCGGGGCGGGCGCGCAGAGGCGGGGCGAAATGGCGCGAGGGCGGAAGCGCGCACGAGCGCGAAGACGCGCAGCGCCGCGACGAGCACGCGGACGAAGAAGAAGACTGCGAGCCCCCGCCGCGGCGCCGATGCCAAACGGTCGACGACGAGCGCGATGCCTACGCGCGCGAAGAAGCGCGCGTCTTCGGCGAAACGGACGACGAAGACGGCCGCGAAGCGGCCCTCGAGCAAGCGCTCGACGAAAGGCGGTCGCGCGAGCGGTCCCCCGGATGTCCGCAGGGCGCGCGCGTGACCGACGACGACGGTACGGCGATCATTTGACGTAGAGCTGCGCGGCGGCGAGGCCGGCGCCCTTCTTCGCGCGGAGCACGAACTTCGCCTGCGCGGGGAACGGGCTCACGGGCTTCATGCAGTTGCCCTTGCCGCCGATCGAAGCCTGCGGACCTGCGCCGCCGCTCGTGCCGATGCTGGGCGCGAAGCCCGGGAGGGGCGTCGTGTACATCATCTCCAGCTCGACCGCCTGCGGCCCCGCTCCGGCGCCGACGAGCGTGTAGCACTTGCCCGGCTGGAAGGTGAACGGCGCCTCGAGCGACTGCCCCTCCTGGAACATGCCGGCGATCGTCGCACCGTCCTTCGTCATGCCGGGGGCTTCGGTGTTCGCGACCAGGGCGAGGGCGGCGGTCGCGACCTGCGCGGCGGCGGGATCGAGCGCCTGCGCGGTGCCACCGCCGGACGACGGCGGAGGTCCGAGCGGCGGGATCCCCGTCGTCGGCGGGGGCGTCGGCCCCGACGGCGGCAGCGTGGCCGCGGGCCCGGTCGTCGGAGCCGGCCCCGACCCCCACGTCCCGGTCGGCTGCGGGCCCGGCCCCACGTTGTTCGGCGTGTTCGGCGCAGGATCGCTGCCGCCGCAGGCGACGACGGGGACCGCCGTGGCGACGAGGGCGAAGGCGAAGGCGAGTCGGGCACGCGAGGCGGAAGGTCCTGTCATGGCAGGACAACGCCCGCCGCGGAACGACCTTACAGGGGGTTCAGTCGTAGTACTCGGCGCCGAGGTGGGTGATGAGCTCCTCTCCGACGAGGTAACGGATCGTGTTCTTCAGCTTCTTCTGCTGGATGAAGAGATCGTGCTCCGGCGTCAGCCCCGGCGCCGCCATCGGCGACTTGAAGTAGAAGCTGAGCCACTCCTGCGTCCCTCGGAGACCCGCCCGCTGGGCGAAGTCCATGAACAGCGCGAGGTCGAGGACGATGGGCGCCGCGAGGATCGAGTCCCGGCAGAGGAAATCGATCTTGATCTGCATCGGGTACCCGAGCCATCCGAAGATGTCGATGTTGTCCCAGCCCTCCTTCGCGTCGCCGCGTGGCGGGTAGTACTCGATGCGGACCTTGTGGAAGATGTCTCCGTAGAGCTCGGGGTAGAGGTGCGGCTGGAAGATCGTCTCGAGCGAGCCGAGCTTCGACACTTCCTTCGACTTGAAGGACCCCGGGTCGTCGAGCACCTCGCCGTCCCGGTTGCCGAGGATGTTGGTCGAGAACCAGCCCTTCACGCCGAGCATGCGCGCCTTGAGGCCGGGCGCGAGCACGGTCTTCATGAGCGTCTGCCCCGTCTTGAAGTCCTTGCCTGCGATCGGCACGTGACGCTCGCGCGCGAGCTCCCACGCCGCGGGGAAGTCGACGGTGAGGTTGGGCGCGCCGTTCGCGAACGGTACGTCCTCGAGCATGCAGGCCCACGCGTAGATCTGCGAGCTCGCGATCTGGGGATCGTTGTCGAAGAGGCCCTTCTCGAAGGACTTGATCGACTCGTGCACCGCGGTCGGCTCGAGGTACACCTCGGTCGAGCCGCACCAGACGGCGACGGCGCGGGTGGCGTCGTTCTGCTTCTTGAACTCGCGGATGTCCTGGCGCACCTGCTCGACGAGGTCTGCCTTCGTCTTGCCGTTCTTCACGTGCGTGCCGTTCAGGCGCTTGACGTAGGCCGGATCGAAGACGGCCTTCATCGGACGGACACCCTCGAGCTCCTCCTTCACGGCGTCGAGGTGACGGCGCTCGAGGACGTCGGCATCGAGGGCGGCCTCGTAGCCGTTCTCGGGAAAGATGTCCCAACCGCCGAAGACGACGTCGTTCATCGTCGCGAGCGGGATGACCTCGGAGATCTTCGGCGAGCGCGCCGTCTTGCGAGGGCCAAGGCGGATGGTCCCCATCTGGGTCAGAGACCCGACAGGCGGCGCGAGGCCGCGGCGAGCGAGCATCGTGCCGGCGATGGCCGTGGTCGCGACCGCCCCCAGTCCGGGGAGGAGGACGGCGAGCTTCCCGTCCGCGGGCTTGATGCTGTTCGGCTTCTTCACGAGAGACCTCCAACTGTGGCGATACGCGACGGACGTCGGGCCCCGACCCCGTTTCACGCGCGGACAAGCAAATCCCCTGCCGGAAGCGCGAGCGCGACGGGGGCGGGGCCGGCGGGACGCGGCACTGCGGTGTCGGTGCTGCCGAGTTCGATGTCAGGACACGGAACGGGTCGCGCGAATTCCGCATCCGGTAGCCGTGACCCTCGCGATCGCATCGAACAGGTCGCCGCTCCGGATCGGCTTCGTCACGTACGCGTTCATTCCGGCTGCGAGGCACCGCTCCGCGTAGCCGGTCATGGCGTGCGCGGTGAGCGCCACGATCGGGACGTCGATCCCCGCGCCGCGGATCCGCGCGGTCGCCTCGAACCCGTCCACGTTCGGCATCTGCACGTCCATGAGCACGACGTCGAAGCCGCCCTTCGCGACGGCGACGACCGCGCCGTGACCGTCCTCCACCGCGACGACGACGTGCCCCGCCTTCTCGAGCAAGCGGGTCGCGAGCGTGCGGTTCACGGCGTTGTCCTCGGCGAGGAGGACGCGGAGGGGAGCTCCGGTGCGGCTCTCGGCCCGCGCGGCGACGCGCTGGACGACGCTCGGTGACGGCTCGCTCACCGTGTCCGTGAGGCGCTCGAGGGCGCGACACACGGCACGGAGCAGCTCGCCCGGCGCGACGGGCTTCGTGACGTGACGAGCGCCGAGCTGACCGTAGCGTGCGACCTCGCCCGGGACCGAGGCGGAGCTGAGGATGACGACCGGCAGGCCTGCGAGGCGGACGTCATGCGCCATCGCCTCGACGAGCTCGAGACCGCCCATCTCCGGCATGCGTGCGTCGGTGACGACCACGGCGATGTCGTCGCGCGATCGAAGGATCTCCCACGCCCGTCGGCCGCCCGTCGCCGAGACGGGAACCGCGCCCCACGCCCGGACGGTGGCCTCGAGGATTCGGAGACACGTCGGGTTGTCGTCCGCGACGAGCACGTTCAGGCCGCGGACCTCGGACGCCGTGACGGCTCGGAATGCAGCCCGCCCGAGCCCCACCGGGACCCGCAGGTGGAACGTGCTCCCGCGACCGGGCTCGCTCTCGACCCAGATCCGTCCTCCGAGGAGCTCGACGAGCTGCGCCGAGATGGCGAGGCCGAGCCCCGAGCCGCCGTACGACCGCGTCGTCGAACCGTCCGCCTGCGTGAAGGGCTCGAAGATGCGCGTCCGGATGGATGCCGGGATGCCGATCCCCGTGTCGCGAACGGAGATCTGCAGCGTCGCGGTCGCCTTCGTCCGCGACACGACGGAGGCGGTGACGACGACCTCGCCACGGCTCGTGAACTTGATCGCGTTTCCGACGAGGTTGAGGAGGACCTGGCGGAGGCGAGCGGGGTCGGAGACGACGTTCGAGGGGACGTCGCTGCCGAGGTCGGCGGCGAGCTCGACCCCCTTCGCGTGAGCGCGACCGGCGACCGTGCGGAGCGCACCGGCGATCATGTCCGGGAGCTCGAACTCGATGCGCTCGAGCTCGAGCTTCCGGGCCTCGATCTTGGAGAAGTCGAGGATGTCGTTCAGGACGGTGAGGAGCGACTGCGCCGAGGAATGTGCAGTCCGCACATACTCGCGTTGCTCCGCGGCGAGCTCTCCCTCGAGGGCGAGCTCGGTCATCCCGAGGACACCGTTCATCGGTGTGCGGATCTCGTGGCTCATGTTCGCGAGGAACTCGGCCTTCGCCCGCGTCGCCTGCTCGGCCTGCTCGCGGGCCTTCACGAGAGCGGAGTGCGCGGTCGTCATCGCAGCCGTAGCCTTCCGCTCGGCGCTCACGAAGGCGACCACGGAGGCGAGGAGGACCATGCCGAACGTCACGTTGCACACGCACCGCTCCGCCATTCGAGCGAAGGCAGACTTCACCGGCGAGACCTCGACGAGCCCCCGGTAGGTGAGCGCTTCGACGACGAGGAGCTGCGCCGAAGCCAGGACGAAGACGAGCGCGACGACGAGCCGCCGGCGGAGGACGAAACCGCCGAGGACGGCGGGCGCGAACACCCAGATGACGCCCGGTGCGCTCGCCCCTCCGAGGGACAGCTGCAGGGGCACCGACGCCACCATGTCGACGCCGAGCAGGACCACGGCTCCGGCCTCGACGGAGAGCCCGCGGCGGAGTCCGACGAGCACGCCGACGGCGACCAGCACCATCACGCCGCACACGACGGCCGCGGTGCGCTGGCCGAACAGCCCGAACATGGGGACGAACGGCGCGGCCATGGTGAGGCCGAGGAGGCAGCCGTTCAGGGTCCGCCGCCGGCGCATCGCGTCGTGGTCGGCGAGGCGAGCGTCACCCGCGGAGATCCCGCTGTCGAGCAGATCGCGGAGCACTGCCCCGTGAGAACGGCGGGCGCGCGCAGAGATGTAGCGGAGGCGTGCTCGAGCGCACCGCGGCGAGCTGCGCTCCGCACGGCTCTTCGGTGCGGACGAGCATTGCCCGCGGCGAGCCCTCCGTCGATACTCGTCGCGTTGACGCGACCGTCCGACCCGGCTCACCCGCAAGAACAGGGCCCGACCGCAGACGTGCACGGAGGTCGCTTCGACGTCCGCGACGCCGTCCTCGTCGTGAGCTCCGAGACCGGCGTGCAGACGCTCCGGGTCCCGACGAAGCCGCGCTTCGTCCTGGGACGTTCCGCGGCGTGCGACGTCGTGGTCGCGGACGAGTCCGTGTCGCGCGAGCACGCCGCCTTCTTCGTCCTCGACGGCGCGGTCCGAATCGAGGACCTCGGCAGTCGCAACGCGACGAAGGTCGCGGGGCGCACGCTCGCGCGCGGAGAGAGCGCTGCCGTCGATCCGGGCGTCGTCGTCGTGATAGGGACGGCCTCCCTCTTCCTCCAGCGGACGCGACCGTCGGTCGTGGCGCGGCCGCGATCGGTGCCCGCTGGCTCCGCGATCGTGCTCGACCCGACGATGGCCGGGCTCTTCGCGCTGCTCGACGTCGTCGCGCCGAGCCCGCTCTCGGTCCTCCTCCTCGGCGAGACGGGCACGGGGAAGGAGGTGTTCGCAGAGTCGATCCACGCGCGATCGCCGCGCGCGCAGGGACCGCTCGTGCGTGTCAACTGCGCGGGCCTCACCGGATCTCTCCTCGAGAGCGAGCTCTTCGGCCACGAGAAGGGCGCGTTCACCGGCGCGGCCTCGGCGAAGCCCGGCCTCTTCGAGGCCGCCGACGGGGGGACGCTCTTCCTCGACGAGATCGGCGAGATGCCGCTCGAGACGCAGGCCAAGGTGCTCCGCGCGATCGAGACGCGCGAGGTGACGAGGCTCGGGAGCAACACCCCGCGGAGGGTCGACGTGCGCTTCGTCGCCGCGACCCATCGCGACCTGGCGCGGATGATCGCCGACGGGGGCTTCCGATCCGACCTCTTCTTCCGCCTGAACGGCTTCACGATGAGCATCCCTCCGCTCCGCCAGCGGACGTCGGAGATCGTCCCGCTCGCGCGCGCCTTCCTCGCCCGCGCCGCCGGCAAGGAGCCCTGGTCGCTCGACCCGAGGGCAGAGGCCGCGCTCGAGGCCTACCCGTGGCCCGGGAACGTGCGCGAGCTCCGGACCGCGATGGAGCGCGCGTGGGTGCTCGCAGGACCTTCCAAGGTCGTCTCCCTCGCGCACCTCGTCCTCGACGCACCGGCGGCAACGACCGCGAAGGCCGCGCCCGACGACGAGCACGATCTCCGCGTCCGACGCGCGGCGTGGGAGCGCGAGCAGATCGAGGCCGTGCTCGCGCGAACCGGCTGGAGCCAGAAGGACGCCGCCGCCGCGCTGGGCTTCTCGGTGCGAACGCTCCAGACCAAGATCACGCAGCTCGGGATCGCGCGGCCCAAGCGTCGCTGACGCGCTCACTTCGCGCAGACGAGGAAGCCGCGACGCACCCGCCCGCCTGCGCGATCACGGCCCTCGCAGGCGTCTCCGGCGCGCCCCGTCAGCTGCTCGGTCGCGTAGCAGTAGTTGCACGACTCGAGGGCCCCCTCCTCCTTGCCGCCCGCGTCCCCGAGCCCGAAGCCGCTGCAGCCCTCCGTCCCGTGGAAGACGAAGGCCATGTCGAGACGCCCGGCCGGACAGCGACCCGAAGCATCGGGCCGAGTCGGACAGAGCTCCCCTCGCGCTCCGACGCATGCGCATCGAATCGGCTGCTCGCGGACGCAGAGGAGGGCGCCGTGCGGGCCCTCGCAGTGACACGATTTGGGCGTGGCGCTCGCGATCGCCGAAGGTGGCGGGGGGGCGGTGACCGGGAGAGGCTCTTCCTCGACGAAGGGCGGAGCCGGGGGCGCTGGGCGGGGCGGAGCGACGTCGGGGACGGGTGCGACGACCTTCGCGACCGTCACGCCGAAGGCCACGACGGCTGCGAGCGTCGCCGACGCCGCCACGATCGCCGTCGTCTCCCTCTTCCGTCGCGGCGGCGGCGCCGCCGCAGTCGCGACGGCGACGGCACGCGCCAAGGCGTCCGCCATCTCGGCGGCGGTCGCGAAGCGGCTCGCGGGGTCCTTCGCGAGGGCGCACGCGACGACGACCGACAACGACGGCGGCACGCCGGGCACGAGCTCGTGGAGCGGGGCGGGGACGCGCTCGAGGGTCTCCAGGTGCACCGATCGCGGGGCGGACGCCCACGGCAAGCTCCCGGTCACCATCACGTAGAGGAGGAGACCGACCGCGTGCAGATCGCTGCGCGCGTCTGCCGGGAGGCCACGGAGCTGCTCCGGCGCGAGGTAACCCGGCGTCCCGAGGAGGACGCCCGTCGTCGTGTGGATCCCCTCCTCGTCCGGGAGCGTGGCGATGCCGAAGTCGAGGAGCTTCACGTGCGCATCGCCGTCGGCGCGCGCATCGTCCACGAGCCAGACGTTCGAAGGCTTCACGTCGCGGTGGACGATGCCGGCGCGGTGCGCGACGTCGAGCGCGGCGAGCACCTGCGACGCGATCCTCGCCGCGCGCCCGAGCTCGAGACGCGTCTCGCGCTCGAGCCGGGCCGCGAGCGACTCCCCCGCGAGGAGCTCCATGACGAGCACCGGCGGCTCGTCGTCGCGGGCGACGAGCTCGTGGACGAGCGCGATGTGCGGGCTGCCGAGACGCGCGGCCGCCGACGCCTCCTGGCGGAGACGCGCGACGGCACGCGGCGTCGCGTCGTTCAGGACCTTGACCGCGACCCGCCGCCCGAGCTCGAGGTGGGTCGCCTCGTAGACGGTCCCCATGCCCCCCGCGCCGAGGAGGCGCTCGAGCCTGTAGCCGCCGCCGACGATCGCTCCGATCAGAGAGGCAGCACCTTGTCGAGGCTGCCCGTCTGGGCGGCCTTGCCGTAGAGGACCTGCACCTTCACGTCGATGACGTCGTTGAGCTGGATGTTGACGAGCCCGTGCTGCTCGACCGCGATGTCCGTCTTCGCCTCCACCGCCTCGACATAACGCGAGAAGGACGCGCGCGGCAGGAAGAACTCCGTGTCGACCGTGATCTGCTTGTAGTTCTGGACGTTGACGAGGCCACGCTGCGTGACGTTCACCTTGACGTCGCGGCGCTGCAGCACGTCACGCATCGAGACGGAGCCTTCCTCCGCACCCTCGGAGGTGTCCGCCTTCGTGATCTCCGCGTTCCACGCTTTCACGAGGCTCGTGAGCTGGGAGGCCGTCATCGAGGCGATCTTCTCGAGCGCGCGCTGACGGAGGCTCTTCTGCTCGTCGCCGACGACGTCCGACGTCTCGTCTTGCACGATCTTCGTGAGCTCGCTCCGGACCGTCGCGGACGGCTTGCCCTGGAGGCCGCCGAGGCGCTCGCTCAAGCGCGAGACGATCCGCCGGAGCGCCGTGCGTAGCAGCGTCCGCGGCGTTCCGACCGGGTCGAGGAGCGTCCAGCGCATCCCCTTCAGCGCCTCGAGGCCGCCGGCGAGGTGCTCGCCCGCGCCCCACTTGTCCCGGATCTGGGTCGCCGTGTGGATCCCGATTCGACCGAACGTGCCGGTGCGGACGCCGATGCGGAGGCGCGAACCGGTGAGCGCGAGATCACCGCCGAGCTGGCCGTTCGGGCAGATCTCGACGGACTGGAAGAGATGGTTCGGATAGCCGTCGAGGTCGCGGTAGAAATACTTGAGAAACTCGACGGCGGCCTTGAGCTGCACCGCGATCATCCCGACGTCGCGCTCCGAGTCGATGTCGTTCTGCCAGATCCCGAGCGCGCTCCCCGCGATGTCCTCGGTGAAGCACCCGGTCTCGGCGGGGACGCGGAGCTTGCCCTTGAACGCGGCGAGGGCGCGGTCGCGCGGATCCTCGTTCTTCGCGAGCTGCTGATCGAGGAGCCTGTTCGCCTGCTCCGTGAGGCAGCGCGCGCGGGCCTCCGTCGCCGACTCGCCGCCGACGGGCGACGACGTGGCGCACGCGGCGTCGGCGGCCGTGTACGCGGCGGCCCCGTCGTCCGCGCCGTCCTCGTCCTCGGCGGGGGCGCAGCCCTGGGCGAGCGCCGCGGCGGCGGCGAGCGAGATCGACAGGAAGAAGCCATGAACGCGTCGCATGACGCCTCTGCAGCATGGAACACGCCACGACCGGTTCGTTCGAGATCCCGATGACTTGTACCGGTCGGTCGTCCGCCACCGGCCCCAGCTGGGAGCCCGGGCAGGTGGTAGTTTCACCCACCCGTGAGAGCCTCTCGAAGTCGCAGCGACCCCGGGCTATGACGCGAGCCGCCATGCCTCACGTCGTGTTCGTCGCGCCCCGTTTCCTCGAGAACACGAACCGCTACGTCCACGCGTTCGGGGCCCTCGACGGCGTCACCCTCAGCGTCGTCAGCGCCGACCCCGAGGGCGCGATCCCGGCGGCGCTCCGCGCGCGTGTCGCGGCGCACTACCAGGTGAGAAATCCGATGGACGCGAGCGAGCTCACGGCCGCCGCCGCGGCCCTCACGAAGGGAGTCGGCAAGATCGACCGCCTCGCCGGCGCGCTCGAGCAGCTGCAGATGCCGCTCGCAGAGGTGAGGGACGCGCTCGACATCGAGGGGCTCCGCGTCGCGACCGCGCGCCGCTTCCGTGACAAGGACCTGATGAAGCAGGTGCTCCGCGCGGAAGGCGTGCCGGTCGCGAAGAGCGCGCTCGCCACGACGATGTCGGATCTCCGCGCCTTCGTCGACGAGGTCGGCTATCCGGTCATCGTCAAGCCGCAGGCCGGCGTCGGCGCGCGCGCCACCTACCGCGTCACGTCCCAGGCCGACCTCGCCGCCCTCGTGCAGCAAGGGGTCGTGCCGACCCGAGAGAGGCCGCTCCAGGCGGAGGAGTTCGTGCGCGCGCGCGAGCACACCTGCGAGACGGTGACGATCCGCGGCGAGCACGTCTGGCGCTCCGGCACGCGCTACCTCCCCTCCCCGCTCGAGGTCCTCGAGACGCCGTGGATCCAGTACTGCGTCCTCCTCCCGCGCGAGGAGACGGTTCACGCGCGCTTCGCAGAGATCAACGCCGCCGCCCTCTCGGCCCTCTTCGGCGACGCCGCGAAGACGGCCGCCGGCACCGCCCTCACGCACATGGAGTGGTTCCTCGAGGACGACGGGACCTCTCTCGTCAACGAGGTCGGCGTCCGTCCGCCGGGCGTCGGCATCATGCCGCTCATGAGCATCGCGCACGAGCGCGACTTCGTCGCCGCGTGGTGCGAGCTCGTCGCGTTCGATCGCTTCGCGCCGCCGCCGCGGAAGTGGGCGGCCGGCGCCGCGTTCTTGCGCGGGTCCGGCTCGGGGAGTCGAATCGTCGCGGTCGAAGGGGTCGACGACGCGGTCCGGGCGGCCGGCGACAGCCTCGTCGAGATGAGGACGCCGAAGGTCGGCCAGCCTCGCGCGGACGGCTACGAGGGCGAGGGCTGGGCCTACGTCCGTCACCGGACGACGGAGGGCGCCGAGCAGGCGCTCCTCGACGTCATCCGGCGCGTGCGCGTCCGCTACGGCTGAGCCTTCGTCCGCCTCGCGCGCTGGTCTTCGTAGAGCGACGCGGGGTGGAGGTCCTTGCCGAGCCCACGACCTTCGACGAAGTCGCGCGGCGCGGTGCCGACGCCGTAGCGGCTCTCGACCTCGGCGTCGACCTCGACGCCCTCCTGCGTTCCGATCACATAGCCCCAGCCGAACTGCTTCGACACGATCGTGCCCGTGCCGCGCGGCCTCCACACGACGCTCTCGGTGCCGGTGTGGCCCGCGCCGGAGCTCCACGCGCCCCGGTTCTCGACCTTGAAGCCGTCGTCGAACAAGGAGTCGTCGACGAGGGTGGCGATCGCGAGCGAGTGGTGGTGCTCGCTCGCGCCGGCCTCCGGGACGAGCTTCCCGCCGATGAGGGAGAGCAGCTCGCTACCCCGAGAGGTGCAGCGGAGGAAGACCGTCCCGACGTTGCCGAAGCCCCAGTTCTGGATGAAGTTGTGGCGGCCGTTCTCGGCGACGTCGTCCGCGAAGAGGACGTCGTTCGTGCGGGAGACCTCGAAGAGGTAGCCGTTGCCGCCGCTCCCGCGGTTCTGCGGGTTCTGCATGCTGGAGCGGAGCACGCTCACGCGCTTCGCGTCCTCGATCATGACGCCGCTGCTCGCGAGGTGGTACGGCCGCGTGTCGGAGGCGTTCATGCGTCCCGCCGACGGCGCGACCGTGGAGTGCACGTCGTCGATCCACGCGTCGGCGACGCCGCGCATGGCGATGACGTTCGAGTGGTTCTCGGCCCAGGCGTTCGCCCACGTCGTCGCGTTCGCGACGGCGAGGTGCTCGAGCCCGACCTCGCGGAGGTAGCCGGTCTCCTTCTGGATCGCCGCACCGTCGCGGAGCTTCGCCGCGTAGCGGAGCGGCACGTCGAGGACGACCCGGTTCGGACTCGCCGTCGTGTCGACGGAGACGACCTTGCTGCGGAAGAACGGCTTGTACTGCCCCGCGAACTCGGTCCAGGTCCCGGTCATGCCGTGATCGGCGACCCAGGCAGCGCTGATCGTCCAGCCGACGGCGACGTCGTCCCCGGCCTGGAGGCCCGACGCGTCCGCGACCGAGACCTCCCGCGCGCGAGCGGCGGCGTCGGCGACGAGCGGCCTCGCCGCGTCACGCGCGACGCTCCCGGCGAACGTGAGGTGGGCCTTGTTGCCCATCCCGCTCCCCTTGGTGAAGCGGAGCACCGAATCGGTGCCCGCTCCGCGGAGGACGACGCCGCTCGCGGCGACCGTGAGGACGCCGTCGACCCGATAGCTCCCGGCGGGAAAGAAGACGACCCCGCCTCCCGCGGCGGCCGCGGCGGCGATCGCGCGCGTGATCGCGACCGTCGCGTCGCTCGTCCCGGAGGCGTCCGCGCCGAACGTCGTCACGTCGTGGATCGCGCCGGGGGGGGCGTCGGGCGGAGCCTCCCCCGCCCGGTAGCCCGCGTAGGAGAAGTCGTGGAGGAAGCGACCCTCCTCATCGGCGGGCGCGTCCGGCGTCCACGCCGGCGGGTAGAGGGAGCTGCACCAGCGATCGGACGGGCAGCCGAGGACGACGGGAGCGACGGCTTCCTCGGCGCGCGGAGCGTCGGTGCTCTGGGTCTGGACGCCGTCTCCGCCCGTCGACGCGGAGACCTCCGCGCCCTGGAGGTCGGCGGAGGGCAGGAGCTCTGCCTCGTTCGCCGACTCCGCTGCACCACACGCCACCGCGAGCGCCGGGAGGCACATCGCGAACACTCGAGCTCTGACCAACTGCATTGCGCGCCACCCTAGGTGTGGCGATCGTGTCGCGCGAGGCCTTCGTGCTCATGTGCAAGAGAATTGCGTTTTATCCTACTTCCACCGCCTGAGAGGCACAAAGTCACCATCGCGTGTTCGCGGAGGAACGTCTGCTCGCGCTATGACGCAAGCCCGAGCGCACGACGGAGCGCGAGCGCGGTGCGCTCGTGCTCGCCGGTGGGGAGGAGCGGCTCCGACGAGACCAGAGGGAGCTTCGCTCCGCTCCGCAGCGTGAGGACGACCTGCCGCCGCTCGACGCCGACGGCGGCGACGTCGGCGGTGTGGAGCACGACGGGCGCCTTCGTGAAGAGGCCGAAGCGCTCCGTGATGCGCACCTCACCCGCGGCGTCGTCGACGACGACACGCGCGCGCCGCGCGAGGAGGAGGAGGACGGCGACGAGACCGAGGAGACCGACTGCGAGAGAGCCACGGTAGTCGCGCGGGACGATCAGGAACGTGATCGAGCGCGACTCGAGCTCCGCGAGGGGCGCGGCCGCGCACATCGCGAGGAGCGATCTGGCCGCATGCGGCGCGAGGGTCCCGTCCAGCGGCCGCGGCACGGCCTGCCACCGCACGGCGAGGCTCGCGTCCGTCGCGCTCGACGACGGACGCGGCGGGAAGACGGCCGACCTCCCGCGCCCGATGAAGACGTTGTCGGCGGGGACCGCGGTGGGAGGCACCTTCTCGACCGTCGAGATGCCCGTGAGGAGCGGCGCGTACAGCGGTC
The DNA here is from genome assembly GCA_022842465.1 of Polyangiaceae bacterium. GTDB lineage: Bacteria > Myxococcota_A > Polyangia > Polyangiales > Polyangiaceae > Labilithrix. Next base: position 27,698 of record JALHPN010000011.1, on the reverse strand, counting down.
CGACGTCGAGGAGGTCGTCGAGGGTCTGTTGCGCGTCCTCGCACCGGACGCGCCGGACGTCCCCCGTCCGCCGATCGAACGCCATGCATCGCGTCGCGTCCGGCGGGGCGGCCGTCGTGCAGGACACGATGTGCTGCCCGCCGACCATCTCGCGCCGCGCGAAGACCGCGCCGGCCGCGAAGAGGAGCGCGAGGAGCACCAGCATCGGGCTCCGTCCGGGGCGGTAGTGAACCACCGTTGGCGCTCCCCCGCGGCGCGGCGGTTCACGGTAAGGAGCGGCGTTCGTCGTCGGGTCCGGGTGTTCCGTCATGGAGGGGCGCGCGATCGGCAGGGGCGAGGCGATGTCGTGCAGGAAGCACGCCTCGCCGCGGGCCCTCGACCGAGAGCGTCAGCGTCCGCAGCCGCGTCCGCGTCGCCCCCGTCCGCGCATCGACGACCGCGAGCTCTTCGAGCGAGCGGACGTAGACGACGTCTCTTCGCGGGAGGACCCCTCGCACGTGGACATCGGAGGGGCTTCGCCCGAGCGGTGCCGACCACACGCGCTCGCCCGTCGTGCTCCGCGTCGCGTGGAGGTGCCGGTCCCCCTCGGCCGTCGTGACCGCGGAGTAGAGCACGCGGCTCGCGTGACCATGCTTGATGGCCTTCGTTGCCTCGGTGCCGGCCTCGAACGGAAGCCTCACGTCGAGGACGCGCTCGCCGTCCGTCCAGGTCTGGAGCCAGAGCCCGTCGCTGGGGCGCCGAGGGCCGCCATCGGGCGGCGCGTCGTACTCCTTCCATCCGACCGTCGAGACCTGACCCTCCTCGCGAAAGGTCGCCGTCCAGTGGAAGCGATGACCTCGATCGCCGAAGCTCGTCGTCCCGAGCCCGGCGGCGTCGAAGGGGTACGGCCGCCGCGGGCACGGCGCGCTCGCGCTCCGCGTGTGATGGGGGAGGAGCTTGCCCGTCGCGAGGTCGAGGACGACCGGGGGCGTGCCGTCCCCGGAGCTGACGCGGACGCGCGCCGCCGCGTCGTCGTCCGCGCACACGCGGACGTCCTTCGTGCGCGGCGTCACCGGCGTGCTCCAACGCGTCGCGCCGGTCCGGAGGTCGTACGCGTGGACGCCGTCGAGCGCCGCGACGACGACCGTCTCCCCGAGCCGTTCGAGGTCCACCGCCGGCTTCTCCTCGGCGAGGAGGAAGCCGCCTGCGCTCCACCGCGCGACGCCGCCCTCGGGATCGACGAGGGCGACGCGCACGGCGCCTGGCGACCTCGGATCGCGATCGCGGACCAGAGTCAGCACGGCGTCGGCGCCGTCGACGTCGAGGATCGTGAGCTCCGGCCATGCGAGGAGCGCGGCCTCGTGAGTCTCCTGCGTCTTGCATCCGACGAGGAAGAGCCCGGCGGCGAGACGCGATAGGCGAGACATCATCCGCGTGGCCCCAGCAACCGCCATACCTCTCGGCGCGCGACCAGGGGGTGAACACCAGGCGTACGGTATTCGTACACCGGACGGTGACGCGCTCTCCGCGATCGCCCTGAGACGGCCCGACCTCGCTCCCGGGCCCCGCACACGGTTCTCACGGAGAATTCGCCTGCTCCCCCATCGTCGGCGCTGGGAAGGAATGCGAACACGTGCACCGACACCTGCCGCAGATGTCGCTTTCCGAAGTGGAAACGGGAACATGCCTCCCTACCGTCTGCTCGCGTGCCCGTGCGAGGCGTAAGAGATCCGACCTCACCCTCGGAGGTCGCCATGTCCGTTCCCACCACGCTCCGCCTCGTGTCGCTCGCTGCCCTCGCCGCGATGCTTGCAGCATGCACAGAACCGACCGACGAGGTCGCCGAAGGCGAGGAGTCGAGCCCCGTCGAGAGCACCGAGTCCGCCATCGTCGGCGGCAGGGCGACGACGGCGCATCCTGCCGTCGGCGCCTTCATCAACGCCAGCGGCCCGTTCTGCACGGGGACCGTCGTCGGCAAGCGCGCCGTCCTGACCGCCGCCCATTGCGTGGAGGGTGTCCGCGCCAATCGTGTCGCGTTCGTCCTCGGCGCGTCGGCGTTCCAGCCCGAAGCGCTCGTCCGCATCACGCAGCTCGTCCCCCACCCGCGCTACGACGGCGCGCGCCTCACGAACGACATCGCCGTCGCCGTCCTCGCGGAGGACGCGCCCGTGTCGCCGATCCCGCTCAACACGCAGGCGCTCGACGCGGGCTGGGTCGGCCGGACCCTGCTCCACGTCGGCTACGGCGCCTCGAACGGTCGCACCGGCGCCGGCTCCGGGACGAAGCGCAGCGTCGCGATGCCGATCACCGCCATCGGCGGGACGCAGTTCGCCTACGGCGACCGCACCCGAAACACCTGCTTCGGGGACTCCGGCGGCCCGGCGCTGCTCGAAGGCGCGGGCGGCTCTGCCTCGGTCGTCGGCGTCACCTCGTACGGCGACCAGACCTGCACCCAGTTCGGCGTGGACACCCGCGTCGACGCCTTCCAGTCGTTCGTCGCGCCGTTCCTCGGGGACTGACGCCCGCGGCGCTCACTCCCCGAGGGCCGCGCGCGCCCTCCTGACGAGGTCGACCATCTCCTTGCGTACCGCAGCCGGGCCGTCCACCGGGCTGGAGAAGGCGAAGCGGACCGGACGTGCGCCCGCCTTCGTGCGAACGGACACCTCGAAGCCGTAGCGGTCAACGCTCGTCATCACCACCTCGTCGAAGTCGCGCGCCTTCGAGAACGCACGGCAGTAGCTCGCCATCGCGTCCTTGTGGTCTTCGTTCATGTGCTGGGTGATCTCGCCGGCGAACGGCGCGATCGGGTCGGGTGTGGCGGCGTACCAGTCCTTCGCGCTCACCCAGGACATGCGGCCGAAGCCGCCGATGTAGCGGAGCGACTCGACGGTCAGGCGGAAGAACGTGAAGTCCCCGTAGTCGACGTAGTAGCGCGCGTCCGGGTGCGCCTCGAGGTACGCCTCGCGGCACGTCGCAGGCGCCTCGGTGAGAGGCTCGCACCGCCCGAGAAGAGTGACGCGACCGAGCGCGAGCGGGTCGTCGTCCGTCGCCTCCGCGAGCAGCAGCGACGCCCGCGGATCCTGCCGCAAGTTGCGCGTGTGCTCTGCGAGCGCGCTGATGAGGAACGTGGGGGACCCCTCGAAGAGCGCCGTGGTGACGAGCGAGCCGTACGGATGGCCAGCAGGATCGATCGCCAGCGTGGACAGCGCCCCCGACTTGCGCGACGCGGCGAGGGTCTTCGCGCGCTCGGCGTGCGAAGGGGTCGGGATGGACGGATCGTAGAGGGGGTCCTGGCTCACCCCGGACGGCGCGGCATGGAAGTTCTTCTCGGTGCTCACGGTCGGATTGTGCGCTCAGGACGCGCGTTGCGCCACCGGCGGAAGCCCGCGTGGCTCGGCGCCGGGAGCCGGCGGCTTCACCGCCGCGAGGCCCTCGAGCCGCGCGCGCACGGCGAGCACGGTCCGCGCGACCGCCGTCTCGAAGGCGACGGAGTGCTCGAGGCCGAGCACGAGCGACGCGGGGAGCGTCTCCGGCATGGTCGGCCTGCCGGAGACGGGCATCGAGGTCGGTCCGGGGGCCGCGCCGGTGCTCGACGCGCCGCCGATCCCGCGCTCGGTGGTGGGCGCGTTCGCGAGCACCGAGGCGACGGCGTTCGCGACATCGTGGGGCGTCGTGTCGAAGAGCGGCGTGACGAACGGCGGAAGCCTGAGCTCGTGACGCATGGCCCTGACGAGCGACTCGACGACATCGTCCACGTAGGACACGCGGACCGAACGCATCGGCCATGGGCCCGTGTCGAGGTGCTCGCCGCGTGCCGCCTGGATCGCGAGGCGCGTCACGACGCCGCCGTCGTCGAGCGGCACGTTCTCCCCGAACACGCGGCCCGTGCGGACGAGTCGCACGTCCACGCGCCGCGCCCGCACGTGCTCGACGGCGAGCGCCTCCGCGCAGCGCACGCCTTCGCCCCAGCGATCCACCGACGTCGCCATCACCACGCGCATCGCGCGCTCCCCCGCGAGCTCGAGCACGCGGCCGGTTCCCACCACGCTCGCGAGCATGGCGTCGAGGGGCGCGTTCTCGCAGCGCCTGCGCGACGAAGGCACCGCCAGGTGGAACATGGCGTCGGCGTCGACCCGAAAGGGTCGCGCGATGTCGTGCTCGACGAACGCGAAGCGCGGCGCACGCTCGAGCTCGCGTATGGTGGCCCAGCTGCCGCTCGAGAGGTCGTCGACGCCGACGACCTCGTGCCCTTCGTCGAGGAGCCGCGCCGCGAGACGTGCGCCGACGGGGCTGGCGACACCGGTGATGAACATGCGTTGATTCTTCATGGTCGCTCGCCGGTCCACGCTGCAGCGCGCGTGCCGCCCAACCGTCCGGACAAACGGCGAAGCGCCCGCTCCGGAGAACGGGCGCTCGCATCGTGGGTCGTCCGTCAGGAGAACGTGGCGAAGACGGGCAGTCCGAGGCGATCGCGCACGTCACGGGGCTCGAAGAAGATCCCCGAGAAGCGATCTGCCAGCGCAGCGACCGCGAGGACCGCGGCGATGGTGGCGAGCGCGCCGATGACGACGGCGATGAGCCCCACGGGCCGCTTGGGACCGGCCGGAACTTCGGCCGGGTGGACGACGCGGTAGCGCGCGGTGTACGCCGCTTCCGCCGTCTGCTTCTCCAGCTGGATCTGCTGGAGGACCTTCACGGCCTCCTGGTATCGCTGGCTCGCCGCCTCGAACTGCACCTGTGCATCCTGCACGTTGGTCGGACCGAGCGCGTTGACCTCGGGCGGCTTCTCCGTCGGGACGGGAGCCGGCGTCGGAATCGCGACCGGCCGTGGCGTCGCGGCCGCGGCGGCGGCGGCCTTCTGCGCGGTGACCTGCTGCTGTTGCTTGGCGGCGATCTGGTTGAGGATGTCCCGCTCCTTCGCCTTGAGCGCGGCGATGTCGGGGGTGTCCGCCTTCGTCGCCTCGAGCGTCTGCTTCATGGCGATGATCTCGGGGTGCCCCTCCGCGAGCGTCTGCTTCTTCTCGGTGAGCTGGTGCTGGAGCTCCGCGACGCGCTGGAGCTTCGCGTTCTGCACGACGTTGAGCTGGTTTCTGACGTTCTCGAGCTCGGCCTTGAGCGCCGGATCGGCGTCCGGCGGCGGCTCCTGCCGGGCGTTCAGCCCCTGCGGGAGCGCCGGGATGACGACGTTCACGCGGCGGTTCGGATCGTTCGCCTTCTGGAGCTGGACGAGCGTGCGCGCCGCGCTCTCGAGATCCTTGTGGGCGCCGGCGACCTGGCCCTCTTGGATCTTGAGGCGCGTCGGGATGACGCCGACCTCGGACTGGTAGCGCGCGTCGAGGAAGTTCTTCACCGCTGCGTCGACGATGTCGCGCGCCGCGAGAGGCTCCGACCAGTCGAGGCGGAGGTTCACGGTCGCGCCGTCCATGTAGACCTTGAGGCGCCCCTCGATGTTGTTGACGAGGGCCTCGAACTTCTCTTCGTCTCCCGGCGGCGCCTTGCCGAGCTTCCGGTTGATCTTGTCGATCAGGCGACGATGCGGCTGGCGCATGTCGTCCCAGCGATCGATGAGGTTCTTCTGCTTCACGATGGCGATGATGTTGTCACGCGCCATGACCTGCTCTTCGAACTCGCGCTGCTGCGTGCGCTGCTCCTCGGGCGAGGTCCACTGCTGCTGCTGCTGCTGACCCGTGATCGCCGTCGTGCGCTGGACGAGGACGCGAGCGTCCACCCCGTAGGTGCGCGGCGCGAAGATCGACGCGAGGACGGTGAGCGCGCCGCAGATCATGACGACGACGAAGGAGAGGCCCTTCCGGCGACGCGCCGAGCGCGCGGCCTCGGACACGCGCTCGCGGACGGCGATGTTCGGCCCGTCGTCCTCGTCCCCGCCACCTCCGCCGCGGCCACCACCGCCGCCGCCGCCACCACCACCGCCGCCGCCCCCCCCGCGCTGCCCGGGGTACTGGAGCTTCGGGTCCGGACGGAAGAGGGTCGCTTCCTCGATGCGCGCCATCGTGCTTTGTTCCTCGTCTCTCTTCGTTTCGGGTCGTGCGAGCGTACGAGATTTCTTCGTGAGCTCCGTGCTCGGGCTTTCACGCCGCGTGCCGCGGCTCAGCCGGACACGGTCACTCGGGAGTCCCGAACGGATCAGGCTGCAGATTGGGGGGTGGACGGACCGGCTCGGTGGTCGTCGTGGGGGCCGGGGTCGTCGCCGGCGGCGGATCCTCGTGGGGGCGAGTTGCCACGGGCGTCGCTGCGTTGTTGGCGGCAGGGCGCGGCAAGCGACCGCCGTTCCGGGGGACGACCCCGTTCGCCGGGATCACCGAGGGTGTCGCCGGCGCGGGCCTCGCCGCCGCACCCCCGTCCGTCCCCGCGCTCGCAGGCCCGGGCGCGTCGCCGATCACGATCGTGTCGAGCGGTGCGGGCGTCGTCGCCGACGGCAGCGGCAAGGGGACCGCGCTCGGGAGCGCCGACGGAGGGACGTCGACGCCGCTCCCGTTCGTCCCTCGCTGGGGATCCCTCACCGCGAAGAACGCGAGGCCGCCGAGGGCGACGGAGGCGAAGAGGACCGCCGCGACCCAGACGCCGGGTCGCCTCCGGCGACGACCGAAGACCTCTTCGTCGACGGGCGTGCCGATGCTGTCGCCGTCGCCGCCGCCGAACGTGGCAGGGATGCTCGATTCGTGGCCGTCCGGCCGCGAGCCGCGCATGCCGCCGAAGTTGGGTGTGTTCGGCGGAGGAGGGATGCTCGGGGCCGCCTGCGGGACGGCGTCGCCGGCGGCGGGCAGCGAGCCGTCGTTGCCGACGATGCCGCGGATCTGTTCGCCCGGTCCCGACCCGACGCCGATGAACGTCCCGTCGGGCCCGTGCGTGCTCGCCGACGACGTCGTCGCGCCTTCGCCGTCGAGCGCGGCCGCGGCCTCCGGAGCGTGCGAGGCCTGGCCTCGCCCCAGCGCAGGCGGGGGGCGCACGCTGCCGCCGCGGATCTCGAAGGGATCGACCGGCGTCGGCAGCCGACCGAGATCGAGCTCGACGCGCGCGTCTCGGACGGCGCGTCGGAACGCGTCCACGCTCTGCCAGCGATCCTCCTTCTTGAAGCGGAGCGCCATGTCGATCGCGGCGGCGATCGGGAGCGGGAGATCCGGCATCACCATCTGGATCGAGCGCGCCTTGACGGTCGCCGCTGCGAGGAGCCGCGCCTGCACGTTCGCGCCGAGATGTACCGTCTCTCCCGTGAGCGACGTGAACATCGTCGCGCCGAGAGACCAGATGTCGCTCCGGTGGTCGACCTTGTCCCGCGATCCGAGCGCTTGCTCGGGCGACATGAAGGAAGGCGTGCCGAGCACGAGACCGAACATCGAGAGCTTGCTCTGCGACGTTCGATCGAGGACGCGCGCCACGCCGAAGTCGAGGAGCTTGAGCGTGCCGTCCTCGCACAGGAAGACGTTCTGGGGCTTCAGGTCTCGGTGGATGATGCCGGCATGGTGGACCGCCGACAGCACGTCCATCAGCTGCTCGCCGATGTTCAGCGACTCGATGAGCGGGATGCGCCCTCCGCATCGCTGTCGGTAGGCCTCGAGCGTCTCGCCCTCGAGGAGGTCCATGACGAGGAACACGCAGCCGTCGTCCGTCGCGCCGTCGTCGAGGACGCGAACGATGCCCGGATGCTTGACGGAGTTCGTGAGGTATCCCTCGCCGAGGAAACGCTCGCAGACGGCGGGATCGGTGCACAGGGTCGGGTGCAGGATCTTGAGCGCGGCGCGCGCTCCGTTGCGGTGCGTCACGCCGTAGACCGCAGCCATCGATCCGGAGCCGAGCAGCGCATCGACGCGCCACTTGGCGCCGATCACCGTTCCTACGCGTCGTTCGGCTTGCTGGTTCACGCGCTCGCTCCGCTAGTCTACACGCCGACCCTAACGGTAGCACGACGGGTGCCGACGACTGGAAGTCCCTCCGCGCTCGGAGGAATCGCCCGCGTAGCGGCGTTCGCGGCCGCCGCATCCGCCGCGCGGGAGCGGGCCGCGCCGATCGTACGCAGAGGTGCGACGTTCACGAATGGCGTACGGCGAGCCGGGTCGCCACGGTGAACGCGACCGCGAACGTCGTGAGCGTCAAGTAGCTGTTCCACCCCTGATCGCCCCAGATCTGGATGACGCAGACGACGACGGCGCCGAGGGCCGACAGCGCGGCCGATCGTTCGAGGGGGGTCGGTGACGACCGGTAGGCCCTGACCGCCATCGTGCCGGCGAGGGGGTAGACGAGCCAGAGGAGCGCGAACCCGGCGAACCCCGCGATCGACCACATCCAGAGCACACCGTTGTGCGCGATGAGCCGGAAGTTCGCGAAGACGCCGCTGAGGTCGACCGGCGGGTTGTTCGGCGAGTACTCGTAGTCCCGCCCGAAGCCGCGCGGCACGACGGGCTCGAGGCTCAGGGTGTAGATCAGGTTCTCGTTCTCGATGTCGCGCGACTGGCTCGAGGTGTCCTTCTGGTCGAGGACGGACGTGACGAGCTTCGCCGGCTTCCAGATCGGCGCGGGCGGCATCTCGGAGCCGACGAGGACGTACCCGGCGAGGACGGGCACCGCGAGCGCCATCGCGATCGTGACGCGACGCTTGCGACGGCTCGGCCGGAGCGCGAGGTAGAGCGCGAGCGGCGCCATGCCGAGGCTGACGAAGGCCAGGCGGCGGTTGTTGAGGACGACCGCGAGCAAGATGAACGCGCCCGCGCCGAGCGCACGCCACGTCGTCCTGTTGCTCCGCCGCTCGAGCGCGTGCGTGATGAGGATCACGAGCGCGACGACGAAGAGGACGGTGTCCGAGTGGTTCGTGCACCACTCCGGCTTCCCGTCGAGCTCGGTGATGCCCTCCGGGACGCAGATCGCGAAGTAGACGAACATCACGATCGCGCTCCGGACGAGCGCGGTCACGACGAAGACGGTACCGATCGCGGCGAGGTCCTCCGGGATGCGGAACGCGTAGAGGAAGAGCAGCGTCACGAGCGGCAGGTGCATCAGGTGCACGGTCTGCCGGAAAGCAGGCTCGATGGCGCCGCCCTTCGCGAGCCCCAGGACCGCGAGGGCGCCGAGCGTCCCGAGGAAGGCGTACATCGCCTGGCGCGCCCACTTCGGAGGGGTCTCGAACCCGCTGGCCTTGGGGCCCCGCATCGCACGCGCGAGGAGCCCCACCGTCACGATCGTGAAGATCGGGAGCGAGGCGCCGGGCACCCCCATGAACTCCTTGATCGTGCCGAAGTAGCCGACCGCGGCGGGCCACATGATCGTGTCCCAGTAGCCGCCCTCCCCCATCTCCTTGAACATCGCCTCGCTGAACGCCTCGACGAAGAGCGCGAGCACGAGGTAGATGCGCGCGCTCTTCCAGACCTTGAAGCGCGTCATCGAAAACCAGAGGATCGGCGCCCATACGACGACGAACGCGCTGTCGAGGCGGAAGCTGTTCGACCAGGCTCCGGGGCCGTCGAAGCTCGGATGGGAGAGGAACCAGAGCAGCGTCGAGGCGGCGAGCACGCCGAACACGATGCGGAGCGTCGGCTTCAGGAAGCTGTCGGCGAGGACGCGACGGTCGGCCTCCTCGTAGTCCGGCGCCGTCCCGAAGGCGCCGTACGTCTGGTTCACGCGCTCCTGGAGCACCTGCATCTGGCCTCCGCCGGCCATCTGCGGAGGGAGACCGGACGGAGCGTTACGACCGCCTTGCATGGCGCCTCACCAGCACGTCTTGCTGCGAACGGCGCCGAGGACCTGATCGGCCATCAGGCGATGGACGACGAGGTTCGGGTGGTAGTCGCAGCCGAGGCCGTAACGCGTGCCCTGCTCGACGAGATCCATCGCGTAGACCTTCCGGTCGCCCTTCGCCTCGCGCTCCGCGACGACGAACCGGAGGGAGTCCGCGAGGTCGCGGCGCGCGTTGTCGAGCGGGAACGTGTCGGACACCATCGGCGGGACCATCATGAAGATGTGCGCGTTCGGGCGGAGTTGCCGGATGCGCTCGACGAAGGCGAGGTAGGTCGCGCGGAAGCGCGGGAGGTCGATCCCGTCGGATACGCCGAACGGCGGCTCCTGATCGCGTGTGAAGTCGTTCGTCCCGAGGTTGACGAGGACGACCTGCGGCTCGGGCTCGCTCGCGAAGTCCCACTCGTTCGGCGCAGGGACGGGCGGCTTCAGCTCCTCGTCGTTGTACGCGAGGATGCGCTTGTAGAAGTCCGGCATCGTCGTCGTGGCCTCCGCGAGGAGCTTCCGCACGCCGTCGGCGTCGGGCTGCTCGCTCTCGCGGTAGTTGATGCCCACGCCCTTTCCCGACCAGCAGATCGTCGTCACGTCGGCGTCGAGCTCTCGCCCGACGATCGCCGTGTACGCGAAAAACTGGTTCTCCGTGACTGGGACGCGGACGCCGACGTCGCCCACCTTCCGGACCTCGACGTCGTACGGGCAGGTGGCGTTGCCGCCCATGCTGCCGTAACCGCACGTGATCGAGTCCCCGATGGCCTCGATCCGCCGCGCGCGCTGGAGCGGCGGGAGGAGGCGACCCGGCGCGACGTCGAAGCCCGTGAACGTGACGACGCCGCCGGACGGCGCCTCCGTGTCGCGGTGCACGCGGACGCGGTGCTCCCCGGGGGGCAGATCACGCGCGAGCTCGTACTGCGTCTGACGGGGGGCGTTCGCGTTCGCGCGCGCGCCCGTCACGGTGATCTGGAACGGCTCCCGTTCGTCGATCGCGACGGTGTAGAGGACGTCCTTGAAGTCGTCCGCGACCTCGAGGCCCACCGCGACGCGAGTGCCCTCGAAGCGGGCCTCGACGTAGTTGCCGGACCAGTCCGAGCGGGGCCGCGCCGGGTCCGTCTTCGTGTCCCACCGCCCGACGAGCTTCGGCGCCGCGTCGCCGCCGGGAGCGCTGCGCGGCTCCGGGGTGACGGCCGCGCAGTTCGCCGGGGCTCCCGTCACCGCGCCGCTCTCGGCCGGAGCGTTCCGGTCGTTGAGGCGGACCACGCACGCCGGGAGGAGGAACGCGGTCGCGAGGAGCGCCTGACGCGCGCGTGCGGCGAGGACGGACGCCATCGTGACAGCGGACTCTAGCATGGACCGCGCCCGGACGAGGCTCCCCTCCGCGCCCGCGCCAGGTCGCCACGCTGCGGGGGAGGACGGCAGAGGTGCCACGCGGGAACGCGCGGCGCGCGTGACGGTGATCCCCGTCCCCGCCCCGGGTTTCGTGGGGCTTCCCCCTCCCTGGCACGTGCCGTGGAGCAGGAGCGTTTCCAACTTCAGACCGGAAGGGCGTTGTGGCTATACTCGACGACGATGACACGACGGTGTGCGCCGATGACGCAGAGGTTGTCTCTGTTCCGGGGAGCCCACCCCCCGCGCCCCCGGGGACCGCACCGTTGAACAAGCGACCTCTGAACGAGACGATGCAAGTGCAGCCGATGGCACAGCCCGCGAACCCGATGGAGGTCTCGTCCGGAGGTGGCATGCCGTCGATGCCGTCGATCTCCAGCGCCTCGAACACGATGGACCCGGTCTGGCAGCGGCTCTGGCTCCGCTGCCAGCAGCACGACTGGCAGTCGCTCGCCTTCATCGGATCGAGCAAGCGCGATCCGGACGGCGTCCTCGAGATCGCGCACGGCATGGCGCGCCTCGCGAGCGAGCTCGGTCAGGAACTCACGGTCTTCGACGCGCGGAACCTGGGTCTGAAGGACATGGGGCGCATGCTCGCCCAGATCCAGAGCATCACGAGCCGCGGCAAGCGCTGCATCGTCGTCCTGAAGCTCGTGACCGAGAACCCGACGACGGTGCCGATGGTGCAGAACGTCGACGCCGCGCTCCTCGGGATCTTCATCGGCGAGACGAGCGTCATCGCCGCGTCGCGCACGGTCGACGAGGTCGGCCGCGCGAAGTTCCTCGGCAGCGTCGTGCTGAACGCGTCGCTCTCTCGCTGAGGCCCCTCGAGATGAGACGCGCGGCGTCGGCTGTGCTCCTAGGGGCCGCGGCGATCGTGGCCTGCGAAGGCCGGCGCCCGCCCGCGACGCCGTGGGTCGCGACGGGGAGCGGGAGCTCGGCGACGGTCATGGCGTCGGCCGAGGACCTCGCGCGCGCCGCCGACGGAGGCGCCCCCGAGAGGGCGATGCCGACCGGCTGGCTTCGGGTCGAGGGCACCCACGTGCTGCTCCCTGACGGCAAGCGCTTCCATGGCCGCGGCGCGAACGTGCATGACACCCGCTCGTGCGACGCGTGCTCCTTCCAACCGCCGAACGTCGACGAGGTCCTCCGGCGGATCGACGCGCTGACGGACGACTGGCACGCGAACTTCCTCCGCGTGCTGATGGAGAGCTATCCGGATCGCGGCCCAGGTCGGACCCACTTCCGGAACGTGGTCGACGACGACGACTACTACCGCGACGTGATGCGGATCGTGGGGCACCTCGGCAAGAAGCGTTCTGTCTACGTGCTCCTCTCCCTCTGGCAGGATCCGACGCTGTCACCCCAGGGGTGGCCCACGTCGGCGTCCCTCGCGATCTGGAAGAAGCTCGCGACGGGGCTCCGGGACATCCCGTGGGTGATGTTCGGTCTCTCGAACGAGCCGAAGGCGAACGACGACGGCAAGCACGACGCCGAGGTGTGGGCGGCGATGAACGAGACCGTCGCGGCGATCCGGAGCGTCGAGCGGCCCGGGCGCGCGCACGTCGTCGCCGTGCAGGGCACACGCGAGTGGGGACGGCAGCTCGACTACTACGTCGAGCACCCCATCACCGCGGGCGGAGGCGTGAACATCGTGTACGAGACGCACCCGTACAACCAGGTGCGCCGCTTCGAGGAGCTCGTCGTGCGTCCTGCGCGGAGGCTCCCCGTCGTCATCGGCGAGTTCGGCTGGCTCGTCGACAAGGACGTGACGATGACGGACAAGGACGCCGTCGCCCTCATGGACCTCGCGGAGGGCCTCGAGATCCCTTGGCTCGCGTGGACCTTCCACACGAACTGCCCGCCGAACCTCCTCCAGGACCACGCGGGGACGTGCGGCGTGGGGGTGTCGCTCGCGCCGAGCGCATGGGGCCGCATCGTCAAGGATCGCCTCGCGCGGCCGTACGGCCGTGGCACGAAGTGAGCTAGTCTCGGCGGAGCTCGACGATGCGGAAAGCGCTCCTCATCAGCCTCCTCGTGGCGACGGTCCTCATCCCGCTCTTCGCGGCCCGAGGGGGGACGCCGCGCCAAGCCGCGAGGCGCAGCGTGCTCGCCACGGCGGTGTTCTGCGTCCTCTACTGGATCGGGCTCGTCTGGGTGTACCCCACGCTCCCCGCGTCGAAGGACGGCCAGCAGCAGCAGTAGCCGTCGAGGGTCAGCGCTTCGTGTACTTGCCCCGGTGCTCCGGGTGCTCGTTCTCGAAGGCCTCGAGGCTCTCGCGCGTGATCTCGACCTCGATCTCGCCGTCCTCTTCGATGACGGACTGACAGCCGAGGCGCGAGCTCGCGCGCACGTCGAACGCCTTGTCGAGGATGTCGTTCTCCTCGTCCTCCTGCTCCGAGAGGAGCTCTCTCCCCTTCGTCACGTAGACGTGACACGTCGAGCAGGCGCAGACGCCACCGCACGCGTACCCCTCGGGCGCGTCGATCTTCTGCGCGGCCTTCAGGATGCTCGTGCCGACGGGCACCTCCGTCTCGCCGTAGCCCTTGAATCGAACGATCGCCATGACGGCTCTCCTCTACCGTGACATCGGCGGCGGGGGGAGAGGCTTGTCCTCGTGCGCCTTCTCGATGCCCTTCGCGTGCTCGACGGTCCTCTCGATCTCGTCGAGCTTGTGGCCCGCGATCGCCTCGGCGATCGCGCGGTTCATGCGGCGGCCCGCGAAATCCTTCGTCGCCGCGTCGAGGTCGTCGAGGCGGAGCTGGATCCGCGACGCGTCCGTCCCTGCGATCGCGACGTCGAGCGCGGCGAGCGCCGCGTCGATCGTCGCCTCCTCGCCGGGGGCGAGGAGCGCAGAATCCGCCGCGACGGACTTCCGGGTCGACGCCGCGACCCGCCCGGCCTCGACGCGCGTCTCGGCGAGCTTTCGCGCCGCGAGGTCCTCCTCGCCGTGGTCGATCGCGTCGAGCAACATCTGCTCGACCGTGTCGTCGTCGAGCCCGTACGACGGCTTCACCTCGACCGTCTGCTCGATGCCGGTGCGCTCCTCCCGAGCGTGGACGGCGAGGAGCCCGTCGGCGTCGACGCGGAACGTGACCTCGAGCCGTGCCAGCCCGGCCGGCATCGGAGGGATCCCTCGGAGCGTGAAGCGCGCGAGGCTCCGGCAGTCGGCCGCCATCTCGCGCTCGCCCTGGAGGACGTGGATCTCGAAGCCCGTCTGCCGGTCCTCCTGGGTCGTGTACGTCGCGCGCGCGGCGGCCGGGGTCGTCGTGTTGCGCGGGAGGATGCGATCGACCACGCCGCCTCCGACCTCGATCCCGAGCGAGAGCGGGATGACGTCGAGGAGAAGGACCTCCTCCGTCTGCCCCTGCCCCGCGAGGAGGTCGGCCTGGATCGCGGCGCCGAGGGCGACCACGTGATCGGGATCGATGTCCGCGAGCGGCTCCTTGCCGAACAGCTTCGCGACGTACGCGCGCACGGCGGGCACGCGCGTGGAGCCGCCGACCAGGATCACGCCGTCGAGCTCCTCCGGCCTCGTCCCCGCGTCCTTCAGCGCGCGGCGACACGCGAGGCCGGTCTTCGCGAGGAGAGGCTGGACGAGCTCGTCGAAGCGAGGCCGCGTCACACTGAGCGACGTGGCCCCGTCGCCCGAGGGCGGCAGCGGCGACTCGAAGTCGACGACCTCCGCCTCGGTGAGCGCGTGCTTCACCTGCCTAGCCATGTCGAGGAGGAGGCGGACCTCCCCGGGAGTCACCGAGGCCGGAGCGCGCCCGAGCCCTCTCAGCATCTCCTCCGCGAGCGCGCGGTCCATGTCGTCTCCGCCGAGCGCGCTGTCGCCGCCCGTGGACTTCACCTGGAAGACGCCGTCCTCGAGGACGAGGATCGTCACGTCGAACGTCCCGCCGCCGAGGTCGTAGACGGCGAACGTCCCGTTCTGCTTCTTCTCGAGCCCGTAGGCGAGCGCCGCCGCCGTCGGCTCGTTGAGGAGGCGGAGCACCTCGAGCCCAGCGAGGCGCCCGGCGTCCTTCGTCGCCTGGCGCTGCGCGTCGTCGAAGTACGCCGGCACGGTGATGACGGCGCCGCCGACGCTCCGCAGCTCGTCCTCCGCGAGGCGCTTCAGCGCGCGGAGGATCTCGGCGCTCACCTCCACGGGGGTGACCGCGCGGCTCCCGACCCGGAAGCGCACGACGTTCGGCTCGCCGTCCTTCGGCGTGTCGAACGAGTACGGACCGAGGCGCTTCGTCTCCGGATCGTCCGCGCCGCGCCCCATGTAGCGCTTCACGCTCACGATGGTCTCGCGCGGGTGCTCGGCGGCGACGCGCTTCGCCGACTCGCCGACGACGACCTCACCCCGCGGACCGTAGTGGACGACGCTCGGCAGGATCGCCGCGCCGTCGCAGTCGCGGATCGCGAGCGGCCGCTCGTTCTTCACGACCGCGACGAGAGAGTTCGTCGTCCCGAGGTCGATGCCGATCGGCTTCGGCGGGGCCTTGGGGTCGAAGATCTCGAGGAGGCTCATGACTCAGGACTCCATCGCTTCGTCTTCGATCGCCGACACTTCGTCCAAGAAGCGCCGGTAGAAGCGCAGCTCTCCGAGCACGGGTAGGAGCGGACGCACCGCCTCGGGCGTGGGCGCCGCCTCTCCGAACCCCGCCGCGAGCCGCGCCTCCGCCTGCTTCATCCGGGCGAGGACCGCCGCGCCGAGCGACGCCACGCGCTCGAGGTCCTTCTTCGCGCGCGCCTCCGCGAGCGCCTCGCGTTCGTCGAGCATCTCCATCAGGAACGTCGTCTCGGGCTTCGGCTCGTTCGTCTCGCCGATCGGCAGACCCACGGCCGCGAAGAGCGCCTCCGCCCGCCGGATCGGGTCCCGCAGGACGCGCCACGCCTCGTTCACGGACGCCGCCTTGTCGAGCGCCTCGCGCCGCTCGGACGCCCCGGCCGCGGAGAACTTGTCCGGGTGCAAGGCGCGGGAGAGCTCCCGGTGCGTCCGCTCGACCTGCGCGAGGTCGAGGTCGAACCGATGCGGCGCGCCGAGCATCGCGAACGGGTCCATCCTCACACCTGGAACGACGTCCCGCACCCGCAGGAGGCCTTCTCGTTCGGGTTCACGAACTTGAAGCCCTGGCGCATGAGCGTCTTCTCCCACTCGAGCGTGGCGCCGTTCAAGTAGAGGAGGCTCTTCTTGTCGACCAGGACACGCACGGGCTCGCCGGCCGTCGAGGCGAGATCGTAGACGACGTCCCGCGCGTGCGGTTCACCGTCGTGGAACTCGATGACGTAGGAGAACCCCGAGCACCCGCCTCCGCGGATGCCGACGCGGAGCGCCGTGCCGGGGACGCCCCGCTTCGCGACCTGCACCGCGATCGCGTCGACCGCGCTCTGCGCGATGACGATCCCGAGGCGCTTCGACTCGGGCGCGGCGGCGGGAGCGGCCGGGATCTGTGCTGCGGACGAGCTCATCACGACTCTCCTCTCCTCACTCCGCCGTCGTCTGCGCCGCGATGCTCTCGCGACGCGCGGCCTGCTTCGCGCGGAAATCGGCGATCGCGCTCTTGATCGCGTCCTCGGCGAGGACCGAGCAGTGGATCTTGACCGGCGGGAGGTTCAGCTCCTCGACGATCTGCTGGTTCTTGATCGCCTCGGCCTCGTCGAGGCTCTTGCCCTTGATCCACTCCGTCGCGAGCGACGAGCTCGCGATGGCGGACCCGCAGCCGAAGGTCTTGAAGCGCGCGTCCTCGATGACGCCTTCGTCGTTGACCTTGATCTGGAGGCGCATCACGTCGCCGCACGCGGGCGCGCCGACGAGGCCCGTCCCGACGTTCGGGTCGTCCTTGTCGAGCGTGCCGACGTTGCGGGGGTTCTCCGCGTGGTCGATGACCTTGTCGCTGTATGCCATGACGTCTTCTCCGTGACCTTCTCTTCGTAGCCTTCGAGATCTGGGTGACGAGAGCCTCCGCTCAGTGCGGGACCCACTGCACGCTCTTCAGGTCGATGCCTTCCTTGTGCATCTCGTACAAGGGCGACATGTCCCGGAGGTGCTTGACCTTGCGGATGACGAGGTCGGCCACGTAGTCGACCTCCTCCTCCGTCGTGAAGCGGCCGAGCCCGAAGCGGATGCTCGAGTGGGCGAGCTCGTCCCCGACGCCGAGGGCGCGGAGCACGTAGCTCGGCTCGAGGCTCGCGGACGTGCACGCCGAGCCGGAGCTGACCGCCACGTCCTTGATCGCCATCATCATCGCTTCGCCCTCGACGAAGTTGAACGACACGTTGAGGTTGCCCGGCAAGCGGTGCTCCCACGAGCCGTTCACGTAGATCTCGTCGATCGCGTCCGAGAGCTTCCCGTAGAGGCGGTTCCGGAGCGCGAGGATCTTGGCGCTCTCCGCCTTGCCCTCGAGCCGCAGGATCTCCGCGGCCTTGCCGAAGCCGACGATGCCCGGGACGTTGAGCGTGCCGGAGCGCGAACCGAACTCGTGCCCCCCGCCGTCCATCTGGGCGACGAGGCGGATGCGCTGGACGGGGAGCTTCACGGGCGTGCCGGCCTCGAGCTTCGTCTCCGCCGTCGCACCGTTCGCCTCGAGGAGCTTCGGGAGCCGGAGCTCGTACGCCTTCGCGACGGACTCCCACGTGTCGCCGGGGGCTGCCGTGTGCTGCCCAGGGGAGCGGCGCACGTAGAGGGCGCCGACGCCCTTCGGTCCGTACATCTTGTGCGCGGTGATGCTCGCGAGATCGACGTTCATCTTCTGGACGTCGAAGTCGACCTTGCCCACGCCCTGGACCGCGTCGGTGTGGAAGAGGACGCGATGCGCGCGCGTGATCTTGCCGATCTCCTCGAGCGGCTGGACCGTGCCGATCTCGTTGTTCGCGAACATGACGCTCACGAGGATCGTCTTGTCCGTGATCGCCTTCCGGACGTCCTCCGGATCGATCCGCCCGTCCTTGCCGGCGCGGAGGTACGTGACCTCGAAGCCCTCGCTCTCGAGGCGCTTGCACGTGTCGAGCACCGCCTTGTGCTCGAGCACCGTCGTGATGATGTGGTTGCCCTTGTCCTTGTAGTACTCGGCGACCCCCTTCAACGCGAGGTTGTTGGACTCCGTCGCGCCAGAGGTGAACACGATCTCCTTCGACGTCTGCGCGCCGATGAGCTTCGCGATGCGCTCGCGCGCGTAGTCCACGGCCTCCTCGGCCGTCCACCCGTAGGCATGGCTGCGGCTGGCCGCGTTCCCGAACTTCTCGGTGAAGTAGGGCAGCATCTCCTCGAGCACGCGCGGGTCGACCGGCGTCGTCGAGTGGTAGTCCATGAAGATGGGGAGCTGGATGGTCATGATGTCTTCTCGCGTCACGCGCGTCAGGAATGAAACCCGGCGACGAGGTCGGGCACGTCGGTCTCGGAGTGGTGATTGCAGCTCGTGCACGCAGGCAGCAGCCGGTCCGGCTCACAGACGGAGCCGCACGTGTCGAGGTAGGTGAGGCTCGCCTGGATCTCGCCCTCGAGCGCCGTGAGCCGCGCGATCTGCACGCGCGTCTCCTCGAGCTTCTTCTCGTAGACCTCGCGCACCTTCACCATCGCGGAGGGCGCGGAGCCACCGCGGCCCTCGGCCACGACGTCCTTCACGATCGCCTTGATGTCGGTGAGGCTGAACCCGAGGTCCTGCAGCTTCGTGATCCACCGGATGCGCACGAGCGCCTCCGGCCCGTAGAGGCGATAGCGCCCCTTCGACCGAGCGGCCGGCCGAAGCAGCTCCAGCTGCTCGTAGAGATGGATGGCGCGCACGGTCTTTCCCGTCTCGCGTGCAAGGTCGCCGACCTGCATGAGCTCCTCGCCCAGCTCGTCCCCCGAAGGGGCGGCCGCAAGCAGAGGGAGTCTGTGGTGGGGAGAGCCGCTCATGGGGACCCGACCCTCACGTAAACGTGAGGCTTCGAGGAAAACGCCCCATCTCTAGAGGAGGAGGCGAGGTGCGTCAAGGACAACAACCCTTACGTTAGCGTCAGGGTTTGTCGCCCGCAAGCTCGTCCCCGCGGTCCGCGGGCCCCGCCCGCGCCCGAGGTGCGCGGAATCAGGAGGTCGACCGGAGAACAGGTAGACTCCCGGGCGTGGCGAGGGACGAAGAGTCGACCCAACAGATCGACCTCGAAGCGCTCCGCAAGGCTCGCGCAGAGAGCGGAGCGCCCGCGTCCGGATCCGCCCCGAGCGACGCGGGCCCCGACGACGACCTCGCCCGGAGCGACCTCGGGGACGACGACGAGCTCGGCGGGAACACCGCGGTCGACGCGCTCCCGTACCAGCCGCCGCAGCCGGTCCTCACCGCAGCGGAGCCCTCCCCCGAGATCCCCGATCCCTACGAGCCCTCGACGTCGTCGATCACGCGCGCGCAGTTCGCGCCGATGACCGTCGAGGCGGCGCCTCTCCTCCCGATCACGTCGGAGAGCGGAGCCTACGTCCCCATGCCGTCCGTGACGCGCGCCGAGTTCGCCGCGCCGACGCGCGATGCCGTCCCCGTCGCCGACGTCGACGCCTACGAACCGTCGACGTCGTCGATCACGCGGGCGGAGCGGGCCCCGTCACGCCCCGCTTCGACGCCCGGGAAGGTCCCCCGCGGAGCGACGGACGGTGTGATGCGCGGCGCGATGTCCGATCCCGTCTTCGACGACGACGCGCCCCTTCCCTCGTTCGACCTCCCCACCGACGACGGAGATCCCACGCCGCCCGCGCCAGAGGCCGCTCCCGATGCGGATCCGCGGGAGGAGACCCTCATGGTGGAGGCCGCCGAGCTGCGGCGCCTGGCGGCCTCGAGCAGCATCCCGCCGCCCCCGACGGAGCTGGACGTGTCTCTCGTCGACGCGCCTGATCCGCGGGGGCCGCTCGAGTCGATGTCCGTCGACGTGTCGATGTCGGGGGTCGCCGACGTGGCCGCCGCGACGCCCGAGGACGTCGCGGTCCCCGCGCGCGCGGCGAGCCACCCTGGCGGCGACGCGGACGACACGCGCCTCGACCGGCTCGACGACGACGACGTCCGCGCCGCGTTCGCCGCCGCGGAAGAGGGGGAGGCGCAGACGGGCGGTCGCACCGCCTCCGGGCTCGCTTCGCGACCGAGCCTCGGGCACATCGAAGTCGACTTCTCGGAGGACCTCGGCGTCGCGGAGCCCGAGGCGGTCGACGAGGACGGCGATGCCGAAGAGCTCGACGACGACGACGTCCTCGAGGACGAGGACGGCGAGCTCGTCCTCCGCGCGAGCGACCCCGGGATCGAGATCGTCTCGGGCGCCGTCCCTGCCGCCCACGGCGAGCGCGCGCGCCCGGCGGTGCGCGCCCCGCTCTCGAGCTACGTCCCTCCGGTCGCGAAGCGCGCCGACGTGGCGCCCGTCTACCTCACGAGCGCCGACGACGACGAGCGGCAGCTCGCGAGCGAGAGCGCGTGGGATGCGCTCCTCGAGCTCCATCGTCTCCGCCTCGCCGAGGCCGACGTCGGCTCGACGAAGGCCGCCATCCTCGTGAAGATCGCGAGCATCCACGAGCAGGCCCTCGGCCGTCCGGAGGACGCGCTCGAGCCGCTGCTGGAGGCCTTCGACCTCCGTCCGATGGACGAGGCCGTCATCGTGTCGCTCGAGCGCGTCGCGAAGGCGAACGGGCAGATGCAGCAGGTCGCGGAGCGCGCCCGCGGGCTCCTCAAGAACCTGAACGACCACGAGGCGCGCGTCGCGATCCTCGGTCACCTCGTCTACTGGTACGAGCGCCTCCTCTCGCGAGGCAAGGACGCGAGCCCGTTCGCCGCCGAGCTCGACCGGCTCGACAAGTCCCACCCCGTCGCGCTCCGGCGCGCGGCGCAGGTCGCCGCCTCCAGCGGCGACGTCCGCGCGCAGCGGGAGCTCCTCCTCCGCGCGCTCGAGCGCGCGATCCGCGACGACGAGAAGGTCACCCTCCACCTCCAGCTCGCGAACAGCTTCGCCGGCACCCCCGAGTCCCAGAAGCACTACGAGGCGGTCCTCGCCCACGATCCGACGAACATCGTCGCCCTCCAGGCGATCGAGCGGTTCGGACGCGATCAGGAGAAGCATCCGCAGGTCGAGTGGGCGCTCCTCCAGCAGTCCGAGCACGCGCCGACCGAGTCCGAGCGTGTACGCGCGGTCCTCGAGCTCGCCCTCCTCCACGAGAAGCGCTTCCTCCGCCGCGAGAGCGCCGCCGAGCTCTTCGAGCGCGTCCTCGAGATGGAGCCCGCGCAGCCGCAGGCGCTCGAGGGGCTCGAGCGCTGCTACCACGCGCTTCGGAACTGGGCGCGGCTCGCCGGCGTCCTCCGCATCCGCGCCGGGCAGACGTACGACAAGGGGACGCGCACGCATCTGCTCGAGCGCGCCGCGGAGGCGTACGAGGCGAAGCTCGGCGATTTTGCCTCCGCCGTCGAGGTCCACCTCCAGCTCCTGTCCGCCGACCCCAAGCACAAGCGGGCGCTCACCGACCTCGCGCGCCTCTACGAGAAGCTAGGGGACTGGGCGAACACGGCGACGTACAAGTCGCGCCTCGCCGAGCTCGAGCCCTCGCCCAAGAAGGCAGCGGTGCTCTTCACCCAGCTCGCGGAGATGCTCTCGGCGCCCGA
This sequence comes from Polyangiaceae bacterium, assembly GCA_022842465.1. Taxonomy (GTDB): domain Bacteria; phylum Myxococcota_A; class Polyangia; order Polyangiales; family Polyangiaceae; genus Labilithrix. The sequence goes on along the minus strand of JALHPN010000011.1, from coordinate 6,006 downwards.
CCGCGATCCCATCGCGGCGCGGCTCCAGTACGAGAAAGCCGTCGCCGCCGACCCGACGAGCGTCGGCGCGTGGGAGGCCCTCCAGCGCCTCGCGGAGGCGGCGGGAGACGAGAGGCGCGCCGCGCAGTGTCTCGAGGAGCGCGCACATCACGCGCCCGGGCCGCGCCAGCGGGCGGCGGCGCTCGTGGAGCTCGCCGCGAAGCAGCGCATCCTCGGGAACGAGCGCGCCGCGCGCGAGGCCTTCGAGGCCGCGATCGACGCCGACCCGTCGAACGAAGCCGCCGCGCGCGAGGTCCTCGAGACCTGGACGCGCGAGGAGCGGTGGGCCGAGGCCGCGCCGGTCTGCGAGCTCCTCGTCAACGCCGCCGTCCGCGATCGCGACGCCGACGCGCACTTCACGCGCCTCCGGCTCGCGACGCGGATCCACGCCGCCCTCGCGGACGCCGATCGCGCGATGACGACGGCGCTCCAGGCCCTCGAGCTCCGGCCCGAGGAGCCGTCGGCGCAGGCCGACCTCGTGGCGGTCACGAGCCAGTGTCGCGACCAGAAGGCGCTCGTCGCGCGTGCGAAGCCCTGGCTCGTGCGCATCGCGGAGGGCGACACCGTCCTCCCTGCCGACGTGCTCGTCCGCGTCGCCGAGATCCACCGCGACGAAGGCGACCTCGACGCGGCCGCCTCGATGTACGAGCGCGCCCGGAAGCTCTCGTCCGACGACCCCGCGATCCAGCGTGCGCTCGCGGACGTGTACCTCGCGCTCGGCGACTATCCCCGAGCATGCAAGCTGAAGGTCGATCTCGCGCGAAATGGGACGAGCGAGGAGGCGCGCTTCACGCAACTCGTCGAGGCGGGCGAGATCTGGGCCCGGCAGGCGCGCGAGCTCCCGCAGGCCGCGAGCGTCTTCGAGGAGGCGCGGCAGCTGAAGCCGTTCGACCACTGGCTCCTCCACACGCTGATGTGGCTCTACGGAGAGCTCGAGGAGTGGGACAAGCTCTCTTCCGTCCTCGAAGGGATCACGCGCATCCAGGAGAGCCCGGATCGTCGCGCGAAGAGCCTCTACGCGATGGCGCAGGTCGTCCGCGACAAGGTGAAAGACTCCCTCCGCGCCGCGGAGCTCCTCGACGAGCTGCTCGACCTGGACAAGAAGCGCCTCGACGTCTTCGAGGAGCTCGTCCGCACCCGCACGGAGGTGAAGGACTGGGACGGCCTCGAGCGCAGCTACCGCAAGATGATCGCGCGCGTGAAGGACGACGGCGACGTCGCGCTCACGTTCGCGCTCTTCCAGCAGCTCGGCCTCATCTACCGCGATCGCATCGGCGACGCGGAGCGCGCGTACGAGGCGCTCGACGCGGCCGCGCGCCTCCGGCCGGGCGACGTCGAGGTCCGCAAGATCGTGACCGAGCTCCTCGTCGTCACGGACAACGTCGACAACGCCGTGCTCCGAACGCGCAGCGCCATCGAGCGTGACCCGCACGACGCCGAGCTCTACGCGGAGCTCTACGAGCTCTACCTGCGGCAGCGGCAGTTCGACAAGGCGTGGTGCGCCGTCGACGTGCTGGCGACGCTGCGAGAGCTGACGGAGGAAGAGCGGATCTTCCTCCTCGACTACCCGCCGACGGAGCTCTCGCAGGTCCCCGGTCAGATCGTCGAGCAGGCCTGGCAGACGCACGTGTTCCACCCGCAGCTCGATCGGACGCTCTCGGGCCTCTTCGCGCTCATGACGCCCGCGGTCGCGCGCATGCGGCACGCGCAGCTGCGGCCCGACCAGATGATGGCCGCCGTCGGTCGACCGTTCACGCCGGCGCACTCGATGTTCTTCGAGCCGATCCGCGCCGCCTTCGCGAACTCGGCCGAGATCCTCGGGATGCGGCCGCCTGACCTCCTCCTCGGCGATGCGGCGGCCCTCTCACCGTTCACGCCGGCGCTCGCGCCGTTCGGGGCGCTGCTCGTCAGCCCTCCGGCGGTCGAGTCTCGCGCCGACGCGATCGTCTTCATCGCGGCCAAGCGGCTCGCCGAGCAGCGGCCGGAGCTCGCGGCGCGCGCGTTCTTCCCCTCCGTCAGCGACCTCACGAGCCTCCTCCATGCGGCCGTGCGCGTGAGCCGCCAAGAGGGGGCGAAGGATCCGGCGTCTGCCCAGCTCGACGCCGGCCTCGTCTCCGTCATGACCCACGACGAGCGAGAAGGGATCCGCTCGATCGTCCTCCGCGCGCAGATGGAGGGCGGGCGCGTGGACGTGCGCCGATGGTCCCAGATGGCCGACCTCTCGAGCACGCGCGCTGCGCTCCTCCTCTGCGGAGACGTCACCCAGGCGCGGCGCGTGATCCTCGCCGAGGCGCAGTCACCGGCGGACCTCGCCCCGCGCGACCGCGTCGGTGAGCTCTACAAGTTCGCGATCGGAGACCTCTACTCCGACCTACGGCAGGCCATCGGCGTCGCCGTGCCGGACGCCGAGGACGAGAGCTCGAGCTGAGCGTCAGCCCCGACGCTCGGACGGCTCGACGCTCACGCCACCGAGCTCCAGCGCGATCGTCGCGAGCTGCGTGAAGAGCTCGACGGCCTCTGCCTTGTCGGCCCGCCACTGCCTCGTCGCGTCGTCCCAGTCGAAGTGCCAAGCCCGCGCGTTCGCCGCGAGCCAGAGCTGGCGGGTCGGGCGCTGGGCGTTCAGGACCGCGCGACGGCCGTCCCCGAACGTGAACGTGACGACGTCGCCCGAGCGCTCGAGGTCGATCTTCTCGCTGGAGGCGTCCTCGAACATGGCCTCGACGTCCCGAAGCGTCCTGTCGACGAGCTTCGCGTAGACCGACTCATCCATCATCGCGGGCCTCCAGGTCGAAACGTCAGTTGAGGGAGTACGGGAGCGTCAAGCTGAACGGCGCGATCGTCGCATCGAACCGAGACCCGTCCGCCCGGTGCATCTGGTAGGTCCCGCGCATCTCACCCCGGGGGGTCGCGAGCACGCAGCCGCTCGTGTACTCGAACTCCTCGCCGGGCTTCAGCGTGGGCTGCTGCCCGACGACGCCCGGCCCACGGACCTCTTCGACCCGACCGTCGCCGTCGGTGATGATCCAGTGGCGCGTGCGGAGCTGGGCGGTCACGGACCCCTCGTTCGCGATCGTGATGGTGTAGGCGAACACGTATCGGCGCATCCGAGGGGACGACTGCTCGGGCACGTAGACCGCCTTCACGGTCACCCGGATTCCATCGGTGGTCGCAGTGGACACGGCGCACACGTGCCATTTGCCTGCGCCGGCGGCAACTACGTACTATCGGAGGCCGTCATGCCCGCCCTCACGCTCGCCTCGGAAGGACGCCGTGCCCTCGTGGATCTCGCGCCGCGGCTCGCGGGGATCCCAGACGACGCGATCGCCCGCCCGCACACCGACCCGCATGCCGCGGCCGTGACCGGCGTGCTGGTCGGCGACTACCTCGCGCAGGCGGAGCTCGCGGCGCGCCTCCCTGCCCTGGGCTTCGACACCGCGGCGGCAGAGGAGCTCGGCAAGGTCGCGCGGGCGATCCTCGTGCTCGTCGAGGATCTCGGCGGCGACTACCTCACGGATGCGAAGGGCGTCCCCGGCGATCTCGTCCAGCGAGGCGAGGCCGTGCGCGGGCAGATGCTCGCGGCCCTCGAGAAGGCGTTCCACGCCGAGGTCCAGGTGATGATGTGGGTCGAGGCGATCAAGCTCGGCGCCGGGGTCGTCGACCTCGTCTACGACCTCCGCACCGTGGCGGAGCTCGCGACCACGCGCCTCCCCACCACGAGCGAGGTGCTGGGCGAGACCCTCGATCGCGCGCGGTCCACCGCCGATGCCCTCGAGTTCGCGCTGCGCGAAGGCGAGAGCGCCGAGCACGCGCGGATGCGGAGCGCCATCGCGCGCCTCTGGACGCTGTTCGTCCCGAGCTACGAGAAGGCGGCGACTGCCGGGCGCGCCCTGACGCGAAGCGAGGGCAAGGAGCGTCAGTTTCCTCCGCTCGCGCTCGTCTCCTCCCATCGTCGCGCCCACCGGAGACCCCTGTCGCTCGTTCCGGGTCGCGTCAGCGTCATGCCGGCGATCCCCAAGCCACCGCCCCTGCCCCCGAACGCCCACAAGCCGCCCGACTCGAGCCCGGTGCGCGTGCTGCGCTCCGATCCGCCCCCGCCGCTCGACACCGCGGTCGATCAGGTCATCGCGGAGGACGTCCGCGCACACGCCGAGCACGAGGACAGGCAGAGCTGGTCCGAGTCGCGGCGGAGCCACCGCCAGGTCGTGGAGCTCGAGGTCGGCATCTCGAGCGAGTCGAACTTCTACATCGGGTTCACGGAGAACCTCTCGGAGGGCGGCGTCTTCGTCGCGACGTACACGTCGAAGCCGATCGGCTCGAAGGTGGAGGTCGTCCTCTCGTTCCCGAACGGCGAGGAGATGCGCGTGCCCGGGGTCGTGCGGTGGCTCCGCGAGGCCACGAGCGAGGGGTGGCCCGGCCTCGGCGTCCAGTTCGAGTCGCTCACCGAAGGCGACGAGAAGAACATCCGGAAGTTCCTCTCTCTCCGCGAGCCGATGTTCTACGACGTCTGATGTCGCGAGACGACGTCTGCCAGGCTCCGCCGCCCTACCTCCTCGAGGGCCGGTTCCTCGCGACCTCGCACCTGGCGCGCGGCGCGACGACGGACGTGTTCTCCGGCACGGACACCTGGTCCGGCGAGCTCGTCGCGGTCCGGATGCTCCGTCGCGACAAGCCGGAGCACGAGCGGGCGTTCCGCGCGATGTCGGAGCGTCTCTTCGGGCTCACGTCCGCGCGCATCGTGCGGGCGATGGTCGTGGGCGACGACCGCATCGGGCTTCCCTTCCTCGTGACCGAGCTGCTCGTGGGCCGCGGTCTCGGCAAGATCGGCCGCGTCCGGTGGGAGGTCGGCTGCGAGATCGTGCGGCAGGCCACGCTCGCGGTCGCGGAGATGCACCTCCACGGCCTGTTCCACGGAGGGATCCGCGACGCGAGCTTCTTCGTCGCGTCGTCGTCCGAGGGCGGTTCGCGCGTGAAGCTCCTCGATCTCGGCGTCGGGGATCGGACCGCGAGCGAGGCGAAGGACATGCGCGCGCTGGCGGGCGTCCTCCATCGCCTCGTCATCGGCTCGCCGCCCCTGCCCGCGCCGGCGCGCGGCGGCGGCGCCTCGCTGGGCACCACGATCCCGGATGCTCCCCCAGAGCTCGAGGAGCTCTTGGTGAGGTGGCTCGCGGCGGGGACGGAGCGAAATCCCGCGCCGGTCGCGGCGACCGAGATCGCCACCGCGCTCCGCGAGCTCCTCGATCCGACGAACGACCCCGAGGTCCGCGGGCGCGACTCGGCGACCTCGCTCCCGGCGCCGATCGTCCTCCCGAAGCGGTCGATGTCGGTGCGCATGAACGACGACGACGAGTAGGGCGCCGGAGAACTTCTGGCCGGGCACCACGTAGGACCCGAGCCGGACCCCTTCTCGAGGTTGCCCATGCGGATGAAGCGCGTTTTCCTGCTCGGTTGTCCCTTCTTCGTCGCGGCCGTCGTCACGTCCGCCTGCGGCGCACCGCCGAACGGGGGGAGGGTGGCCTCACCGCTCGCGGGCCCGACGGGCGTCGCCGCGCGCGGCGCCGCGGAAGCCGACCGCGCGGTCGCGAGCGCGAAGAGAGCGCGAGCCACGCCCGATTCGCGGCCCGCTCCGCCACGCATCACGACACCGATGGCGGGGGAGCCGACGCCGACGGCGCTCGCCGAGGCCCGCCTCGTTCCGACCACGTGCGACGCGATCGACAAGACGGAGGTCGAAGCGAAGCTGAAGGCGATGCGCGCGGCGGTCGATGCCTCGTACAAGAGCTGGCACGACCAGCAACCCGCGTGCTGGGAGGCAGACCGCGAGCAGGCGGCGTGGCAGAAGCACCCGAGCACTCGGCGCTACTACAGTCGCGCCGCGGCGGACCCCCTCGGCGGCGCCGCGGGCTTCGGCAGCGCGCTCACCGTCGCGAGCGGTCGCCCGTCCGCCGGTCCGCCGAGGCCGATGCCGTC
>JALHPN010000010.1 GCA_022842465.1 Polyangiaceae bacterium | reverse complement strand
CGAGCGCGACGCCGTCCGTCCCGAGCGCGCGCGCCGTCGCGGTGTCGGAGGCGTCGTCGGCGCGCGCGACGCTGCCCACGAGCGCGACGAGGGCCGACGCGGCGAGGCCCGCGAGGACGGACCGCTTCACAGGCAGCTCCGCCCGCAGATCGAGGTGACCTCGCTCACGCACGTGGTGTCCCAGGCCGTGCCGCAGCAGTAGGCGTCCACGGCGCAGACCTGCGACGCGCAGGGGTCACAGGCAGCGTCGAGCGTGGCTCCCACGCTGCAGACGTCGTGCGCGCAGGCGGCGGCGTCGCCGGCGTCGTCGGGCGGAGGCGGGGGCGCCGTGCACGTGAGACCGCAGAGACTCGTCACCTGCGCGACGCACGTGGTGTCCCACGCCGTCCCGCAGCAGAAGGCGTCCGCGGCGCAGACCTGCGTCGCGCACGGATCACACGCGGCCGCGAGCGCAGCTCCCGTCGCGCAGACGGCGTGCTCGCACGCGAGACCGCCGTCGCCGCTCTCGAGCCGCCCGGTCACCTGGCGGGGGCGCTCGGTCTCCGGCGCCGTGCACGCCGAGCCGGACAGAACGACGAGAGCCGCGCCGAGCGGCGCGAGAAGCCAGATCCTGCCTTTGACCATGTGTGTCACTCCTTCCGTTCTCGTTCAAGTCGCTCACTGGCACTGCGTGAATGCGCCGCCGACCACCTGGGTCGACACGTCCATCGAGACGCCCGCGCCGCCGAAGCTCGGCGCGCCGCTCGCCGTCCCCACGCACCACACCTCGAGGGTGCCGGACGCGACGTCGCCTGCCGTGTCCCACGTGAGCTTCGCCGTCGTGCCCCGCGGTGAGACGGAGCCTCCGGCGCGGAGCGTCTCGAGAGCGGCGCGCGCGCCCGCAGGGCCGATCGCGACGGGGTCGCCGACGCCGAGCCGGCGGAGCCCGCGTCCGAGGGTCGCGCCGGAGAGCGCCTCGCCGCGGGCGGAGGCGCGCGCGAACGCGAGCGCGTAGATCATGTCGTAGGCCGCAGCCGCGCGCAGAGACGGGGTCCCGCCGTAGCGCGAAGCCCACGACGTGCGGAACGCCTGGAGCACGGGCAGAGACGGCGCCTCGGCCTGGACGCCGACGCCGCGGAGGCGGCGCCGGAAGTCGGCCGGCAACGTCGTCGCGATCGCGTCGAGGAGGGCGCCGGTCCGGCAGGCCTCCGCGAAGACGTAGAAGGGCTTGTCCACCGCGCGCGCGGCCGTGAGGGCGCGCTCGAGCGGGACGACGACGTTCGTGATCTGCTCCGGGGCCGTGACGTAGATCACGTCGGGTCGGAAGGCGGAGGCGTACCGCGTCGCGACGGCGGCCATGCCGGTCGCGTCGCCCGGCGCGTAGGCGTCGTCGCTCACGTTCGCCGCGTTGGAGGGGTCGGTGAGGAAGCGACCGTTCACGATGAGCTTGCCCCGGATCGCGTCGAAGGTGCTCGTCCCGAGCCCGTCGGCGGAGCGGACGACCGCGAAGCGGATCGACGTCGTGGCGCGCGTCGCGCGGAGCACGGCCTCGAGCGCGTTCACCTGATCGATCACGAGCTTCGCTCGCTGCGCATCGCTCGGGACGGAGCGCCAGGTGAGGTCGTCGTCGGCGAGGCTCGTGATGGGGGACGCGAGCGAGGACGTCACGAGGAGCGCGCTCTCCCTGACCGTCACCTGCTGGGTGAGCTCGATGACGGCCTCGGCCGACGACGGGCCGAGCAGGGCAGGGACGTGGAGCGCGGCGACGAGGTGCTCCGCCGCGCGGAGGCCTCGGTCCGTCGCGTTGCACGCGACCAGCGCGATCGGTCTCTCCGCCGAGCCCCTGGCGACCGGCGTGCCCCTCGCCGCACCCGCGGGGAGAGAGGCCGACGCGAGCTCGTCGACCGCGAGGCGCGCGCCGCGCTCCTCGTCGTCGTTCGCGTCCGAGAAGATGCCACCGAAGAGGACCGCGTCGTCCGCCAGGGCATCGCCGTGCACGCGGGCGCACTCCTCGGAGAGGAGCGCCTGGCAACGGCCGCGGACGCACACGCGCGCGGTCGCCTCCGTGCGCTCGAGCGTGGCGAAGGCGGGGCCGCTCGCTGACGACGCGCAGTCGGAGGTGGCACGACACTCCGCGCCGCCGCTGTCGACGCCGTCGGACGGCGCGGGCGCGGCCGTCGTCTCGGGGTCGACGACGCCTCCCGAGGACGACGCGACCGTGAAGTCGTCGAGCCGATGCACGAGCGCGCAGCCCGAGCAGGCGAAGAGCGCGGCGACCGCCGCCGACCGTCGTACGTAGCGCATGTTCTCCTCACGTCGTTCGCGACGCCCGCGCTGTCGCGCGCGGGTGCTGAGACTTCCGTCCCGCAGCGTTGCGGGGTGTCCCCTGCAATCGTTCGCGCGCCTGGTCAGAGACCCCGGCAAACGCGCCGACCGGAGCTCCACCGAGCAACGCGTGTGCCTCGCGGCTCGCAGCCCTCGACCGCGGCTCCGCACGCGCTCGCACATCGCCGAAACCCTCGGACACCGCGGGTCATCAGACGCGCGTGACGGTCCCCCTCTCGGTCCTGGACCTCGTCCCCGTGCGCGCCGAGTCGACGCCGCGTGAGGCCCTCCAGCAGAGCCTCGAGCTCGCGCAGCACGTCGAGCGGCTCGGGTACGCGCGCTTCTGGGTGGCCGAGCACCACAACATGGTCGGCATCGCGAGCGCGGCCACGTCCGTCGTCATCGGCTGGATCGCCGGCGGCACGTGCCGCATCCGGGTCGGCGCCGGGGGCATCATGCTGCCGAACCACGCGCCCCTCGTGATCGCCGAGCAGTTCGGGACGCTCGAGTCGCTCTACCCCGGCCGCATCGACCTCGGGCTCGGCCGCGCTCCCGGCACCGACCCCGTCGCGGCCCGCGCGCTCCGCACGAGCCCGAGCGCCGCCGAGCGGTTCCCGGAGGACGTCCGCGAGCTCCAGGCCCTCTTCGCCCAGGCGGAGCCGGGACAGCGCATCCAGGCCGTCCCCGGCGCCGGGCTCCACGTCCCGCTCTGGATCCTCGGCTCGAGCACGTTCGGCGCTCACCTCGGCGGCGCGCTGGGGCTCCCCTACGCGTTCGCCTCGCACTTCGCGCCGGCCGCGCTGGACGATGCCCTCCTCGCCTACCGCGAACGCTTCCGACCGTCGGCCCAGCTCGCCACGCCGTACGCCATGGTCGGCGTGAACGTCGTCGCGGCAGACACCGACGCCGAGGCGCGTCGCCTCTTCACGTCGGTCCAGCAGGCGTTCACGGATCTCCACCGCGGCGCGCGCGGGCTCCAGAAGCCGCCGATCGACGACATCGAGGACTACTGGACCCCCTCGGAGAAGGTCTCCGTCGAGCGCATGCTCTCGTGCGCCATCGTGGGCTCGAAGGAGACGGTCCGCGCCGGCGTCGCCGCGCTCCTCGATCGCACCGACGCGGACGAGCTGATGGTCGTGACGAGCGTCTTCGACCACGCCGCGCGCAAGCGCTCGTACGAGATCCTCGCGGAGATCGCCGGCCTCTGAGAGAGCCCCGGCCCGACTCGGGGCGCATGGCAACGGCCGTGTCGTCGCGCCACATGCGACCGGCGGACCGCGGTCGGTCGTCTCTCGCCCTGCGCCCTCAAACCCCTGGAATCGTTGGGCGGACCGTACGCACCCCAGGCGTCGGCATCGCTCCTGCCTCCGGGTAGCGCGATGGGTGACGTCGAGAGCGGGAGGATCGCGGAGCGCATGAGGGAGAGCAGGCCGCGCATCCTCGAGACCTGGAAGGCGCGTGTCCGTGATGCGGTTCCGGTGGCGCGAAGGGCGCATCCCCTCGCGCTCCTCGATGCGTTGCCCGACTTCCTCGACCACCTCGCCGATACCGTCACGTCCCCGAGGAAGACCGCGGAGACGACCGACGAGGTCGCCGCCGAGCACGGTCGCCAGCGCGCCCTCCTCACCGACTACGCGCTCGACCACGTCATCCTCGAGTACGACGTCCTCCGGCAGGTGATCCTCGGGATCCTCTCCGAGGAGGAGCCCCTGCCGACGCCCGCGCGCGAGTCGATCGTGGAGGCCATCTTCCTCGCCATCCGCGCGGCGGCGCGTGAGTTCACGCGCATCCGCGACGACGAGCGCGACGCCGCGCATGCCGCCCTCCATACCTCGAACCAGGAGCTCGAGTCGCGGGTCGTCGATCGCGTCGCGCAGCTCCAGCGATCCGAGGAGCGCTTCCGGCACTTCGTCCAGTCCGTGCGCGACTACGCGATCTTCACGCTCGACCCCGACGGCCAGATCACGTCGTGGAACGAGGGGTGCCAGCGGATGAAGGGGTGGTCCGCCGACGAGGCGATCGGGAGCCACTTCTCGGTCCTCTACCCGGAGGACGGCAGGCGTCGCGACGAGCCCATGGATCACCTCCGTGTCGCGAGGAGCGAGGGGCGCTTCCGCGGCGAGGGCGTCCGACTGCGGAAGAACGGCGAGCTCTTCCTCGCCGACGTGTCGATCACGCCGATCGACGAGGCCGGCCAGCTCGTCGGCTTCACCAAGGTCGTCCAGGATCTCACGGAGCGGAGCCTGCTCGTCCAGGAGCGCGATCTCTCGCGCACCCACGCCGAGGCGATGGTGATGGAGGCCGAGTACAGGAACCGCTTCATCGCCACCCTCACGCACGACCTCCGCTCGCCCCTCGCGGCCGCGATGACCGGCGCCGAGCTCATCGCCCGCGCGCCGGACAAGACGGAGAAGGTCCGGATCTGGGCGCACCGCATCGGGACGGCCGTCGAGCGGTCGGACCGGATGATCAAGGACCTCCTCGACGCGACGCGGCTCCAGGCAGGCGAGCAGCTTCCGCTCGAGTTCGAGCACACCGATCTGCGGCCCATCGTCGGCGAGCTCTGCGACGACCTCACGACGCGGCACGGGACGCGCTTCGCCGTCGTCACCGAGGGCCAGACGAGCGGCTTCTGGAGCCCCGACGGCCTCCGCCGGGTGCTCGACAACCTCCTCGTGAACGCCGTGAAGTACGGCGACCCGGGGCAGCCGGTGACCGTGCGGATGCGGAGCCTCGACGACAGGCTCCTCCTCTCCGTCCACAACGAGGGCACGATGATCGCGGCCGACGATCAGGAGAAGCTCTTCGTCGCATACCACCGGACGAGCCTCGCCCGCACGAGCGGCAAGGTCGGCTGGGGCCTCGGCCTCACGCTCGTGAAGGGCATCGTCGAGGCCCACGGGGGGATCGTGAAGGTGGAGAGCTACCCGAAGGAAGGCACCACCTTCACGGTCGACATCCCCCTCGACGCGCGCACCCGGCCGGAGGTCGAACGACGCTCGGAGGCGAGGCTCGACGGCTGATCGGCCTCACCAGCAGGTCGTACGGCCGCCGTCGCAGACGTCGCCGGCGCCGGTCCGGCGTGGCTTCGAGACCTTGCACGACGGGGTCGCCGATCCGAAGACGTTGTCGCCCGTGAAGTTCGGCCCGGCATCGTCCACCCAGCCGCTCACGATCACGGTCGTGCCGCCGATCTGGTCGAAGGTCGTGGAGGTGATGAACGGGCTCGCAGGCGCCGCTTGATCGGCGCCTTGGCCGAAGACGATCACCGCGGCGTCGTTGGCGCGAGGCCCGCAGCCGAAGCTGTTCGTCCCGCTCGCAGCGCCCGCGTACTCGAAGCGTGCGTTGGCGATCCGGTTGCCGCTGATCGGGGTCCTGAAGCTGATGTTCGTCCAGTCCCCGGGCGCCTTCGTCGTCTTGCCGGAGGTGAAGACGATCGGGGCCTCCGCCGTGCCCTCGGCGACGAGCACCCCCGGACGTGCGGCCGAGGAGCCGACCACCATCCCGGATCCGGCGGAGTCGTCGAACCCGAGCGTGACGCCCGGCTCGATCGTCAGCGTCGCGGCGGGCCCGTCCGCCTCACGCGCGACGTAGATCGGGCCCTTCGCGCGGTACGGGACGCCGCGGGCGACGAGGGTGTCGTCGGCGATGAACGCCTTGGAGCTCTGGATCAGGATCTCGTCCCGCGCGTTGCCGGAGAACACCATCGTCTTCGGCAAGGTGGAAGCGACGCCGACCTCGAGTCGCATCGCCGAGGGCGCGGCGTCCGTGCCACCGCCGCGGATCCAGAGGTTGTCCGAGCCCTCCGCGAACGCGGCCCAGCCGTCGAGGTTCACGCCGAAGCCCGCCGAGTCCTGCACGACGACGCGATCGACCGCGAGGTTCCGCGTGATCGCGCCCGCGTTCGTCCCGCCGGCCACGCCACGCGCGACGAGCGCCCCGAGGCCGCCCGCGCCGCTCCCGACCACGGCCGTGAGCGTGAGCGACGCGGTCCCCTTCGCCTCGACGACGAGGGTCTGCCAGGGGGCTCCGCGGAGGACGACCGGACGGAGCTCACCGCCTTCGAACGTGCCCTTCGCGACGAGGCTGCCGGTCGCGCTCGCGGAGCCGACGGAGATCGTGCTCCCGGCCGAGACCTCCACGAAGGCGCACGCCTCGATCGTGACCGTCGCGCGGATGTCGAGCGACGAGGTGACGCGATGCGGGCTCCCCGCAGCGGTCCAGGTCTCGTCGGCCGACACGGTGCCTCCGTGGTCGGTCCCCCCGCCGCTCGGCGTCGGGCAGGCGCCTCCCGCGACGATCGCGTCGGGGGTCGGGACGGCCGGCGAGCCCCCGCTCGAGCCCGTCGCCCCGGAGGAGCTGCCCGGCGTCGACGTCGCGTCGTCGCAGGCCACCGCGACCGTGAAGACCAGAGGAAGGAGGGCGACGGGACCGACTCTCGAAGAAGGCATCCCTCGACGATATCAGCCGCATCGACGCGGACGCGGCCTGACGCGCGCGTGCAACGCATTGGCGCGAACGAGCGAGAAGGCGTCGTCCCGGACGCCGCCTCCGACTAGAGTCGGGCGGATCATGGCGAGCGGCGTCCAGCAGGGCGGAGGCATGGACGACTCCGACGTCGTCCTCGACCAGGCACCGAAGACCGCGCGTGCGCGCCGATGGGTCGTCGTGTTCTGGAACGACGACTACACCCACAAGTGGTTCGTCGTGCACGTCCTCGAGCAGTTCTTCCACATGAACGAGACCGTCGCGACGGGGTTCATGATGGCCGTCCACGAGCAGGGGAAGGGCGTCGCCGGCATCTACACGAAGGACGTCGCCGAGACCAAGGCGGCTGCGGTCATGGACTACGCGCGCGAGTTCGAGATGCCCCTCAAGGTCACGGCCGAGCCCGACGAGGACGACGGCGAGGATTGACCGCGGTCACGCGCGCGCGGAGAGGGTTCGCGCGAGGACGAGCCCGCACCCGATCGACGCGAGGCCCGCGAGGCCCCAGAAGACCGCGTAGTACGCCGCCGTGCCCGCCAGAGGACCGCTGGCGAGGAGCAGCGTCGCGGTCGCTTGCGCGGCGAAGCCCGCGCCGGTGACGAGGAGGAGGAGGACCCCGGCGGTCTTCCGCGCGAGCGTCGCGCTCGCCGCGACGGCGAAGCCGACCGCGAGGAGGAGCGCCGACGTGCGCGTCGCCGGGACGACCGGCTGCGCGAGCGCGTAGAGGAGGCTCATCGACGCGGCGACCAGCTGGGCGACGAACGTGACCTTCACCGCGGCGACGAGCGCGTGCGGCACGCCCCAGACGACCGCCGGATCGCTCGCGGGGACGGCGAAGGCCTCCGCCGTCCGGCGCCCGGCGAGGAGCACGAGGAAAGCGACGGACGCCGACGTCAGGAGGACGTGCGACCAGAGCCACGTGCCGAGCCAGGCCGGGACCGGCGCAGAGGACACGAGCGTCGCGACGAGCCGACCATCGACCACGTGCGAGAGGTTCATGATCCCGCACAGCGTCCCGCAGGCTCCGAGACCGAGCACCGCCCATCGCGACCAGGGCCGCCGCTTGACGATGCCGACCCCCGCCGTCGAGAAGAGGGTCGCGAGGACCGCCGTGTAGATCCGGCTGTGCCACGGGTCGTCGGGGAGGAGACCGTACCCCGCCGCATGCGCGCCGACGACGAGGACGCTCACGGCGAGGAGCGCGAGCGTGAGGGCGAGGCGAGCGCGCACGTCGGCGCGGAAGATCGCGACCGCCCCTCCGAGCCCCAACCCGACGAGCGCCACGCTGAGGGACCATGGAGCGAGCCCCGCCCAGGATCCGAGGCAGCGGAGGAGGAGGAAGCCGCACATGGAGGTCCCGAGGAGCACGAGGGACGTCACGACGAGCTTGCCGATCGAGGGCATACCTCTCTTCCTACGCCTCACGGGCCCCAGAGATTCCCGGGTGCGCGCGAAGCTGGTATCCAGGAAGACTTGGGTCGTCACGTCAAGGGTCTGCTCTTCGCGGACTACGTCCGCATGATCCGCGTGCAGAAGCACATGGACTGGAAGAAGCACCTCGACCCGGCGGATCTGCCCTTCGTCGAGGGCGGGCGGGTCGACCCCGGCGGCTGGTACCCGATGGCGACCTTCGAGCGCATGGGGAACGCCATCCTGAAGGAGATCGCCGAGGGCGACGTGAGCGCTGCGCGCTTCTGGGGCCGCACGTCGGTGGACCAGCTGCGGATGACGACGCCCGGCCTCGTCGTCGACGGCGATCCGCTCGAGACGCTGATGCGCTTCAAGGTCCTCCGCGCGACCTTCTTCGACTTCGACGCCCTCGTCGTGCACGAGGCCAACGAAGGGCACACCTCGATCGAGGTCCACTACTACATGGGGCCCATGGCCGAAGAGGCCGCCTCGTACCAGACGATGGGCTTCTTCGAGCGCATGCTCACCGTCGCCGGCGCCCAGTCGGTCGAGGCTCGCTTCACCGAGCGCTCGTGGGCGGGCGACGCGCGAACGATGGTCGAGATCGACTGGCACTGACCACGTGACCGCGTTCGCGCGCGAGGCAGGTGGCCAAAGCCTCAAGCGCGCCAGCAGTGGAGAACACCCGCGGCGTCCACCACGCAGAGCTCGTCGCGGCGCCCCGCCACGGAGACGATGCGCGGTATGGCGAGGCGTGTCGGCCGGACCGCGAGATCGACTTCGGTGTAGGCGGCCTCCATCTCTTCGTCGGTCGGCCATCGTGACGCGCCCCCGTCAGCGATGACCGGTACCTCGCACGGCTGTCGCCGATCGAAGACGAGCTCGTGAGGCACGAAGCTCGGGGCACACCCGAGGTGGCAATCGCGCTGCGAAGGCGCGCACGTGCGCTGCATGCACGCCTGCACGTCCCGCGCGTCGCGGGCCACACGCTCGGCGCGCAGGGCTTCGCTCGCTGCGCGATCGAAGGTGCACGCCGGGTGTCGGAAGAAGGCGCCGCGCTCGGTGACCGGGAAGCGCCTGGGCAGGGCGCCCCAGCACCAGAGCTCGCCGGCCGCGGTCCGCGCGCAGACCCAGCGATCGCCGGCGGCGAGCTCGACTGCGTCCTGAAGCTGCACCACGGTCGTCTCTCGAACGGCTTGGCTCGTGTCTCCGTCACCGCGCTCGCCGTACACGCCGGGGCCTCGACAACGCACCTGACGCTCACGGGTGAGCCAGCACGTGGTACCGGGCGTGTTCGGCGCGCCGACGCGCCCGACCCCGACCGGGCGCGTCGCGACCTCCTCTTGGACGGCGCCGACGGCGATCGGCGCGCCGAGAAAGAACCGCTCGGTCGGCCCGAAACCGGACGTGCTCAGGGGGGCGCAGTGGTACGTGCCGTCCGTCTCCGCGAAGCAGGGCGCCGCGTGACCTGCTCGGAGACGGGTGACTCTGCCCGTGAGCGTCGGAAAGCGCAGGCGCCGGACGCCTTCGGAGGACCTGTGGGGCTTGCGGAGGTGCGCTTCGAGGTCCCCGTGGACGAAGAGGCACTCGAGCCCGTTCTCCACCGTCCGCGCGCAGCAGAGGTCCTTGCGATGGACGAGGACCTCGCGCACCGGGCTCGAGAAGGGAAGCGTCACCGGCCCGTCGGTACCGTCGAAGCCCGCCCGACCCGCGGCGTCGAGCAGCACGCGAGGCGCGCGTGGCTCGTCGACGTCGGCCAGACGTACCTCGACGAGAGCCCCGAGCCGAGGACCTGGCCCGACGCGCTCGACGGTAGCCTCCGCGAACGTCGCGGCGTTTCCTGGGATGCGCGGAGCGCCGCAGCTGCAGAGCATCCCGGTCACGATCGCGACGTACGCGAGCGCCCGACTCCGCGACATCGGGTCACCTCGCCGTGGCCCGAGACGAGACGAGGAGCTCGGTACGCAGCGAGGCCGTGACCCGATCATGCGCGCATCGTCTCACGGATGCCCGACGCCGCGTGCGGCCGCCGAAGGCAGCGCCGGAACGAGCTACGGGGCCGTTCGTCGAGACGCGCCAGCCAATCGCTGCCGGCATGGGCGAGAAGCTCGGACGATGCTCGAGATCGACTGGCGCGGATCACTTCACGACGATCACATCGTTACACGCGCGGGTGGGCCGCGGGCGAGTGGTCGAAGGTGCCGAAGGCGCGTAGCATCGCTTCGGTGCTCACCCGCGTCGCCAGCCTTTTCGTCGCGGCGATCCTGGTGACGGGATGCAGGAAGCCGCCGGCGCCGAAGGCGACCGCCGAGACGGACGCGTCCGCATCTCCCGTCGTCCTCCTCGACGGAGGCGCGGCGCGCGCGCCCGCCGCCGCGACCGCCCTCGAGGCCGGCGAGCCCGTCGCCCGTGGCCCGGTCGCGACCGGAGCGCTCGAGCTCGTCGCGGTCGGCGTCCCTGTCCTCTCGCTGAAGGCGATCGGCTCCCGCGTGTGGCTGTCGGGGAAGAACGTCGACGCGTACGCCGACGAGGACGGACCGCTCGTGAAGGGGCCCGATCTCCTGAAGGGCCTCCCGTACCAGTGGGGCAAGCAGCGCGTGACCGTCGTCGGCGAGTGGCCGAAGCTCGTCGCGCTCCGGACCACCGACACGGAGACGCGCGCCGATTCGCCCGAGGCCACCGCCTTCGTCTACGTCGACGGCGCATGGAAGCCGGTGAAGCCGCTCTCGACGCCCGCCTTCCCCCACGGCTTCGTCCCGTGGAACGGAGGGGCGCTCGTCGTCCACTCGCAGATCTCCTGGAACGCGCAGGCGACCTACTTCGCGTCGGGCGGCGACGGGACCACGTTCGATCACGTCGCCTACGACGGCGCGGTCACGCGGCCGAAGCTCGGCATCCCGCGGACGTTCATGGCGTGGGACGCGGCGAGCGACGGCACGACGCTGACGCTCCTCGGCACGAAGGGGAGCACGCGAACGGACACGGATCCCGCGACCGCAGAGGACAACCTCACGACCGTGCGCGGCAAGGCCGGTGGGCCGTTCGTCGTGACCACCGTCACGACCGGCCTCACCGTCGGGATGGAGACGTTCGCCTCGAGGGTGCTCGAGGACGGCCACGGCGCGGTCGTCGTCCCGCCCCGAAGCACCACCGCCGAAGTGACCGGCGCGTGGAAGCCCGACGCGAACACGTTCTGGCTCGTCGGCGACGGGAAGCCCACGCCGAGGCGCGTCGCGCGAGGCGACAGCTGCATGGTGTCGTCCGCTGCGCGCTCGGCGGAGGGGCTCTTCGCCGTCCTCGACTGCGCCGGCGAGAGCCCATCTCGGACCAGGCTGGTGAAGAGCACGGTCGCGAAGACGGAGCCGGTCGGCCTGCCCGCCTTGGCGAAGGATCCGGAAGGCCGCTTCCGGGCCGCGAAGGCGGGCCTCGGCTGCGAGCCCGTCTCCGTCGTCGTGCGTGGAGGGACGGATCTCTGGGTCGAAGCGACGTGCGGCGAAGACCCGCGTGTGCCGGCGGTCTTCCGTCTCGGGCACCCGCAAGCCCCCGTCGTGCCGTGATGAAATCGCCCGGACGGAGGACCGCGGTGCTCGCGGGCGCCGCGCTCGCGCTCGCGACCCTTCGCGCGGGCTCGGCGCCCGCGTCGCGGATGCCTGGTCCCGCGACCGAGGGCTACGAGCGAGGCTCACGGGCCGAGGACGACGCGCGCTGCGTCCGCTGCCACGCCTCGACGGCGACGAGCCACGATGCCTCGCTCCATCGCGTCGCCTTCTCCGATCCCTCGTTCCAGAAGGGGTTCGCGATCGAGCCCGCGCCGTTCTGTCAGGGCTGTCATGCGCCGGAGACGAAGCCTACGGCGGTCGTCGACGCCTTCGCCCGGACTCGCGGCGTGACGTGCGTGACGTGCCACCAGCCCACGACCGGCGGCCCCGTCCTCGCGGGGCCGCCGCGCGGGGCTCGCGGAGCGGCGCCTCATCCGCTCCAGCGCGCCCCAGACTTCGGGACGCGCGCGTGCGCCGGCTGCCACGAGTTCTCCTTCCCCCACGCGGAGGCCAAGGGAGAGCGCGGGCTCATGCAGAAGACGATGCGGGAGCACGGCGCGAGCCGGGACAAGGACACGTCCTGCGCGGGCTGCCACATGAAGGGCGGGGACCACGGGGTCGCGACGTCGCGCGATCCTGCGCTCCTCCGCCGCGCGCTCTCGGTCGGCGTCACGCGCGAGGGAGCGGGCCCTCTCACCTTCACCCTCGACGCGGTGGGCGTCGGGCACGCCTTCCCGACCGGAGACCTCTTCCGGCGCCTCGTCCTCCGTGTGCACGTCCCGGGAGGCGTCGTCGAGCGCGTCCTCGGCCGCACGTTCACGTCCGTCACCGAGGGCGACCTGATCGTCCGGCTCGAGCGCTCCGATCTTCGGCTCGCGCCCTCGCGGAAGGTCGTCGTCGAGGCGCCGCAGGGGACGCGCTGGGAGGTCGTCTACCAGCGCGTGACCGGCGTGGGACAGACGCCGCCGTACGCGACGAACGTCGAGTCCGAGACGCTGCTCGCGAGCGGCGCGCTCACTGCGCCTGGAGAGTCCAGCCCAGCCCGCCCCCGTTGAGCGGCGGGCGCTCGGGCTCGGGCCGTGTCGCGACGTACGTGCCGGCCGCGACGCCGGCGACGAGGACGCCTGCCGCCGTCCAGAACCACCAGCGCGAGGTGAGCGAGCGCGGCTCTTCCTTGAGCGTGACGCGCAGGTCCGTCCGCTCGCCGGCGCGCGCGTCGACGTCGGCCTCGTAGGTGACGAAGCCGGGCTTCTTCACGACGACGTGATAGCGGCCCGCGGGGCGCTGGATGTCCACCGGCGCGACGCCGACGTCGAGCGTGTCG
The DNA here is from genome assembly GCA_022842465.1 of Polyangiaceae bacterium. Taxonomy (GTDB): domain Bacteria; phylum Myxococcota_A; class Polyangia; order Polyangiales; family Polyangiaceae; genus Labilithrix. The sequence continues at coordinate 67,665 of JALHPN010000010.1, read as the reverse complement.
ACCGCCACGACGGCCCGCGCCTGGTTCGACGAGAAGGCGAGCGTCGCGGGGAGCTTGTCGAGCTCCAGGCTCAGCGACGTCCGCGCGCCGGGGAGGAACGTCTTGTTCACGACCGCGTCCGCGAAGCCTTTCCGCGTCACGGTGAAGAGGTGCGAGCCGGGATCGACGACGAGCGCGAAGCGGGAGACCTTCGGCGACTCTCCCGGTCCGGGCGGACGCGTGCCGGCGACGAGCACCCCGGCCTCTTCCACCTGGAGCGGCTGTCCGTCGACGGCGAGCGACGCGTCGACGGGCGCGAGCACGACGTCGACCCGCGCGAGCACTTGCTCGATCTGCGCGAGGAACCCGTTCGTCTCCGCGCGGAGGCTGTCCGAGAGCTCGGACTTGTCGGCGCGGGCGTCGCGCTCGAGCGCCTCGCGGAGCGTCTTCCGCGAGAGCGTGTACTTGCCGAGCGCTCGCTGGCAGGCGCCGATGTTGTAGGTCGTCACGGCGTGCGGACGGAGCTTGGCGGAGCGTTCGAAGGCGGCGAGCGCGTCGGCGTACTGGAGCTCGCGGATGTAGGCCGCGCCCTCCCGGAACTCCTGCCGCGCCCGCGCGACGTCGTCGTCCGCGTGGGCCTCGCGCGACGCGACGAGGGCGAGCCCGAGGAAGACGAGAGCGAGGCGCCGCATGCGTCAGAACGGCGGAGCCTCGACGAAGACGCTCGGCTTCGGAACGGGGGCCGGAGCCTGCGTCGCAGGCGGCGCGGCGGGTGCAGGCTTCGCGACGTGCGCGCGGGTCGCGACGACTTGCTTCGGCTTCGCGGGCTCTCCGCTCGGCAGAGGCGCGGGCGCCACGGCGACCGGAGGCGACGGCTCGACCTTCGCGGGGAGCGGGACGGAGGCGAGGGGCGCCTGGACGGTCTCGGTCGGGATCGCGCTCGCGCGCGACGCGGCCGCATGGCGCTGCCGGAGAGAGGCCCATCCGCCGACGAGCGCGACGCCAGCGGCGACGCCGAGCACGGCCCCGAGGGTGCGCCAGCGCCGCGCCGGCTTCACGGGGTCAGAGACCGCGAGATCGAACCCGACACTGCCGATCGACGTCGTCGCGCGCTCCTCGATGGTCTCCGCCGCGTGCGTCGGCCCCCCGGCCATCGGGACCGTCTCCCCGCGCGTCGGCTCCGGCGGCGGCGGCGCGAGGATCGGATCGGACGACGGGGCATCCGGGAGCATGCCCGAGCTCTTGGGCGGTGCGACCGGCGCGCCGAAGCTGCCGACCGGCACGTTCGACCAGCGACGAAGGACGTTCTGCACCTCGCGGAGGTCCTTCGGTCGCGCGTCACGGTCGCGCGCGAGCATGCGCTTCGCGAGGAGGACGATCTCCTCCGGCACGTCGGGGTTCTTCTCGGAGAGGAGCGGGATCTTGTCGGAGAGGATGATCTTCAGGACCTGGCCGACGTTCTCGGCGTAGGTCGGCAGCGAGCCGGTGAAGCAGCGGTGGAAGATGATCCCGAGCGACCAGATGTCCGAGCGATGGTCGACGTCCTTCTCGCCGAACGCCTGCTCCGGGGACATGTAGTACGGCGTCCCGAGCATCGTACCGGTCGTGGTGAGCCCGTTGGTCTTCTCGGCGTCGCCGTCGGTCGCGGACGTCAGCTTCGCGATCCCGAAGTCGACGACCTTCACGGTCTCGACGCCGCTCGCGTCCTTCGCGAGGAAGATGTTGTCCGGCTTGAGGTCGCGGTGGACGACGCCGTGGGCGTGGGCGGTGCCGACCGCGCCGACCACTTGGAGGAGGATGCGCGAGGCGTCCTCCACCGAGAGGCGCTTCTCGCGCTTGATGCGGACCGCGAGCGCCTCGCCTTCGAGCAGCTCCATCACGATCACGGGGGTGCCGTCCTCGAGGAGGAGGACGTCGTGCACCTGGACCACGTTCGGGTGCTTGACGGCGCACGCCGCGCGGGCCTCGCGGAGGAAGCGCTTGCGCGCCTGCGGATCGTCGTCGTCGTCCTTCAGGAACTTGAGGGCGACCGGCTGGAGAGTCACCTCCTGGCGCGCGGCCCAGACGACGCCCATACCACCCTGCCCGAGCTTCCGCTCGAGCCGGTAGCGACCTGCCACGAGCTGGCCAGGTTCGGGCGTCATGCTCCTCTCTCGAGCACATCACGGCTCGCGAGGCTGCGCTAGGTGGCGACGACTCCGACTCTCACGGCGAACGTACGCAGCGAAAGCCGAGATCCAGCTGCCCGCGGTCGGAGGGGGCACGCTGCGCCGCGCGGAGGAGGACCGGCCCCTCGACGAAGCTCCCTCCCTTCTTCGTCCGCAAGGTCGGGTCGACGCCCACGCCCGGGGTGTCGCAGTACGGATCGCGGAAGAGGCCTGCGCGCCAGCACGCGCCGCCGGGATCGTCGTTCCAGGCGTCGCGCGCCCATTCGCGCATGTTTCCGGCGAGATCGACGATCGGTAGCCCCCCCGAGAGCACGAGCCTGTCGCGCGCGCCCTGGCCCGACGTCGAGGCCCCGCCCGTCTTCTGGCACACGCCGTCGACCCGGTTGCCGTTGGCGAGGACGACGTGGCCGTAGACCGCGTCGGCACACGTAGGGTCGTCGTCACCCCACACGTAGCGTTGCCCCGTCGTGCCCGACGCGGCGTACTCGTACTGCGCCTCCGTCGGGAGATCGCCTCCGCGAGCCAGGCAGTAGGCGCGGGCCTTCGCCCACGTGACGCAGCCGACCGGCCGTCGGTCCTCGTCCGGTCTCGGCTCGAGCGTCCAGGGGCAGTCAGCTCCGGTCGCAGGGTCGCCGGGCTCGGCGAGATTCGAGCGGCGAAAGTCGCCGATCGAGACCTCGCTGACTTGCATGTAGAACGGCGCGAGCTCGACGAGCCGCTTGCCCGAGGCGACGAGCCCGCGATCGAGGAAGCTCTGGTCCGCCTCCTCGCCCATCCAGTACGCCCCGCCCGGAACGCACGCCTCGTCCGGGCGTGGGGCGCCCGCGCACGCGCGCGGTCTCCCTCGGAGGAAGGAGCCGGCGACGTCCTCGCGCGGCGGCCCCGGCACCGCGACGCCCTTGGAACGAGGGACGCCGACGTCCTTCACGAGGAGCTCGATCGTCGTCTCGGTGAGCCCAACGGCTGCGATCGGCGGAAGATCGGCGACGACGTCGATCGTCCTCGCCTCGGTCGGCTCGCCGGCGCGCACCCGCGAGGCCGTGAAGAGACGGACGCGCGCGACGTAGCCGCGCTCTCCAACGCGCGGCACGATGCCGATCGACGCGCGACGCTGGACGACGAGCTCGCGGTCGAGATCGAACTCACGCGTGCACGTCGCGCACGGCCCCTGCTCGCCGGGCTTCGTGATCTCGATCCGCACGCGATCGAACAAGGGGCGTGGCTCGTCCGCCGCGAGCGCCCCGCCCGGCGGCGGCGGAAGGGGCGCATCTGTCGTGAGGTAGACGAGGAGCTGCGCGGAGGGAGGGAGCGACTCGTCCGTGCAGCTCGCGGCGACGAGCACGGGGAGGAGGAGCGTGGCAGCCCTCCGCTTCACTTCGGTTGCTCCGTGAACGCGCATCGGAAACCGAAGGCGGAGCGGAAGGCCTTCGAGCCGTCGTCGTTCCGGAGCGACGAGTGCGCCGTGAACGCGCCGAAGAGGAAGCCGCTCCCCCGGAGCACGTGCCAGCCCTTCATCGTCCCGCGCGCGCAGACGGGGTCGACGAGCGGCGCGGCCCTCCAGCACGCGTCGGTGTACTCGGCCAGCTCGTCCTTCAGGATTTCGGCGACGTTCCCGGCGAGGCCGAGGACGCCGAGGGGGGTCACGTCGCCGAAGGGCGTCGTCACCGGGACGGGCCCGTCGAACTGCGGGCAGTAGGGGTTGTTGTCGAGGTACGACACGCTCCCGTACGCGAGGCGGTCGCACGTCGGCGGCTCGTTTCCCCACGGGTAGTCCGTCTTGAAGGGCTTGCCTGCCGACGACGACACGTACTCGTACTGCGCCTCGCTCGGGAGATCGCCGCCTCGAAAGGCGCAGAGTCTCCGCGCGAACGCCCACGAGCCGCAGGTGAACGGAAGGTCCTCGCGCCCGCGCTCCGCCGTGCTGAAGGTGCAGTAGCGATCGAACGGGTAGACGTCGCCCGGCGAAGGCTGCCCGAGCGTGCCCTCGTGCTTGCCAGGCGGCGCATCGCCGTGCGCGAAGCCGGCGCCGTAGGCCTTCCGCACGTCGCCGACCGTGACCTCGTGGCGATCGAGCCAGAAGCGGCTCATGACGACGACGCGCTCCGGGACGGGCTGCGCGACGACGCCCGTCGCGCCCGCCGCCGCGCGGCTGCCGAGGACGAACGCGCCGCCGGGGACGCAGATCGCGCGCGAGCTCGCCGTCGTCTCCTCGCACGGCTCGGAGGTCCCGAAGTCCCGCGCGGTCGGCGGAGGGACGGCCATGTCCGGGACGAGCGCCGAGGGGAAGACCGGCTCGACCACGCCCTCCGTGTCGGTGCAGGTCTGCGCCTCGCCGAAAACCGGGGTCTCCCCCTCCGCCGCGAGCAGAGGGCTCGTGCCGGCGCACGCGCCGCGCATCACGACGGAGACGCGACCGCGCTTGCCCGGCTCGAGACCGAGGAGGAGGAGGCGATCCACCGTCGCGGTCGGCTTCGGCTCGGAGGGCGGCGTGACGTCGAGCCCGTTCGCGACGAGCCAGAGCTCGCCGCGGTAGTCGCGCACGACGGCCTCGGGGTACACGCGGAGGCGCACGAGCACGCGGAGCGCGCGATCGTCCGGCGCGAACACGCTGAAGCTCGCTGGCCAGTCGACGTCCGCTGGCCGGCCGATGTCACGCGACGCATACCAGGTGCCGTCCTCGGCGTAGAGGTCGACGCGGAGCCGGCTCGCGAGCTTCGGAGCCGGCATGTCCGTGTCGACCACGACCAGCGCCTCGCCGAGCGGGGGCCGCTCCGACGAGCACGACGGGCCCGCGGCGCACGCGAGACCGAGGGCGACGACGGCGTGCCGCGCGCGCATGCCTCGATCGTACACCCGACGGCATCACCCTCGGACCCACCGATCAAATGCGAGTCATGCCGCGACGTTGCTCGCTTCACGCGGGCGAGGCGTCGAGAAGCGCATGCTCCGGCTCGGCGTTCGTGCGAGAGCTGAGGGGAAGGTGATGATCGATCGCGTCTCCTCCCTCGCTCTGATCGTGCTCGCGGCCGGTGGGTGCAGCGGCACGGCGAAGACGTCGCTCGCGACGGACGGGGGCGGCAGCGGCAGCACCGGGGCGGTCACCTTCCCCGACGGCGGCGTCGGACCGGCGAGCCCCACGTGCACCGGGGCGAACGTCGACGTCGAGGTCGCGGCGGAAGACCTCGAGATCTATCCCCCGTACGCGACGCACGGCTGCACGTTCGTGTACGTCGCCGCGTCGGGGGACCTCGTGCTCCGCGATGCGATGACGGGAACGGAGTCGGCGATCGCGCCGGCGGCGGAGCGACCGCGACGACCTTCGGTGACGCCGTACATGGTCGTGTGGGAGGCGACGATCTCCGGCAAGGACGTCGTGCGCGCACGCCGACGCGAGGGCGATGAGGTGCGGACGTTCGACGCGCATGCGGCGGTGCGCGAGCCCCGAGCCGACGGTCACTCGCTCCTCTTCACCGCGTTCGCCGAGCTATCTCCACGCGCCGACACCGACGTGTGGATCCTCGACGGCTGGAACGCCGAGCCTCGTCTCCTCCTCGGGGGCGCAGGGCAGCAGCGCTTCGCCGAGCTCTCGGCGACCCACGCCGCCGTGTCGGACTTCTCGGAGGATCCCGACGGCGCGTTCGACGACACGGAGACGGATCTTGCGGACGTGGTCGTCCTCGATCGCGCCACGGGGCTGCAGGCGCGACGGCGAGCGCCGGGAAGGCAGGCGTTTCCCGTGCTCCTCGACGGCGGCCTCGTCGGCTACCCGAGCTGGACCGAGCCGACGCGCGACGCGTACGAGCTCCGTGCCGGCTCGATCACCGGAGACCCTGCCGCGGATCGGCTCGTGGCGAGGGTCGACTCTGCCGCGGCGCGCTGGGTGAGGCCGTCGGGGACGGGCCTCGTGCTCGAGTGGGTCGAGGCCGGCACGGACGGCTCTCGCCTCTTCCGCGCGCCCGCCGACGGATCGATCGCCCCGCTCGCGGTGGAAGGCCTCGACCGCGTGCGGCTCGGGGCGCCGATCGCCGCCGCGTCGTTCACGCTCGTCGCGACCACGCCGGCGGCCGGTGAGCCCCGCGCGCCGCGCCTCCGTGTGCTCGCGCGTTGACGCCTTGACGAACCGCGCGAGGCGGTTCATAGGGACGGCATCATGATCGTCGCCTCCATGGTGATCCTCGCAATTCCCTTCGGCGGAGCAGGTCCGTAGGCGCGCGTCACGACGTGAGCCTCGAGGCCGGCTTCGCATCCCGCGAGCCGGCCTCGTCGCTTTTGTGCGTTCGAGGCCATGAAGCCTTCTCTCTCGTCGGGCGACGTCCATCCCCCTTCGGTCCCGGCCATGACTCCGCGCTTCTCCGACCACGACCTCGACGACGCTGCGCTCGACGCGCGCTACGACACGCGTCTCGGCGCAGCGCTCGTCCGTGGTCGACGCCCGGACCTCGGCACCTCCGCGTCGGACGCGGCGATCTTCCGCGCGGGCCTCAGCGCCGGCGTGAGGCTCCACAAGTTCAAGCGGAACGGCGCGCTCCCGCGTGTCCGCCGCGTCCTCTCGACGTTGCGGGGCTTCGCGCCGACGAGCCTCCTCGACGTCGGAAGCGGCCGGGGTACCTTCCTCTGGCCGCTGCTCGACGCCTTCCCGTCGGTGCCCGTCACGGCCGTCGACGTCGACCCTCGCCGCGCCGAAGACCTCGCGGCGGTGGCGGACCATGCCTCCCATGTGTCCCTCGCCGCGGAGCGGATGGATGCCTCGCGGCTCGCGTTCGAGGACGGAGCGTTCGACGGCGTCACCCTCCTCGAGGTGCTCGAGCACGTCCTGGATCCTGCGCTCGTCGCGCGGGAGATCATCCGGGTGGCACGGCGCTTCGCGATCGTCACGGTCCCGTCGACGCCGGACGACAACCCGGACCACCTCCGCGTCTTCGGTCGCGGTGAGCTCGTCGAGCTCCTTTTGGCTAGCGGAGCCCGACGTGTCACGATCTCCGAAGTCCCCAACCACCACCGGCGTGCGTCCCGAGGACGAGCAGGGCTCGGTCGTCCAGGCTGCCCGTGCGAAGGCGCGCGAGCACCTCCGAGCCAAGCGGTCGTTCGTCTGGAACGCGACCAACCTGAGTCGCCGACTTCGCGCCGGATGCATACGTCTGTTCGCCGACTACGGCGCACGGGTGAGGATCGTCTACGTCGAGGCGCCCGAGGAGGTCGTGCGTGGGCAGAATCGAGCGCGTGGGGGTCGTGCGGTCGTTCCCGACGGTGTGATCGACGATCTCCTGACGCACTGGGAAGTCCCGGACGCGACGGAGGCGCACGACGTGGAGCTCGTGGTACGCGAGAGCGCATGACGCGTCTTCGTGAACGGGGGACGGGGCGCCCGCACCCGAGAGGGGGAGGGCCTCCGAGCATGCGTCGGCCGATCGTCATCGTCATCGCGCTCCTCGCGAACGTGGGAGCGACGCGAAGCGCATCGGCGCAGGTGCGCGTCTTCCCGGTCGCGCCGATCGGACCCGCCGTCGCGCCCGCGCCGGGGAGCGCCGCCAGCCCGAGCCCCGCCGAGCGTCTGTGGTCGCAGATCGCGCTCTTCTTCGCGCGCGGGGACGCCAGCGGCAACGCCGGGGACAGCCTGCTCGGCGAGGACGGGTCGACCGGGCCCCTCCGTGCGGGCCTTCTCGCGGAGGCTCCCGTGGCTTCGCTCTCCGATCCCGGGTGTCGCGCGCAGGCCGATGCGTCGGGCGGCGCGACCGCCGCAGGGCCGGGGGGCTTCGTGCTGCGGCAGAGGCGGCTCGAGCTCGTTCCGAGGCTGACGCTGACCGGCTTCTCGCGAACGGGGTGCGTGTTCGACAGCGTCGGCGGAGCCGGCGTTTCCTACGCGGTGCCGCTGAAGACGAACCTCTCGCTCGTCCTCGCGGCGGGCGCGATGATGATGCCCCAGAAGAACGGACGGGGCCCGCAGACGCCGGTGGCGGGCCAGGTGCGGGTCGACCTCGTCATGCGGCGACCGCAGGGTCACTGGACGTCGATGGGGGTCTCGAACCGGCAGGTCTCCGTGGCCGGATCGTTCTGACGATCGCGCCGCGGCTCCGAGACGTCCCGCCCGAGGAGCATGGGGACGAGCTCGGCCGAGGCGCCGTCCCAGAACCCTTGCTCGGCGGCGAAGCTCTTCGGGTTCCGGAACGTGCCGAAGAGGAGATCCATGAACGCGAGGTTGCCGTAGTTGTAGGCGTGGACGCCGCGTGCATGATGCACGGAGTGCTGCTCGGGGCGCTGCACGACCCAGCCGAGCCAGCGCGGCGTCCGCACGTTGAGATGCTGGAAGATCACCAGCCCGAAGAGGACGAAGCCTGCGAGCGCCGCAGCTTCCGGCGTCACGCCGAGGAGCGCGACGACGAAGGTGGGCGCGCCGGCCTGGACGGCGACGTCGAAGGGGTGGAGGTAGACCGAGCCCGCGACGTCGAAGCGCTCGGCGCTGTGGTGGAGCTGGTGCGTCCAGCGCCAGACCCACGGGACACGATGGAGCGCGCGGTGCACGCCGTAGGTCACGACCTCGCTCGCGACGACGACGACGAGCATCCCCGCGGCGAGGCCGAGCACACGGAGGTCGAGCGGATGCGCGACCTTCCCGACGAGATCGGCGATCAGGGCGGGGACGAGGACGTTGATCGCGCCGGTCATGACGAAGAACGGGAAGCTCTTCGCGACCCACCCCTTCACGTGCGGAAGGGGTCTCGCGGGGAAGAGGCGCTCCAGGGCGAGGAGCGCGAGGAACAGGACGGGGATCAGGAGGGTGAGGACGGCTTCCATGCCCCGAGGGCGTGACGCCGGATGGAACGTTCGTTCCCGGAGCCATTTCTCAGTGTTTCAGGGACGATAGCAACAGAAGGTTCCGGTCCGGATCGCCCGTTCGAGGAACCGGCCCAGCTCGGGATCGGCCTCCGTCACCTTCGCGATCGCGTCCTTGAGGCGTCGCTGGACGTTCACCCGCGCGCGTTCGGTCAGAGACCCTTGCTTCCGTCCGCGACCGCCGAGCCCGACGGCGCGAGCGAGCTCCTCCTCGAGCGCTTCCTTCTCGGCCCGGAGCCTCTCGAGGCGGCCGCGATCGGACGCCTGCTCGGCCTCGTCGACCTCGGTCGCGAGATCGCGGACCCGCTCGCGGTAGGCTCTCTTGGCGCGCTCGTCGAGCACATCGCCGGCGCTCGTCTCCGCGAGCCCGCCACCGCCGGCGTCGCTCGCGAGCGCGAGCACGTGGACCTCCTCGTCGGCGCGCTCGACGAGACGCGCGAGGAGCATCATCCCGCGTGAATCGCGCACGCGGGTCGTCCGCGTCCCGTGATCGAGACGCCACATGTCGCCCTCCTTCGTGAGCACCAAGGTTCTGCGGGGCGAGGGCGCAGCGCGCACGACGACGTCCTCGCCTCCCATGAACCTCCGAACCTTCGCGGCGAGGCCGTCGAGCCCGAGGTCGGCCGCGAGCGTCTCGGCGCGCTGCGCGTGCTCGAGAGCGTCCTTCCGACCTGCGGCGCGGGCGACGCGCGCGAGGTCGTAGTCGATCCGGGCGACCCAGCTCCGGAGGCCCGCATCTTCCGTCGTACGTCGAGCCGTGGCGAGCCGACGGAGCGCGCCGTCCGTGTCGCCGAGCGACGCGTCGAGGAGCGCGAGGGAGCGCGAGACCGGCCCGTCGTAGCTCACGGAGACGTGCCCGCCGCAGTGGTGGAGGTGGGCGAACGGGTCGAGCAGCTCGCGGAGGCGGCGTCGTGACGGCTCGCTGGCTGCGAACGCGACCGACTCGACGACGCCCAGGAAGGCCGGCTCGGGCTCGGCGAGCGCGAACATCTCCGCCTCGCGGACGAGCTCGGCGGCGCATGCCGCCTCGTCCTCCATCCGCGCATACACGCCGGCGCGGTACGCGCACGCCATGAGTGAGGCGAAGCGTGAGGTCTCCCAGCGAACGAGCGGAGCGATGCTCTCGCGGCAGGCTTTGTCGTCGTGGGTCACTCCTGCACGGGCGACCCGATGGGCGACGAGCGCAGACGCGAGGGCGGGATCGTCGGTGAGCGTCGCGAGCTCCTCCACCTCCACGAGCGCGCGCTCGGACGTCGCGAGATCGCCCCGCGCGATCGCCCGCATGGACACGAGGAGGAGCGTCTTCCAGCGGAAGCGCGGGTGCCCCATCTCCTCGGCGAGGGACACGGCCGCGTCGACGGCGGCGTCGAAGGCGGCGAAGTCGCCGACGAGCGCCTGGTCCAGCGCGAGGCGAGCCTGAGCCCGGAGAAGCCGCGGCCGATCACTCCTGACGCGGGCCCGCGTCGCGATCTCCTCGTAGGCGGCGAGGCGCTCGGGGATCGGGGCATAGTCGACGAGCGCAGCCGTCGCCGTGTCGAGGACGTCGAGGAAGGTCTCGTCGTCGAGCTCGCGCGCGCGCGCGATGACATCACGCGCCATCTGGATCGGGACCTTCGGATCGATCGCGGGCTGGAGCGCCGCGGCGTGGCGAGCCTCCAGCCGCCGCGCGAGGGCCGGACTCTCCTCGCCGAGCCTCCGCCTCGCCTCCTCGAGGCGCGCGACGAGGCTCCCGTCCACCATCGCTGGCCGGAGGATCGCGCCCGTCAGCAGCGTCGCGCGCGCGAACATCTGCGCGTCCCCCTCCGCGCGGGAGCGCGCGAGGACGCGGTCGCACAGGCGCATGCACGCGTCCTGGCGTCCGGCCGCGTGCGCGACCTCGGCGAAGCGGAGGAGATCGGCCGTCGAGAGGCACGCGGCGTCCATCGCATCGGTCGCGGCGACGACGCGCGTAGAGAGCGCATGAGCACGATCGTGCGCGCCCTCCGACTCCAGTCGCTCGATCGCCCGGCGCGCGAGCTCCACGGCGCGCTCCACGTCACCGGCCGAGGCCGCTCCGAGCGCGTGCCTCGCACGCTCGACGAGGACGTCGCTCGCGTCGTTCGCGGGCGCCGCGGCGAGAGCGGCCTCCGCGCGGGCGTGAGCACGAGCCTTCTCCTCCGCGCCGAGCGTCTCCTCGATGACGTCGCGGACGATGACGTGACGGAAGACGAACCGCCCAGGCTCGAGCTCGGTGAGGAGCCCGGCTCGGAGCGCGGGGTGGAGCGCGTCGATGATCCGCGCCGGGAGCGTGCCTTCCATCTTCGCCACGCGCGCGGCCGTCAGCTCGCGTCCGAGCACCGCGCCGTGAGCGAGCGCGCGGCGAGTCTCCTCCGGCAGCTCCTGGAAGCGATCGAGGACGACGTGACGCACGGTGGGAGGGAGGGCGTCGAGCGAGCCCGACGCCTCGAGGGCGCGCGCACACTCGACGACGAAGAGGGGCGTCCCTCCCGTCAGCTCGGCGAGCCGCGTCGCGACCTCGCGCGAGACGGAGCCGCAGATGCGCTCCGCGACGGCCTTCACCTGCTCGGACGTGAGCGGCGCGAGGCGCACGTCGACGCCGTCACGCGCCATCCGCGTGAGGCGCTGGGACGCGCGCTCGTCGAGGCGGGCGCCTACGACGCGCGTCGTGACGAGGACGAGAGCGCGCACGCCGCGGACGGCCTGTGCGAGGAAGGTCAGGAGGTCGAGGGTGAGGATGTCGGCCGCGTGGAGGTCCTCGAGGATCCACACGAGGGGCCTCTTCGCCGCCGCCTCGGCGACCGCGATCGCCACCGCCTCCCAGAGCCCGAAGCTGCCGCCCTCTCGGCGGAACACCTCCGCGAGCGGATCGATCCCGAGCGAGCGGAGCGCGCCTCGCACCGGAAAATAGGGCGGCGCATCGGCGTACTCCCAGGCGCGTCCCCAGGTCACCGCCGCGCCCTCCTTCTCCGCGAGGGCAGCGAGCGCGCTCGCGACGGTGCTCTTGCCGATCCCGGCGTCTCCCGAGACGACGACGAGGCGCCCGCGTCCGCCGAGCGCGCGGTCGAGCGCCTCGCGGAGCGCGCCCATCGCCGCTTCGCGTCCCTCCAGCGTGCCGGGCTCCGTCGCGAACGTCACGTCGCGCGCGAGGTTACCACGCGGCTCCGGTCACTCCACGGTCGGCTCCACGCCCTTCGGCTCGAGCCAGCGGCCGCGCGGTGAGCGGCTAACGAGAGAAGCGCGCGGGCAATCGGCGCGCGATCCGATCGCGAAGGAGGAAGCGGCCGCCTCCACCCGGATCACCCGAGCCGGGCTGAGCGTCGATCGGTCCCACGAGAGAGCACGCGGCTCCCTCGCCCTGATCGGACCACGCGCAGTCGGGAACGGCGAGGCACGCCTCCTCGGACGCGGCGAGCGTGCACCCCTCCTCCCCTTCCTCCCCATCGGAGACGTCGGACGGCGACGCTCCGGCGGGCGCGCTCGCGCAAGCGAACAACGTCGAGAGGACGAGAAGGGTGAAGAGGGAGCGCATCTTCTTCGAGCGGGTTAGCAGGGACGAGATCGGTCGAGTCACTTGCCGAAGGGCACGATCTCGCCGACGTAGAAGCACTCGGAACCGGAGCCCTGATCGCCCCACGCGCAACCCTCGTCGGCGAGGCAGCTCGCTTCGCTCGCATGGTGGCTGCAGACGCTCGGCATGGGCGGGTCCCCGGGGGTCGGGCTCGGGAGCGTCGGGGTCGCGGGGGGAGCGGCCGGGGGCAGCGTCGGCTCGGTCGTCGGCTGCGGGAGGACCTCGCCGACGAAGAAGCACTCGGGACCGGAGCCCTGATCGCCCCACGCGCAGCCTTCGTCGGCGAGGCAGCTCGCCTCGCTCGCGTGGATGCAGACGCTCGGCAGGGCGGGCCCGGAGGCGTCCCGTGCCTTCGCCTGGCGCAGCGCGTCCACCGTTCGGGAGCTGCCGTCTCCATCTGCGGCATCCACACCGCAGGCAGGGACGAGGGCGAAGAGGAAGAGGGCGAAAATCGACGGCTTGTTCATGGAAGTACCCGAAGCTTTCTTGGATGTTACGAGGCCCGACCTCCGCAGCGCGGTCGCGGCGGCGTCGCGGGCTCATCTCGGAGACACGGCCCGACTCCAGGTGGCGCACGCCCTCGAGAAAAAAAGTCAGCGAGCGGCCGCGAAGGCCTCGAGCTCGGCGAGCCGCTCGCGCGCGCGCGGTCCTGCGGCGCGCAGTCTCGAGCGCGCGAGCGCGAGGCACGCGGGGATCCGCTCCGGATCGAGCCTCGCCTCCTGGAGCGCGCGCGCCATCCCGAACGCGGCTTCGCCCACGACGAGCCCGTCTGCGAGGCCCTCGGCGCGCGCGATGACCTGGTCCAGGCGGAGCACGGCCTCTCGCGGACGACCGAGCGCCAGCAAGGACAGGCCCTCGGCACCGAGCGCCGCGGCGAAGAGCGGCTGCTCGCCGCCGAGCTTCGCTCGGGCGAGCGTCGCGGCCTCCGTCGCGCGCGCCAGCGCCTCCGGCCGCCGCCCGGCAGCGCGGAGGACCTTGGAGTAGACGAGCAGCGTCTCGATGAGGGCCGGATCGCCGGCGCCCTCCCGCTTCTGCCGCACGTACGCGTCCTCGACACTCGCCAGCGCGAGGGATGTACGTCGCTGCGCCGCGTACCCGAGGGCGAGGTTGACCAGCGAGTTCGCGAGGTCGGGGTGACGGTCGGGGCGCGCCTTCTTCCGGATCTCGTAGGCCCGCTCGAGCGACGCGACCGCGGCGTCGTCGTCCGCGAGGCCGAGCTGGGCGAGGCCCAGGTTGTTCACCGCGTTCGCCACGCGCGGATGCTCCGAGCCGAAGGCCACGATCTCGATCTCGATCGCGCGCTGGTGAAGCGTGCGCGCCTGCTCGAAGCGCGCCAGGTCCTGAGCGACCAGACCGATGTTGTTGAGCGAGCTCGCCACGGAGGGATGCTGCGCCCCGAGGAGCTTCGTGCGCAGAGCCAGCGCCTGCTCGTGCGATGCGAGGGCGGGCTCGAGCCTCCCTTCGTTCCACAGGGCGAGCGCGCGGTTGTTGAGCGCGTCGGCGACGAGCGGATGCTCCGGTCCGAACGCTCCCTCCCACAAGTGAAAGGCGGCGTCGTAACGCTCGCGGGCGAGCGCGTACCGGCCCTCCGCCCAGAGCACCGTGCCGAGATGGTTCTCGAGAGGCGCCGCGAGGTCCGGACGCGCCCCCGCGCGAAGGACCGCACCGCGCGCGGAGTGCGCGAGGGCGTGACCGACCTCGTGGCGCGCCTGACGGTAGCCGACCACCCATACGAGCAAGGTGCGAACCTTCGCGGCGACCTCGTCGTGCCTGCTCGCCTCCGCCGCTTCGGCAGCGCGATGAAGGACCTCCTCCGCTCCCTTCGAGTCCGACAGCTCGTCGCGCAGCGCTCCCAGGAGATACAGGGCCTCCGCTCGGACCGGCCCGTAGCCGAGGCGCTCGGCAGTGGCGACGCATGGCTCCACCTTCGCGAGCCCCTCGCGGTACTGCCCGGAGTCGAAGAGCGCCTTCACCTCGGTGAGGAGGAGGCGAAGCTTCTCCACTTCGACACGCACGAGCGCGTCGGCAGGCGGCATGGGCTGCACGGCGAGGGCCGCGTCGCTCTTGCAAGCCTCGAGCGGCGTGAGCTTGCCGACGGCGGAGACCGCGTTCAAGACCGTGGTCTCGTCCGCGATCGCGAGCAGATCGGTGATGGCGCGGAGCTCGTCCAGCCTTCGCTGGAGGCACGACGACCGGAGCGCCAGCACCTCTTCGGACTGCTCCTTGCGCACGCGCGTTGCCTCGCAGGCGGCGCGGTCGTCGGCCGCCCAGGCCCCGGCGAAGGCGTCGAGCGAGCGCTCGACGGCGAGCCAGGTCTCGGGCGCGAACGCGCGGGGCGTCACCCCGAAGCGGGCGCGGATCGTAGCCTTCGTCGACGGATTCCAGACGGCCGCCACGCGCGCCTCGGAGGACGCACACAGCTGCATGCGCTCGACGCGCGCGCGATAGCCGAGAGCCCCCACGCTCACCGCGAGCGCGACGAGCGCGAGCGAGGTGGTGATGAAGCGCGCACGACGCCGTGGGGCGCTGACGATCTCGTCGACGAGCGCGTCCATCGAGGGGAAGCGATCCCGGGGGTCGTCGGCCATCGCGCGCGCGAGCGCCCGCCGGGTCGGAGCGCGCACGTCGCTCCGCGCCGCGGGGAACCTCGGCGGCGCGCCCCCCGAGCGGCGCGACGGCAGCTCACCGTAGAGAGCCTCGAACAGCGTGACCGCGAAGCTGTACTGATCCGATCGGGCGTCGACGTCGCCTCCCGCTCGCTGCTCGGGAGACATGTACGCCGGCGTGCCGCTGACGTCGCGCGCGCCGGCCTCGCCCTCGGACGGGCGCGCCGACCTCGCGAGGCCGAAGTCGGTGACCTTGGCGGTGCCGCTCCGCGCGACGAGGACGTTGTCCGGCTTGAAGTCGCGGTGAACGAGCCCCACCGCGTGCGCGGCGGCGAGGCCACGGCCTGCCTCCACGAGGACGCGCAAGATCTCCGCGGGAGCTCGGCGCCGCTGGCGAAGCCAGACGCGTAGGTCGTGCCCCTCGACGAACTCCATGGCGATGAAGACCGCGTCACCGAACGTCCCCACGTCGTGGACGGCCACCACGTTGGGATGCACCGCCCGGGCCATGGCCTGGGCCTCTTCGAGGATCTCGCCGCGCGTCTCGCGTGGCGCTCGCGTCGCGTCCACGGGGTGAAGCACCTTGATCGCCACCTTGCGGTCGAGCTGCGGATCATACGCGGCGAAGACCGCGCCCATCCCGCCCACGCCCACGGAGCCGATGACGACGAAGCGCCCTATCATCGCGCCGCGCGCGAGCCTCGCGAGCCCACCGTCGGAAACCTCGTCTCGCGGTTCGTCCTCCGTGGCCGCCCCTCCGCTCCTCGCGAGCGCGGAGACCAGCCTGCGGCACGACACGCATTCGTCGAGATGCTCCTCGGCGACGGCGCGCTCCGCGGCGTCGAGCGTGCCTGCCGCGAAGGCGCCGGCCGACTCGTCGTCGAGGCAGGGAGACTTGCGCATGCGAGAAGGAAGTCTATACATTCGCGCTCGCTCCGCGAGGAACCACCCGTGGTCGACGACGAAGCCCTTGCCACTCTCCTCGAGGCGTGTGGCCGTGAGGACGACGCGACCCGAGTACGCGCGCACGTCGCGCAGTCCTTGGACGTCGCCAGGAGCGCATGGCCGAACGTCGACGTCCCCGACGACGTCTTCGTCCGGCACCTGGCGGCGCGGGTAGGGGCCGCGGGGTCGCTCGAAGAACTCTTCGCGTCCGATCTCTATCTGGCCGTCGCCTGCGCGGTCGGGCACCCCGCGGCTCTCGCGACGTTCGAGAGCACGTTCGCCGCGGATCTCCACGCCGTCGCGAGGCGGGTGTCGGCGTCCGTCGATCTCGACGACCTCATGCAGGGGCTGCGCGAGAGCCTCTTCGTACCGCGCGACGGGAAGCCGCCGAAGATCGCGGAGTACAGCGGCCGCGGTGAGCTCCGCGCTTGGCTACGGGTCGTGGTGACCCGTGCCGCGCTCAACGCCGCGGTGCGCGGGCCCAAGGAGCGTCCGGTGGAAGACGATCAGGAGCTCGTCGACGCCGCCGGGGATGCGAGCAGCGCCGAGCTCGCGTACTTCCGTGTCCACTACGACTCCGAGCTGAAGGCCGTCCTGCCTCTCGCGCTCGAGGCGCTCTCGGTTCGCGAGCGCCTCTACCTCCGGCAGCACTACCTGGACGAGCTCACCCTGGCGGACATGAGCAAGATGCACGGCGTGCACGCGGCGACGATCAAGCGTCATCTGGCGCAGGCGCGCGCGACGTTGACGGAACGTCTCCAGCACCTCTTGTGCGAGAGGCTCGGGCTGTCGCCGTCCGAGTTCAACAGCGTTCTCGCGCTCGTGCGGTCGCGCTTTCACGTGACGATGCGACACCTCCTGCCCGACGACGGGTGAGGCTCGGTCCAGATCAGCGCGGCGGACGCTCCGTCGACGTCTGGACCTCGCCCTCCACCCACTGGAAGTTGTCGAGGAGGACGCTCGAGTCGAGGACCGCGTCTCCCGTGTCCCAGATGAAGAGCTCGAGGGTGAAGGTCTCCCCCGGCTGCACGGCGGCCAGCGACGAGAGCCAGCCCGTCGCGCCACCGTTCACGCTCCGCGACGCGTTGTCACCCCACGACGCGCACCAGGCGCCCTCCTGGCCGAAGCCGGTACCGGAGAGCTCGCTCGTCCCGCCGGGGCACTGCGAGACGCCGGCCTTCGCACCGTCGGCGCAGCCGATCTTCGCGTTCGAGGTGCAGCGATCGAAGAACCCGTTGTTCACGCTGACGGGGTTCTTCTTGCTGTCGAACGAGATGTTGTCGGGCGTCCCGCCGTTGAAGCCCTTCGCGGTGAGGAAGGCGAGGAAGCCGTCGTTGAAGGGCGAGCAGATGTAGGCCGGCCATTCGCCGGAGTAGAAGTTGAAGTCGAACTTGATGCCGCTCGCGTTGGGCGGGGCCTTGAGCTCGAGCTTCAGATCGACGACGTCGTTCGTCTGCGGAGCCTGGCGGCACCCGTCCGCCGCCTTCGGGAAGCCGGGCGGGAGGCGGCCCGTCCCCTCCGTGTCGAGGAGCGGGAACGGCGGGAACCACGCCTTGCCGTTCGTCTTGAAGTTGGCGCTGTTCGTCCCCGTCGTGCCGCCGAAGGGCGCACCGGGAGCGCCGTTGTACTCGTCGGCGTAGCCGGTGGAGAGGACCGCGAGCTTCGATCCCTGGCGCGGCTTGATCACGTCGCCGAACTTCGAGAGGACGCCGTGCTGCTGGGGGGCCGGCTCCCCCGAGACGCCGTAGCCACGCGTGAACGACGCCGAGACGAGACCGTAGCCCTTCTCGGCCGCGCTCGCGCAGATGCCCATCGCGCGGGCGAGGGCGACGGCGTCGCCGTCCTTGGCGAGGCCCTCGTCGCACGAGGGCGCGTTGTCGACCGTGCCGTCGGCGTCGTCGTCGCAGCCGTTGCCCGGGATCTCGGCGTTGGCCGCGTTCGGGACACACGGCCTGCCGTTCGCGTTCGCCCCCGAGCCGCCGCCGAGGACGCCGCCGGGCGGGATGCTCGGATCCCCGCCGTTCCCGAACGCGCTGTCCTTCGCATCTCCCCCGCAGGCGACGAGGACGACGATCGAGGACGCGAAGGGGGCGAGTCGGACGAAGCGGGGCATGGTGCTCCTGGGTGCTACGCGGCGGACCCGTGGAAGGTACCCTGCGAAGGAGCCCGCGCCACCTCGGAGGCCCGAAGGAGACTCTGCGTGCTACGTCCCGCAAATCGCACGGGAACTCCGTCCTTCGGCGCCATCGTCAGGTTTCTCCGGTACGGGCGCGACGAAGCGGGGCTGAGGAGCGTGAGATCCACGGACTGTAGAAATCCAGCGAGGACGATCCTGAGCTCCATTTCCGCGAAGGCCGCGCCGATGCACCGGCGGTGACCGCCGCCGAACGGGATGTACTCGGTGGGCCCGAACGTCCGACCGAGGAAGCGCTCGGGACGGAAGGCCTCTGGCTCGGGGAACCGCTCCTCGTCGTGATGGGCGAGGACGGCGCTCACGCCGACGTGCATCCCGGCGGGGACCTCGAGGTCGCCCATGACGAGCGGCTTCTTCAGCGTGCGGATCGCCTCGGTGAGGATCGGGCGGACGCGGAGCGTCTCCTTCACGATCGCGTCGAGGTACGGGAGCGCGCCGCCGGCGTTCGCCTCTTCCTTCGCGCGCGCGAGGACCTCGGGCCTTCGCCACACGAGGTCGACGAGGAACGCGAGGGCCATCGCCGTCGTCTCGTGGCCTGCGGTGACGATCGTGCGGAGCTCGTCCTGGATCTCCGCGTCACTCATCGCGCTGCCGTCGTCGTAGCGCGCAGCGAGCAGGAGCCCGAGGACGTCGTCGCCCTCGCCGCGACCGCGGCGCGCGTCGATGAGGGCCTGGAGCTCCCTGTCCCCCGCCTCCGCCGCGCGCCGGAAGCGTGCGTAGGGGCCGAGCCCGCCGAAATCGCGCTGGAGGAACGGCGCGAAGAGGAAGGAGGGATGGACCGCCTCGAGCACGTCGACGACGCCCTTCGCGATCGCGTCGGCCTCGCGCTCGTCCTCCACGCCGAAGACCGCGCGGACGATGATCTCGAGGGTGATCTTCTGCGCGATGTCCTTCATCGTCGTGACGCCGCCGGCGCGCAACGCCTCGTGGAGGTGACGGAGCGTGACGTCCCGCATCGTGCTCTCGTACGCGCGCATGCGGCTCCCGTGGAACGGCGGCATGAGGAGCTTCCGCTCGCGCCGGTGCGCTTCGCCCGTGAGGACGAGGAGGCTCCCCTTGCCCACGACGGGCGCGATCGCCTGGACGCCGAACGGATCGAACGTGTCGGGCGGCGCCGCGAAGATCGCCTTCAGGTGCTCGGACCTGCCCGTCATGACGACGTCGCCGTTCACGACGCGCGCGAGGAACGGGTCGCCGTAGGCGTCGCGCCAGGCGAGCGACGTCGCGTACGGATCGGTGAGGAAGCGGTAGGTGGTGAGCAGCCTGCCGCGGGGGCCCTTCAGTTCTCGCGCATCCATGCCCTTCATCCTGGGGCCCCCGAGCGGAGACGGCGAGTGGCCGCGCGCGCCAGAAAGGTCACTCTCCGCGCCAGGCGCGCCGGAGCTCGGTGGGCGTCTTCCCCGTCCAGCGCCGGAAGCTGCGGAGAAAGACCCGGGCCTCGGCGTACCCGAGCATGAAGGCGATCTCCGCCACGGTGAGCTCGGGGCGCCGGAGGAGGACGAGCGCGCGCTCCTTCCGGGCGAGGTCGACCTCGTGGGAGAGGGAGGTGCCCTTCTCCTGGAGCGCGCGCTGGAGGGAACGCGTACTCGTGCCGAGCGTCCTTGCGATGTCCGTCGCCGTCACCTCGCCTCCCGTGAGCGCCGCGCGAATCGCCCTCCGCGCGCGCTCGTCGAGGGGCGCCTCGGCGTCCTCCGCCTTCTCGAGGAGGGCCTCCGCGTGCGTCACGAGGTAGGTCGCCATGCGCGCATCGGCCGCCTCGAGCGGGAGATCGAGGAGCGCCGCCGGGAAAACGACGCCGTCGAACGAGGCGCCGAAGCGTACCGGGACGTCACCGACGACGTCGACGTAGAGCGCCCGCGGATGCCGCGCGGGATGGCGGAAGCACACCGACGTCGGTCGCGCGTCGCCGCGGAAGAGCGAGCGCGCCATGCGCACGGTGGCGAGGACGAGCATCTCGAGCGGCTCGACCATCTCGACGACCCGCGGCTCGTGCTCGATGTGCAGCTCGACGAGCTCGCCGCGACGCACGACGCGCACGCCGAGGAACGGATCGGCGAGCTTGGCGAACCGGAGCGTCAGCTCGAGCGCTTGGTGCCCGTCCTTCGCGTGCCGGACCGCGTACCCGACGACCCCGAGCGCCCCGGCGTCCACGAACGGCGCGTAACGAAGGCCGAGCGGCTCGCCCGGGAGGCGCGCGACGAGCTCGCGCCACACGACGACGAGCGGCTCGTACGGGACGAGCTCGTCGGGGTCCTCGAGCGCGCCTTCGCCGAGCCCGGAGAGCTCGAGGAGGCGCGCCCGCGGGATCCCCTGGCTCTCCGCGAACGCGAAGAGCACGAAGACGACCGACGCGAAGACGCGAGGCGCCGCCGCCCCCGCGTGCGTCACTTCGTGGACGGGAACGAGAAGACGGCGCCCTCGCGCACGCCCGCGGAGGGCCAGCGCTGCGTGATCGCCTTTCGCTTGGTGTAGAAGCGCACGGCATCCGGGCCGTAGGCGTGGAGGTCGCCGAAGAGCGAGCGCTTCCAGCCGCCGAACGAGTGGTACGCGACGGGGACGGGGAGCGGCACGTTCACGCCGACCATCCCGACCTGGATCTTGTCCGTGAAGTAGCGCGCCGCCTCGCCGTCGCGCGTGAAGATGCACGTGCCGTTGCCGTACTCGTGGTCGTCGATGAGCTTCATCGCCTCCTCGAGCGTCTTCACGCGGACGACGCCGAGGACCGGGCCGAAGATCTCCTCCTTGTAGACGACCATCCCCGGCTTCACGTGGTCGAAGAGGCAGGCGCCGAGGAAGTAGCCGTTCTCGTGGCCGGCCACCTTCACGCCGCGCCCGTCGACGACGAGCTGGGCGCCTTCCTTCACGCCCTGCTCGACGTAGCCCTTCACCTTCTCGAAGTGGGGCTTCGTCACGAGCGGGCCCATGTCGTTCTTCGCGTCGGTGCCGGGGCCGACCTTCATCTTCGCGATCTCGGTCTTGAGGCCCGCGACGACGGCATCGGCTGTGGCATCGCCGACCGCGACCACGATCGGGATCGCCATGCAGCGCTCGCCGCACGAGCCGTACGCGGCGCCCATGAGCGCGCTCACGGCGTTGTCGATGTCGGCGTCCGGCATCACGACCGCGTGGTTCTTCGCGCCGCCGAGCGCCTGGACGCGCTTGCCGGTCTTGCAGCCCTCCGCGTAGATGTACTCTGCAATCGGAGTCGACCCGACGAAGCTCACCGCCTTGATGCGCGCGTCGTGGAGGAGCGTGTCGACCGCCTCCTTGTCCCCGTTCACGAGGTTCAAGACGCCGGGCGGGAGACCCGCTTCCATCGCGAGCTGGGTGATGAAGAGGGTGCTCGACGGATCGCGCTCGGACGGCTTGAGCACGAAGGTGTTGCCGCAGACGACCGCCATCGGCCACATCCAGAGCGGCACCATCGCGGGGAAGTTGAAGGGCGTGATGCCGGCGCAGACGCCGAGCGCCTGGTGCTCGGTCCACGCGTCGATGCCGGGGCCGACGTTCCGCGAGTGCTCGCCCTTGAGGAGCTCCGTCGCATACGAGGCGTACTCGACGTTCTCGATCCCACGCTGCACCTCGCCCATGGCGTCGCCCTGCACCTTGCCGTGCTCGGCGGTGAGCATCGCGGCGATCTTCTCGGCGTTCGCCTCGAGGAGGACCTTGAGCTTGCTCATCACGCGCGCGCGCTTCAGCGGCGGCGTGTCACGCCAGGCGGGGAACGCCTTCTCGGCGGAGGCGATCGCCGCCTCGACGGTCTTCTTGTCGGCGAGGAGGACGCGCTTCTCGGCGACGCCCGTGGCCGGATTCCAGACCTCCTGGGACCGGCCCTCGAGGGTGACGTTCTGGCCGTCGATGAAGTGACCAACAGTCGGGAGTGTCTGGGACATGCGGGAGCTCTCTGGTCTCGTGGTGCGGTGGGGAGGCCCGCATTGTTCCACATGGAAGGCATGTCGTCGAAGTGCCGAGAAATGCGGTCGATCACGCCGCCGCGCGCGCCACGGTCCCGAGGACGGGCTCCCAGGCGAGCGCGCCCCGGTACCGGTCGGTCACGCGGCCCTCGTCGTCCATCGCGAAGAGGTGGAGCCAGCCGTTGTCGGCGAGGCGCCGGACCGGCTCGTGCCTCGAGATGACCGCGTCGATCGCCGCGGTCGGCGCCGCGATGACCACGCTTAGCCGCACCGGATCGTGCGCCCAGCGCGTGCCGTCGGAGACCGACTGGAGCGGGAGGCCGACTCGGAGATCACCGCCGTTCCCCTCGAGGACGCCGAGCGCCCCGACGACGTCGTGGAGCGTCTTGTTCCCGCTGCCGAAGGCCCGGTTGTCCACGGTGCTGGCGAAGTACTGGAGGCTGATCCAGCTCGCGACCACCATCGGCGCCGTCATCACGAGCTCGAGGGTCTTCCCGTCCTCGTCCTTCCGGTGGTCGTAGGAGTGGAGGAAGGCGCGGCCGCCCAGGTCGATGCCCTTCGTCAGGTGACGCGGCGCGACGACGAACGCCGAGCAGCCGGCGAGCCCCCACTCGGGTCGCACCTCGGAGCCGTCGCGGCTCCGGGCGATCACGGCCTCGTCGAGGGACGCTCCCTCGTCGAGGTCGAGGCGCGTCGCTCGCTCTCGGCGGGCGATCCGGGCGCTCCTGCGGAAGATCGACGCGAGCCGTTCGAGATCTCTGCCATGACTCGCCGGGACGGCGTCCCCGTTCAGGATCGTGATCGCGTCGGTCGTCGTGTCATGGAGCGCAGCGAGGAAGACCGTGTCGTCGGGGACGACGATCCCGCTCGCCGCGAGCCCGCGGCGCACGTCCGGATCGTTCAGGACGAGCGCGGCGACGCGCGCGTTGGCGTCACCCGCGTGGCCCCCGCACGCCCCGCAGTCGAGGCTCGTCGCGTGCGGGTTGTTCACGGTCGACGCCCCGTGGCCGACGAGCACGACGAGGCGCGCGAAGCCTTCGGTGAGCGACATCGCGGACAGCGCCGCGCGCGCCGCCGCGAGCCGCTGCTCGGCCGTCATCCCCGTCGTCCGCCCGCAGAGCGTGCCCGGGGCGACCGTCGGGCCGAGCCTCCGCGCCGTCGCCGCGTCCAGGCTGTCGGTCGCGGGCTCCGGCTCGGGTCGCGTGAGCCCGAGCGAATCGGTGAGGAGCTTCCACGTGTACGCGAGCCCCACGTGACTGACGAACCCGAAGCAGGCGACGGCGCTCGTCTTGAAGGAGCGCCAGGCCTGCGCGGCGAGACGCCGATCGAGGCGGCGGCTGCGGAGCGCCTCCTCTTCGTCGGCCGAGACGCCGGAGACCGTCTCGCGCACGACGTGCGCGGGGGCGAGGAGCACGGGGCATCGCGCGTGCCCCCGCTCGTCCCCGAACGGGACCAGCTCGATCGGGAAGCCGAAGAAGCCCGCGAAGCCGAGCGTCTCGACGGCGTCGTCCGAAGACTCGAGCGCGCGACGGATGACCTCGGAGCGGACGTCGATGCAGAAGACGGCCTGGACGGACGGCCGCGCGGAGCGCGGTGACCTCGACCGTGACGGGCCGGCGAACCTCGCGAGCAGCGCGTCCTGCTGCGCCTTCTCGTACGCCGCGTGGAGCACGAGATCGACGAGGAGGTCGGGGTCGCGCGCGAGCGGCACGCGCCGGAAGGCTCGCTCGATGTCGAGGCCCTCGAGCAGGGCGACCTCCCAGGCGAGCCGGATGACGAGCAACTCGACGAGCGCGTCGTCGGCCTCGCCCCGGAGCTCCGCGTCCCAGACGCGATGACGGACGTACCCCGCCCACCCGGAGATCGTCATCAGCAAGCGATGGAGGTAGTCGTCGAGGAGGTCCTCGGGCACGCCGAGACGGCCGATGGCGCGCGCGGCCGCGTCGAGCGGATCGGCGGGCATCTCCGCCACGATCTCGCGGAAGCGCGGGAGCCCGGCCACCTCGGGGGTCCGGTCCATCGCCGCCTCCTCGCGCCACGCACGCCACGGGGAGAGGTCGCGGAACGGTGACGTCCACGGGGCCTGCCCCCGGTCGTGATGGGTGGCGGCCCACGCGGAGATGCGGTCGGTGACGATGCCGGGCCAGTCGATGCCGGTGACGTCTGCCGCGGCGTCGGCGACCGTGGGGATCGTTCGCGTGCGACGGAGGGCCACGTCCTCGAGCGACGCGTCGCGGAGGAGTCCCTTCAGCGTTCGAACGGTGCGATCGAGGACGGCGCCGTCGACCGTCTCGAGCTCGGCGAGGGCGGCGACGATGCACCGACGAGGGAGACGGCCGTCCTTCATCGCCTCGACGTAGAAGCTCCGCGGCATCGTCATGCGCGCCCCGGACGTCCGCTCCACGAGCGCGGCGACGTCGAAGAAGGGCTGATCGGCGAGCCCGACGAACGGATTCACCGCGACGAACGACTCGAGCGGGAAGAGCGGCGCGACCTTCTTCGTCGCGCGGAGGAGCGCAGTGGAGGCAGAGGCTCGCGTGGTCATGCGTGATTCCTCTCTCGTCGACGCGCCGCCAGGAGGCGGTCGAAGACGGCGTTGGCGTAGAAGCCGTTTCGCGCGTGCACCCAGGCCGCGCGAACCAGCGGTGAAGCAGGTGCCCGCGCGATGACGAGCTGGAGCGTCGTCACCGCCGTGAACGCGAGCAGCACGAGCCCCGCGACCGTCCAGGTGGCGACACCGGCCTCGGCGTGGACCGGGACGGCGCGCTCGAGCACGCGCGCGGCGACGCGCTCGAGCCCGAGGAACGCGAGCGTCGTCCCGGCCGCAGCACCGAGGGTCCGGAGGAGCGCGCCACGACGGGCGAGGCCCTGCGCGAGGAGATGCGTCAGCGCGAGGACGAGCATCACACCGAGGGCGGACGTCGCGGGCCGCTCGAGGAGGCGGGCGCCCGTCGCGAGGCCGATCCCGACATAGACGAGGAGCGCGAGCGCGAGCGCGACGAGCGCGCGGCCGAACGAGACCGCCCGAGGCGGCGGCCCGTGCCCCGCGCGGACCAGG
Organism: Polyangiaceae bacterium; assembly: GCA_022842465.1. Taxonomy (GTDB): domain Bacteria; phylum Myxococcota_A; class Polyangia; order Polyangiales; family Polyangiaceae; genus Labilithrix. The sequence continues at coordinate 42,402 of JALHPN010000010.1, read as the reverse complement.
TCGACGATGCTGCCCGACGAGAGGAAGGCGTGCGCCTTGTAGAAGGAGTGCGCGACGAGATGGAGGATCGCGGCCGGGAACGCCCCCAGCCCGCAGAGGAGCAACGTGAACCCCATGTGCGCCGCGCTCGAGTACGCGAGGGAGACCTTCACGCTCGGCTGGGTCACCCTCGCCACCGACGCGAGGGTCGCGGTCGTGCCGCCGACGAGGACGAGCAGTTGGAGCGCGGTCGGCGCGAGAAGCACGACGTCGGCGAGCCGCACGACGAGGAACGGGCCGCCGTTGAGGATGCCGGCGTGGAGCAGCGCAGACACGGGCGTGGGCGTCTCCATCACCTCCGCGAGCCAGCCGTGGGCCGGGAACTGCGCAGACTTCAGCGCGGCGGCGAGGGCGACGAGGAGAGCGGCCGGCGTGACGGCTCCGGGCAGCTCCCCGGCCGCGTGGGCGCCGCGTGCGCGCTCGACGAGGAGACCGAGGTCCGTCGTCCCGAACGCGTGGACGAGGAGCACGACGGCGAGGACGAGGCACGCGTCCGCGCCCCGCGCGACGAGGAACTTCTTCCGCGCGGCGAGGGCGGCTCGCCGGCGCTCGGGGTAGAAGACGAGGAGCTGGTGGAGGGCGAAGCTCGAGGCGATCCACGCCGTGACGAGGACCACGAGGTCGCCCGTGACGACGAGGACGAGCACCGTCGCCACGGTCAGGCAGAGCCCGCCGACGAAGCGTCCGTGGCCTCGGTCGCCCGCGAGGTAACGTCGGCTGAAGCGCACGACGACGGCGCCGAGCGAGGAGACGAGCGCGAACATCACCGCCGCGAGCCCGTCGAAGCGCACGAGGTGGAGCGCCGGCCGTACGCCGAGGCCGACGAGCAGGCCGAAGACGACGGCGATCCCGAGGGCGAGGAGCGTCGCGGCGCGGCTCGCGGCCAGCACGCGGCGCGGACGCGCGCCCGGTTCGCGACGTGCGCGGAGCACAACGCCCACGAGAGCGAGCGGCGCGATCAGCGGGAAGAGACCGAGCGCGGCGTTCATCTCCTTCGTTTCTACGACGCGCGCGTGGATCTCGAAAATTCATCTTTATGGCCGTATCGTTCGCTTTCTGTGAACGATGATCGCGACGCTCAACTTCCACCACCTCCGCTACTTCTGGGCCGTCGCGCACGACGGCAGCCTGACGCGCGCGGCCAAGCGGATGCACGTGTCGCCGTCCGCGCTCTCGGTGCAGATCGCGAAGCTCGAAGACGACCTCGGGCACGCGCTCTTCGAGCGACGCAGAAAACAGCTCGTCCTCACCGAGCCCGGGCGGATCGCGCTGACCTATGCCGACGCGATCTTCGGCGCCGGCTCGGAGCTGCTCGCCGTCCTCGGCGGCGGGGCGGCGCGGCGCGTGCTGCGCGTCGGCGCCCTCGCCACGCTGTCCCGGAACTTCCAGCTCCGATTCCTGTCGCCCCTCGTCGGGAAGGAGGACGTCGAGCTCATCGTGCGCTCCGGCTCCCTCTCCGACATGCTGCGCGCGCTCGAGGCGCACAACCTCGACGTCGTCCTCGCGAACGTGGCGCCGCCGCGTGACGCCGCGTCGCCGTTCCTCCCCCACGCGCTCGCGGAGCAGCCGGTCAGCCTCGTCGGGCGGCCGAAGCGGAGGCGTCCCCGGAGGCTCGCCGCCGTCCTCGCGACCGAGCCCGTCGTGGTGCCGACGATGGAGTCGAGCATCCGCACGGGCTTCGATGCGCTCGTCGACCGGCTCGGGGTCCGTCCGCGCATCGCCGCCGAGGTCGACGACATGGCGATGCTCCGTCTCCTCGCGCGGACCCACGGCGGGCTCGCCGTGGTCCCGCGCATCGTCGTGAAGGACGAGCTCGAGCAGGGCGTGCTCGTGGAGGTGGCGCGCTTGCCCGAGCTCGTCGAGACGTTCTTCGCGATCACGCTCGCGAGGCGCTTCCCGAATCCGCTGCTCGAGAAGCTCCTGACCCGGTCACGTTCGGCGAAGCCGCCACGTGGCGGCGACTGATCCGAGGAGGAGCGCGAAGCCGAGCAAGAGCGCTGCACCTCCCCACTCCAGGGACGTGCGTGGCGTCGGGAGGAGCCCCTTCGCGGCCACGAGGTGGGTCCAGACGGCGAGGCTCGGCGCGAGGGCCGGGCGCGCGTGCCTTCGCCACGCGAGGAACGCTGCGACGAAGGTGAGGAGGAGATCGAGCGCGAGCACGTGCGGGGGAAGGGCGCCTCCCGCCCATCCCAGAGTCCACGCCGAAAGCCACGCTGCGGCGAGCGCGCCGGCGAGGAGACGGTGCGCCTCGGCGGTGTCGACGAGCGGGGTCACCATGACGGACGCCTCCTGCTCGGACGCTCCGGCGCGATACGGCTGCGTGGAGCGTGGCGCGGGTGTCGCCGCGATCTCCGGCCCGAAGACGGGCGCGAAGGCGCGGAGGAGGAGCGCGGCGGCCGCCATCGCGGCGACCAGGGCGAACGTGGCGGGCGCGACGAGCGCCGCGACGACGAGCGTCGCGACGAGGACGACCCACACGCGCCGCTCGCTCCGCGTGCTCCGGACGAAGAGGAGCGGCACGAACGGCACGACGGCGATCCGCTGGTCGGCGGCCCAGAAGAGGACGTGCCCGGCGAGCAGCGCGCCGGAGATCGCCCAGGTCGCGCGCACCGAGCGGCGGAGGACCGTCTCGCCCCACGCATCGAGCGGAACCCGGCTCGCGACCACGGCGGTGCGCTGGAGCGACGCGAGCGCGAAGACCCACGAGGCGACCAGACCGCCGCGCGCGTCGGGCGTGAGATCGTGGAGGACGAAGGGGCCGATCGCGAGGCCGGCGCCCGCGACGAGCGCGGTCGCGACCGCCGTCCGGGACAGGCGCAGACGGAGCGCACGCGCGAGCGCGAAGAGCTTGCCGGCGTAGAGCAGCGCCCAGCCCGCCGCCGCCCACGTCCCGGCGACCCCGAGGTTGGCGCAGGTCTCGGTGTGGAGGGTGAGGTCGCTCTGGTAGAGGACGGTCAGGAGGCCGAGCATCACCGCCGGACGCACGTGGCCGAGCCGCACGAGCACCGCCGCGCCCCCGACGAGCGCGAGGGCGTAGAGCTCCGCGATCCCCGCGACGGCCAGGGTTCCGTACAAGCTCCCGCCCTCGGCGAGCCCTCGCGAGCAGAGGAACGTCCCGGCGAGGACGAGCGCGGCGCTGAGGAGGTAGAGCGGGTTGAACTCGACGAGCCAGCGGTGGAGGAGGGCGCGTCCGGGCGATTCGCGTGTCGCGTCGTTCATGCGACCGCTCCGCTGCAACGCGTGTTCCCTCGCCGATCGGCGCAGGAACTCGGCCCCGGGGGCGTCCGGGGCGCCAAGCTGTCAGCGGGCGGAGGGCCGGTCGGTCAAACCGGCAGCGCGATCACTTCGCGACGCGCCGGACCGCGCCGTCCGTGTTGTTCACCCAGTAGACGAAGCCTTGGTCGAGCGCGATCCCGATCGGCTTCCGCTGGCCGGTGGCGAGGACGAGCGGGGTCGCGCCGCATCCGCCGAGGACCTTGCACGCCTTCACGGCGCCGTCGGTGTTCGTCGACGTCGTCCAGTAGATGCCGGTGATGTCCGCGGCGAGCCCCGTGACCTCCTCGTTCGGCAACGTGGCGATGGTGGTCGGCGCGCCGCTGCACCCGGCGACGTTGCATGCCTGGATCTTCGAGCCCGCGCCGTCGGAGACGGCGAAGATCGCGCGGTCGGCGACGACGATGAGCTCCGTGGTGGTGACGAGGCCGATGAGGTTCGACGACGCCATGCACCCGGCGCCCGCGCGGGCGCACTGACGGACGCCGCTGCCGAACTTGTCGGACCAGACGACGAAGCTCGCGTTCGCGCCCGCGACGCCCGTGCCGGCGGAGTTCGAGTAGGTGCGCCCTCCCGCGCCGCCGGCGAGCGGCACCTCGCGCACGCCCGTGTAGGTGCCGGTGAACAGGAAGGACCCGCCCTCGAGGGTGAAGGTCTCGAAGTTCGACGAGTTCGGCGCGGGCGTCACCACGATCTGCTCCGGAGACGCCGCGCACCCCGCGAGCGAGCAGCGGTACGGGTAGCGGTTGCTGGAGAGATCGACCGCGAAGTACGCGTAGTTGAGATCGGTGCCGAGCATGTGCGGGCCGCGCACGGACTTGGTGTTGCCCGACCAGAGCGGCGTCGTCGACGGGCACCCCGTCTTCGCGCACTTCCGGACGACGCCGTCGGCGTTCACGAAGACCTCCGTCGGCGAGACCGCGATGTCGGTCGGATCGACGAGGCCGGTGGTGATGATGACGGGCTCGCACCGACCCGCGTTGCACCCGCCGCCGCCGCACGCGCGGCCGCACTGCCCGCAGTGGTCCGGGTCCTTGGTCAGGTCGCGGCAGGCGTTCCCGCACGGGGTGAGGCCGGCTTCGCAGCGGATCCCGCACGTGCCGTCGGGACGGCAGATGGCCGTCGCGCCGTTTGCCCCGGGGGGACACGCGACGCAGCCCGGGCCACACGCGTCGGGGCTCGGCACGAGGCATCGGTCGCCGGGGCACGCGCGCGCGGGTGCATTGCACACGACGCCTCCCTCGGTGACGGTCGTGGCACCTCCGTCGGTCACGACCGCCCCGTCCGGTAGGTCGCCGCCCGCAGAGGCGGAGGGGGCGACGTCGAAGTCGCCGAGGAGGGACGTGCAGCCGCCGCCGCTCGCGGCGGCGAGGAGGGTGGCGGCGAAGGCGAGCGGGAGGAGGGCGCGGCGGCGCGTGAAGGGGGCTTGCATCCGATCTCCGGAGCGTACCTCAGCCGCTGCGACCCTCTTGCGTCGTCGAACGCGAGCGTTATTTTCCTGAGTCTTCTTGCACTCCTTACCAAGGCCGGTGAACGTGACCGAACGCGCTCTCGCCCCGCGGACCCGCACCCTCGTCGCGTCGCTGCTGGACCAACCCGACCTCGCGGCCCGGGTCCGCGAGCTCCCGCCGCGCGCGCTCGCCCGCGTCGTCGAGAGCATCGGCCTCGAGGACGCGGCCGAGATCGTCGCGCTCGCGACGAGCGAGCAGCTCCTCGTCGTGCTCGACGACGACCTCTGGAAGAGCGCAGCTCCGGGAGAGGACGACCGCTTCGACGCCGCGCGCTTCCTCACGTGGCTCGAGGTGCTCGCCGAAGGGGGCGACCGGGTCGTCGCCGAGAAGCTCGCCGGGCTCCCCGAGGACCTCCTCGTCCTCGCGCTCCACCGCCACGTGCTCGTCTTCCCGCTCGAGCGACTCGCCTCCGAGATCGACAGCGCGGAGGACGGCGAGCTCGCGGACAAGGCGCTCTCCGATCACCTCCACGAGGAGCTCGACGACATGATCCTCGTCGCGCGCGGTCACGACGGCTGGGACGCCATCCTCGGAGCCGTCCTCGCCCTCGATCGCGAGCACCACGCCCTCGTCGTGCGCGTGCTCTCGCGTTGCGCGGCGCTCGCCGACGACGAGATCGACGAAGCCGGCGGCCTCTACGACGTGCTCACGCGGGAAGGCGCGCTGGAGGACGACGTCGCCGGCGACCGCGAGGACCGCCGCGCTGCCGAGGGCTTCGTGGCGGGCTCGAGCGCGAAGAGCTTCCTCGGCCTGGCGCGGAGGCCCCTCGGGGACGGCGCGTACGTCCGGGACGTGGTGACCCGCGCATGGTTCCGCGACGCCGGCGCACGCGCACCATCGGTGCCGGCGGTCGGGGGAGCGCAGCGCGAGCGTCGCGCGACCGACCTGCTCCCTCCCCTCCCCGGCGAGCCGGCCCACGAGGAGAACGCGCTGACCCGAGCGATGCGCGAGCTCGCCGCGCACGACGTCGGCGTGTTCGCGGCCCGCAGCGAGGAGCTCGCCTATCTCGCGAACGTGCTGAAGGCAGGAGCCGGTCACGACGGTCGTCACGTGCGCGAGGGGGAGGCCGTCGTCGGCGCGCTCGCAACCGTGGCGCTGGGGCTCGACCTCATGGCGGGCGGACGAGCGACGGACGAGGACCTCACGCGCATCCTCGTCGCGCGCACCGCCGACGAGCTCTTTCGCCGCGGTTTCCACGCGCTCCACACAGACGTGGTCCTCCCGGCAGCCGCACGCGCTTCGGAGGTGTTGCGAGGTCAGGCGGGGGACGCGGCGGACCGACGAGACTTTCGGCGCGCGGCCGACGCGCTCGCTGCCGCGGCCGCGAGAGGCGAGCCGTGGAAGGAACGCGATGCCCTCGAGCTCCTCGCGGCGCGGGGGCCTGACGCGGGGGAAGCGTTGGCCGCGCTCGTCGCGGAGCTTCCCCGTCTCGCCGGGGTCCTGGCGCGCCGCGGATCGCCCTATCTGTCCTCCGACCGCGACCTGGCGTGCGTGAGGGCGTGGCTCGCCCGCTAGTGCGTCGCGGGAGCGCATCGACATCGGCCGGCACGAGCCTCACGTTGTGGGGCGATGCCGAAGAGTCCACCGCGCGCGCCCGAGCCTCCCGTGCGACACGAGCCCCTCCTCTCGTCGGTCTGCCACGATCTGCGCGCGCCCCTCGCGGCCGTCCAGATGGGGACGAGCTTCGTGCTCCAGTCGACGCCGGACTCGGCCGACAACGAGCGGACGCGGAAGATCCTGGCCGCGGTCCTCCGCTCGTGCACCCAGATGGATCGGCTCCTCCGCAACTTCAGCGACGTCTCGCACCTCGAGGCGAAGGACATCGCCCTCGAGCTCTCTCCGTTCGACGCGCGCACCGTCGTCGAGCTCGCCGTCGCGTCCGTGCGCGAGGTGGCGACGACCCGTCGCGTCGCGATCGAGCTCGAGATGCCCGCGGACCCGGTCTCCCTCCGAGGGGATCGCGAGCGGCTCGTCCGCGCGCTCGGCCACCTCGTCGAGAACGCGGTCAAGTACGGGCCGGAGGGGTCCGTCGTCGACGTCGTGGTCGAGGCGGAGCCATCACGCGTGAGCTACCGCGTCCTCGATCGGGGCCGAGTCCCGGAGGATGTCCGCGCTCACCTCTTCGATCGCGTCTGGCACTCGACGCGGGCGGGACGCCCGGGGACGGGGCTCGGCCTCGCCATCGCCGCGGGGTTCGCCGAGCTCCACGGCGGCCGCGTCTACGCGGAGGACGCGCACGGAGACACCACGACGTTCGTGCTCGAGGTCCCGCGCGACGTCGCGTCACCGGCGGGGTGACGCTCAGGTCGCGCTCTTCGACCGAAGGACGCGCGCGTCCTCGCCGGCGCCCGATGCAGACCCGCTCTCGCGGTGGGGCCGCGAGAGCGAGCCGGGCACGCTCGGGACCTCGTCGGTCGCCTCGAGATCGCGGAACGCGACGCCGCTCGCCTCGGGCGCCTGCGGCGGCCCCGAGCCCAGATCCGAGTCGGTGATCCCGTGCAGATCGCACTTCCGGACGAGGACCCGGCGGGAGATGCCGAGCAGCTCCGCAGCGTGGTGGCGCGCGCCTCGCGCCGTCCGGAGCGCGCGAAGGAGCAGGTTCTTCTCGTACTGCTTCATCGCCGCGGCGAGGCGAGGCAAAGTCACTCGATCTTCGTCTGCGTCCCTCTCGCCGAGCGTGTCGTGTCCCTCCGGCTCGGCCGTGGCCTTGCGGAGCGGCTTCGGCGACGGAGCGGGTGCGGGCGGCGGTGACGAGGTGCGCACGCCCGGCGGCAGCGAGGCGCAGGCGACGACGTCGGGCGGCAGATGCTCGACGTCGATCTCGCTCCCGCGCGCGAGCACCATCGCTCGCTCGATCGCGTTCGCGAACTCGCGCACGTTCCCGGGCCAGTCGTAGGCCGTGAGCGCGGACCACGCGCGTGAGGAGATGCTCGGCGGCACCCGACCGGGGTAGAAGCGACGCTGGAAGTGGGCGAGGAGGAGCGGGAGATCGGCCTTCCTCTCACGCAACGGCGGCACGAGGAGATCGACGACGTTGATGCGGAAGTAGAGGTCCTCGCGCAAGAGGCCACGGAGCACGAGCTCCTTCGGGTCGTAGCGGGTCGCGACCACGAGCCGGACGTTCACGGGGACGCGCTCCTGGGAGCCGATCGGCGTGATGCAGCCGTCCTCGAGCACCGAGAGGAGGCGCGCCTGCGCCGAGAGCGGGAGCTCGGCGATCTCGTCGAGGAGGAGCGTCCCGCCGTCGGCGGCGCCGAAGCGGCTCGAGCCCTTCGAGGCGTCGCGGCCGAACATCTCGGTCTCGAGGAGCGCGGGCGGGAGCGCCGAGCAGCTCACGGAGACGAACGGGCCGGCCTTCCGCCGGCTCCGCGCGTGGAGCGTGTGCGCGACGAGCTCCTTGCCGACGCCGGGCTCGCCGCGGATCAGCACCAGCGCGTCGCTCTGCGCCACCGTGTTGATGCGCTCGACGAGCTGCACCATCGCAGGCGCGCTGCCGATGATCGGCGAGCCCGCGTCGCGGCTCGCCATGAGCCGCCGCGCTTCCTCGAGCTCGTGCTTCAGCGCGCGGTGCTCGGCGATGTGGCCGATCACGCGCAGCGTGAGCTCCTCCGGGTCGAACGGCTTCGTGACGTAGTCGTAGGCGCCGTCGCGGAGCGCCGCGACCGCATCCGGGACGGTGGCGAACGCCGTCATGAGGATGACCGCGGTCGTCGGCGCGTCGCCCCGGAGCCGGCGCGCGAGCGTCAGACCGTCGATCTTCGGCAGCCGCACGTCGACGAGCGCCACGTCGTAGGTCCGCTCCGACGTCAGCGCGAGCGCCTGCTCGCCGTCGATGGCCTCCGTCACCCGGTGCCCTGCGTCCGTCAGCGCGCACGCGAGGCTCAACCGCGTGGCGTCGTCGTCGTCGACCACGAGGATGTCGAGCGGCACGGAGTGGCGGGCAGGCTCACGCCCCGCCCTCGCGAGCCGATCGAACAGCATCGTCGCGGCGACCCTCATCGTCCTCTTGCTCCCAAGGCGGCTGCCACCGTAGCCGAACCGTTCCCCCGGCGTAGGCGGGCACTTGCCGCACCCCCAAACTCGCGAGTGAGGAAGCCGGATGCGAAATGCGCACCGTCCTACGCATCGACCCGCCCGCGATGAGAGACCGCGGTGGCGCCGTCGTGATCCTGTGGCAGCGCGATGCGAGGAGCGAGAGAGGTGGGCGGAACGCGCCCGTTCTCGCGCCTTTCCAGCGGTGCGACCCGCCACAGGGTGAGGCTCCCTTGTGCACAGCCTCGAGCGTTACGAAAAGAAACGGAGCCCGAGCGCTGGGCTCGAGCTCCGTCGGCGTGCCGTTCGCGCTCGCGGTCACCGCGTCAGGGCGTCTCTTCGAACTCCGCGTCGATGACGTCCTTGCCGCCCTTCTTCGGGGCCCCTGCGTCGCCGGTCGGCGCGGAGCCTTCCGCTCCTCCCGGGGCCCCGCCCGCGGCAGCGCCCGCGTTCTGGTACATCGCCGCGCCGATGCGCTGCGCTTCCTTCTCGAGCTTCTCGAGGATGTCCTTCGCCTGGGCGTCGTTCTGCTGCTCGACGGCGGCGCGTCCTTCCTTGATGAGGCTCTCGAGAGCGGTGACGTCCGCCGCCTGGAGCTTCTCCTTGTTCTCGCCAATCATCTTCTCGAGCGAGTAGCAGAGGCTATCGAGCTTGTTGCGGCGCTCGATCTGCTCGCGCCGCTCCTTGTCCTCCTGCTCGTGCTCGGCGGCTTCCTTCACCGCCTTGTCGATCTCCGCCTGCGACAGGCCGGAGCTCGCCTCGATCCGGATCTTGTGCTCCTTGCCCGTCGCGACGTCCTTCGCGTGGACGGAGAGGATGCCGTTCGCGTCGATGTCGAACGCGACCTCGATCTTCGGCATGCCGCGCGGAGCGGGCATGATGCCGTCGAGGTGGAAGTTGCCGATGCGCTTGTTGTAGCGGGCCTCGGTGCGCTCGCCCTGGAGGACGACGACCTCGACGCTCGGCTGGTTGTCCGTCGCCGTCGAGAAGACCTCCTTCTTCTGGGTCGGGATCGTCGTGTTGCGCGCGATCATCGTCGTCATGACGCCGCCGAGCGTCTCGACGCCGAGCGAGAGCGGCGTGACGTCGAGGAGGACCATGTCCTTCACGTCGCCGGCGAGGACGCCCGCCTGGACCGCCGCGCCGATCGCGACGACCTCGTCGGGGTTCACGCCCTGGTGCGGATCCTTGCCGAAGAACTTCTTGACCGTCTCCTTGACGAGCGGGATGCGCGTCGAGCCGCCGACGAGGATGATCTCGGCGATGTCCTTCGGGGACTTCTTCGCGTCCTGGAGCGCCTTCTTCACCGGCTCCATCGAGCGGTCGATGAGCGGCGTCATCATCTGCTCGAGCTTCGCGCGCGAGAGGCGGAGATCGAGGTGGACCGGGCCGCCGGGGCCGACGGTGATGAAGGGCAGGTTGATGGACGTCTCCTGCACGGAGGAGAGCTCGATCTTCGCCTTCTCGCCGGCCTCCTTGAGGCGCTGGAGGGCCATCTTGTCCTTCGACAGATCGATGCCGGAGGACTTCTTGAACTCGGCGATCATCCAGTCGATGATCAGGTTGTCGACGTCGTCGCCGCCGAGGTGCGTGTCGCCGTTGGTCGAGATGACCTGCACGACGTTGTCGCCGACCTCGAGGATCGAGATGTCGAAGGTGCCGCCGCCGAAGTCGTAGACGGCGATGATCTCGTCCTTCTTCTTGTCGAGGCCATACGCGAGCGCCGCCGCCGTCGGCTCGTTCACGATGCGCTTCACCTCGAGCCCGGCGATCTTGCCGGCGTCCTTCGTGGCCTGGCGCTGGGCGTCGTTGAAGTACGCGGGGACCGTGATGACGGCCTCGGTGATCTTCTCCCCGAGGTAGTCCTCCGCCGCCTTCTTGAGCTTCTGGAGGACCTTCGCCGCGACCTCCGGCGGCGAGACGTGCTTGCCACGGATGTCGAACGACGTGTCCCCATTGGACGACTTGACCGTCTTGTACGGGACGCGGCGCGTCTCCTCGTTCACTTCCTCGAAGCGACGGCCGATGAAGCGCTTGGCGCTGTAGATCGTGTTCTCCGGGTTGGTGACCGACTGGCGCTTCGCGATCTGGCCGACGAGGATCTCGCCCTTGTCGTCCCACGCGACCACGCTCGGCGTGATGCGGGAGCCCTCCTCGTTGACGATCACCTTGGGCTCGCGCCCCTCCATGATCGCCACGACGCTGTTCGTGGTCCCGAGGTCGATACCGATGATCTTGCCCATGGCCGTGTTGCCTCCCGAATCTGCCTTCGTCTGCCGTGCAAGGCCGCGGGAGCTCGGGGTCACGAGCTCCCGTCAGGGCCTTCGTTCACTGGTTTCGGGCGCAAGCTAATCACACGGAACCCGACGTCAACGGGCGACGTGCAGCATCGGCACGGAAGTTGACAGAGACCGGTTTGGTCCTAGCTTTCCGCGCCCGTTTCGGGGGTGCGTCAGCCGCGCGGCTTCCCGCGCCGCTGGAGCTCGAGCTCCCGCTCGACGAGCTTCCGCAGGTCCGGGTCGTTTCGCTTGGTCGGCATGTCCCAGAGCGAATCGGCGTTCTCCGACGCGTCGTCGTCGACGACGATCTCGTCCGGGGCGACGAAGGCGCCCGGCAGCGTCGCGGGTGCCTGCTCGAGCATCGTGCTCTCCGAGAGCGGCACGCTCGGCGGGTGCGCGATCGCCGCGGCGGCTCCCTCCGGCGGCGAGAGCACGCGCTGGAGGGTTCGGTCATCGTCGTCGAGGCCATCGACGTGGATGACGTCCGTCGCGGCGTCCTCGTCGAGGCTGGTCATGACGCTGCCCCATGCGTCGAGCATCTCGCGCGCGCTCTGGAACCGGTCCTCCGGCGCGCGCTCCATCGCCCTCTGGACGAAGGCGTCGAGGAGCGCGTTCTGGGGCATGTCGGGCATCGACGACACGCTCGGCACGGACCGTTCGAGCTTCATTCGGATGACGGCGTCGAGCGAGCGGCTCACGAAGGGCAGGCGCCCGGTGAGCGCGCGGAAGACGACGACACCGATCGCGTAGATGTCGGCCGTGAAGTCCACCGACTTCGCGTCGCGGAACTGCTCGGGCGCCATGTAGCCCATGCTGCCGATCAGCGCCTGCGTCGACGTGAGGCCCGGGTCGCCCGTCACTTCCTTCAGCCGCGCGACGCCGAAGTCGATCACCTTGACGATCTCTTCGCCGCCCTCCTGGTGGAGGAAGATGTTCGACGGCTTGATGTCGCGATGGATGATGTTGGCGTCGTGGCAGTCGCGGACGCCGACGATGAGCTGCTCGATCCAGCGGAACGCCGAGGCGGCCGGGACGGGCCCGTCACGCCGGAGCTTCGCGTCGAGCGTCTCCCCGCGCAGACGCTCGAGGACGAGGAAGGGGCCGCCGCGCTCGAAGCCGAACCCCAGGATCTTGCCGATGTGCCGGCTCTCGACGCCCGCCAGCAAGAGCGCCTCGCGCGCGAAGCGCTCACGCGTCTCGAGCGCCTCCTGGGAGGGCTCGAGCATCTTGATCGCGACAGCGCGTCCCGTCGCGGTCTGGACGGCGTCGTAGACCTTGGCCGTGGTGCCGGCTCCGAGCGCACCCGCGATGGCGAAGTCGGAGAGCTTGGCCGGCTCGAGCGCCATCTCCTCGGAAGTCTACGCCTGACCGGTGGGCTGTCGGCGCGGACAAAAGAAAACGGCACCGCGGGCGGCTCGGGGGGGAGAAGCCGTCGACGCGGTGCCGCTCGGGTGGAATGCGTGTTTCGTGCCATCTGCTAACCGTCGGAAAGAGCATCACCCGACCGACGCGGACGTTCAGGAACGAAAGGAAACCGCCTTTCACCATCGCAAGAGTGAGAGGCGTCGCGGCGCCGGCCGTCCGGCCGATACGCCGCGAAACTCGACGGTCGAACACGTTGTCTGCGCTGCAGATCGCCCTTACGAAGGAACGGAGCGGTCGGATACGCTTGGGGATCGTGATGCGCGAGCCTCACCGAACCCGGTTCGCCGCGCTCGTACGGCAGGGCGCGAGCACGCGGGACATCCACGACTCGGACGGCCTCGGCTCATACGACCATGACGCGGAGGACGCGTCTTCCGCCGTCGCTCTCGCGCTGGCGTGGCCAGAGGCGACGATCACGGGGGTCGACGCGAGCGCCGTCACGCTCGAGGCCGCGCGCGTCCGCGCCGAGGGCCACGGCCTCGCCGCGGCGCGAGCGCGGTTCTGCCACGTCCCGGCGGGCGCGCGAGCTGCTGCGCGTGGTCCGTCCCGGCGGCCACGTGTTCCTCGCCACGCCGACGCCCTTCCGGCTCCGCGAGCACCATTCGCGACGGTGGCTCGGCGACGTGCGCCGACGCCCCGGCTATCCCTGGTCGAGCCCGCCATGGCAGGTGCGGGCCATGTTCCGAGGCGCCACGCCGTGCCCGCTCGCCGCCTGGCGTGTGGAGCGCCACCCGGTGCTCGGCCGCGCTCCGGCGCAGCCCCTCCTCGCGGCGGCCGCGCAGGCCCTCGCGTGGCTCTTTCCGTGGCAGCAGTTCCTCTTCCGGAAGGACGGGTCCACGGGCGTTGCGGGAGATCGGGCGGGCTGATAGAGTCGGTTGTTGTGCGAGGCGTTCTCGCACCCGTTTTTGCCGAGCACTTACGGCCGCTTATGCGCCGCAGATCGAACCCCGACCTTCCGCCGCCTCCCGAGCTTCCGTCGTTCACCATCGAACCGGAGGGCGAAGAGGAGCCTTCCGTCCTCGAGCGGCACGCGGGCACCGGGCTCGTCCGACACGACGTCGAGCTCGACGAGGACAGCATCGACTCCGACGCCGCGAAGGTCGTCCGTCGCCTCGAGCGCGGTGGCTTCCAGGCGTACCTCGTCGGCGGCTGCGTCCGCGATCTCCTCCTCGTCGGCCGACCGAAGGACTTCGACGTCGCGACGAACGCCCGACCGGACGACGTCAAGAGCCTCTTCCGCAACTGCCGCATCATCGGCCGACGCTTCCGGCTCGCGCACGTGCTCTTCGGCGGCGGCAAGGTCGTCGAGGTCGCCACGTTCCGGAAGAACCCCGGCGGGGGCGAGCTCGTCGAGGAGGACGAAGATCTCCTCATCCGGAGCGACAACGTCTTCGGTGAAGCACACGAGGACGCCCTCCGCCGCGACTTCACGATCAACGCGCTCTTCTACGACCTCGATCGCCGTCAGGTGCTCGACTGGTGCGGCGGCCTCGACGACGTGAAGGCCCGGAGGATCCGGACGATCGGCGATCCCACCGTGCGCTTCCGCGAGGATCCCGTCCGCATCCTCCGCGCGATCAAGTTCGCCGCGCGGCTCGACCTCGGCATCGACCCCGCCGTCTACGACGCGATGGTCGGAAACCGCGGCGAGCTCGCACGCGCCGCGCGCCCGCGGCTCTTCGAGGAGATTCTCCGGCTCATGCGGGCGGGCGCCTCGCACCGCTCGATGTTCCTCATGTGGGAGCTCGGCGCCCTCGGCGTCCTCATCCCCGAGCTCTCGGCCTTCCTCGACGACGAGGAGGCGACGGGTGGCGGCGGGGAGCGCTTCTACCGCAAGATGTCCGTCATCGACCAGAAGACGCGCGAGAGCGGCGCGCTCGACGACGTCGTCCTCATGACCGCGCTCCTCTACGAGCCGCTCGAGGAGGCGATCGACGGCGCGCGCGACATCATGAACGCGGTGAACGATTTTCTCGATCCCGTGATCGAGCGGATCGCGATGCCGCGCCGCGTGGCCGACGGCATCCGCCGGATCATGTTCATGGTCCCGCGCATCCTCGTCGGGAAGATCGGCCGCTTCGCGCGCACGGACGTGTACCTCCTCGCGCTCGAGGTGGCTTCGATCGTCCTCGCGTCACGCGGCCAGAGCACGGCGGCGATCGAAGCGCTCCGGCGCGACGCGCTCCCGCCCGTGCCCACGCGCGAGGCTCGGCGGTCGAGCAGCTTCCCCCGTCGCGACCGCGGCGCCCGGCGCTGACGTCTGCGCGCGCGGCGGAGAGACCACCGAGCTCGCCGGCTACCTCTCGCCGCTCGAGACGGGCGCGCACGCGGGGATCGGGCTCTTCGTCGCCCGGGACGCCGCTCGCGTCGGCGACCAGCGCCTCCGGGTGGAGCGGTCCGCGCTCGGGACGACGCCGCTCCCTCCGCCGACGTCGCCGCGCTGGGCGAGGACGACGGATCACCTCGCCGCCGTCGTCGACGCAGGCTCGTTCCGGATCGCGGCGCGCTCCGACGAGACACTCGGCGTCGTCTCGTCGCGCGCGCCGAGCCTCCGAGTGCCTGGAGAGAGAGACCTACTCTCCGCTCGACTTGCGGATGGCGCCGGGGGCGACGCGGCGGGCCGTGACGCGGAGTTTGGAGACGAGCGCGATCGCGCCGAGCAGGAGCCACGCCGCGTCGCCGGCTCGGCGTCCGGAGCCGACGGAGGTAACCGCACAAGCCTCGGATTCGGTGTTGTTCGATGCGTGATTCGTTCGAGCTTCCGAACCTACGACGAGGCGGGCGGTCGTTCCCTTGACGTGGCCCTGGCGGTCGAGAACATCGACGCGGACAAGGTGTGCGCCGAGCGCGGCGCCGACGAAGGTGCGCGGAGCGAGGGCTCCCACCCGGTATCGGGCTCTCCGTCGTAGTCGAGGTCCCATCGCGCCCGCAGCACGTCGAGCGGCTCGTCGTCGGTGACGTCGACGCGTACGGTGACCTCCCTGGTCGCATCGTTCTCGACCACGAGCCGAACCATCGGTGCTTCACCCGTGAGTGGCGGGACTCCGAGGCTCCTCCCGACGTCGAGCTTGCCCTGACCTGCGACCGTCGGGCCCGCGCGGACGACGACATCGTCCTTCCTCGCACCGGCGCGAAGGCGGGCGACCAGGTCGTCGGCGCTCGCGTCCGGGAGGGCTTGCGTCTTCTCGTCGAAGGGCATCGCCGGCGCCACGGATGACGTGGGAGCGATGACGTCTACGCCGTCTCCGCCGAGGAGCAGCGGCCCTCGCGAGGAGTATCCGTGGATCGCGCCTCCGGGGGTCGGCGACGTCGCCGAATCGCCGGAGGCGAACGCGCCGACCTTGATCGCCGAGTCTGCCGTGGCCGTGCCCGAGACAGCGGTCTCCGGGGATGCGTTCGTGAAGCCGATGGACCCCGTCCATATGCCCGTGTCGTCGCGGATGTAGCCGTGGGCAGCGATGGGCGGGCCGGGATCGGCCTCCAGCTCGAGCTCCCAGTTCGCCGGCAAGGGCTTCGAACGTCCTCGGGTCTGGACCAGGAAATCCAGCTCGTAGGTGCCGCGAGGGGAGAGGTACTCGATCGCGTACGCCACGACGTCGCCAGGCAGCGACGTGGACGGTGGCTCCCTGGTCGATGAGCCATTGCAGGGACCGGACCCAACCTCCCGTCTGAGCGAGCACGGCCTCCGCGCCCCACGCGATGCCGCGACGCGCATGCCCGGCCTGACCCCCGACCATGATGCCGACCGAAGCGGCGCCATGATTCGCGGACGAGGCACGTGCAGGCGTATCTTCCTCGACGGCGCGTGACGGGTACTGGCACAGCCCTTGGGCGCGGTCCCCGCGACGCCACTCCTTCTCGGGGCCGCCCACTGCGCGGACCTTGCTCGTTCCGAGGCGGAGGAGCTTCTCGGTCGGGATCATGGTCCCGTCCCTGTCGACGTCGTCCATCACGAAGACCGGCTCGCCGTACGCTGGTGTGCTCTCGTCGAACGCCTTGCCGTAGTCGCGCACCCCGTTGCCGTTCGTGTCGAGGTAGACGTAGTCCCGTGACGGGTTCAGCTTTCCCCCCGCGGACCGCTCCGGCCTACCGGTCGCGTCCAGAGTGCCCTCGTCGATGCGGCGCACGACTTCTCCGGGGGTGATGACCCCGTCGCCGTCCATGTCGACACCATCGACGTCGAGGGACAGCGCGCCGTCCCCATCCACGTCGGTGAACGCATAGGCTCCGCCGTCGGCATGAAAGAAGGCGGGGTGGAAGACGAAGACGTCGTAGTCGTAGTGACCGAGGACGATCCCCCTACCGTCGAGCTCTTCCCCAACCTGGGCCCGGACCGCGGCAGCAGCATCGAGCGCGCCGATGATCGGGAGAACGTTCTCGAGCGTCGCGGGCGGTGCCGTCCGCCGAGCGGACCAGTCGGGTGAGACACGCTCCACGTCCTCCGCGGCTTCGAGGGCGTCGAGCCCTCGCGCGTCGACGTTCGCGAGGTACGCGCCGGAGAGCGTCGGCGATGACGAGGAGAAGACGACCCCCGCCGCTTTCGAGCGCTGCGAGCCGTTCCGGGCCTACGCTCGCGGCGAAACGGAGGACGACGGGGAGCCTTGCCTGCCGCATCGTTTCTGGCGGGCCGATGAGATCGGCGCCACGCGGATCGAGTGCCAGGCGGATGGCCTGGTGGATACGCGTGGGAACGAACCGCGTCTCCCTCACCTTCGCGCCGAGCTCGCGCGGCGACGCGGGGGATGCCCCTGCGGCGAGTGTCGCGGCGGCAGCAGCAAAGAGGGCGAGCGACAGCGCGGGTACTTTCGTCATCGAGGAGCTCCGAGGGACGACTGCTGCGCAGGAGTCATGCCAAGCGGCAACGACCGTCGCGCGACACCTTCGCGCGCCGACGACTGTCCTTTCGTGTCCTTCGAGTCCTTCGCTGCACGAGGTCGTGCGGGCGCGAGGGCGATGTCGTCCGCTCGTGGGAGGGATGCGCTCGCCCATGGTCCGGGCGAGGCATGCATGCCTATCGACGGTGCGCGCTTCGGACGCTGGTCTGGCCACAGCGCGCGCGCTACCCTCGCGTCATGGCCGTGTCCCCTCTCGATCTCGCGCACACGCTGCTCCGGCGTGCCGGAGCGGATCTGGCGCGCGACCGTGCCGAGCGGGACCGCTGTATCGACGCTGTGACCAGGGCAGTGACCGGACTACGTGGCGAGCTCCGCTTCGGACGCGCCTGGCTCATCGGCTCGCTCGCGTGGGGCGGGTTCGGGCCTCGGAGCGATGTCGATCTCGTGGTCGAAGGGCTCGCGGACGCTGACCGGATCGCGCTCGCCGACCGGCTCGGCGAGGCGACCGGGCGCTCCGTCGATCTCTTGCTGCTCGAGGAGCTGCCACCCGCGTTTCAGGCGCGGGTCCTCGCCGAGGGCCATGATGTCGGCTGAGTCCCGCGCATCCGCCGCGATGCTGGCCCGGCTCCTCGTCGAGGTCGACGAGGACCGCCGCGGGCTCGCGAAGCGCATGGCCGATGCTCACGAAGCGAAGCGCCGGATGGGGGCACAACCATCGGACGCCGGCGCCCTCGCGCTCGCGGCGGTGGCGCTGCACGGGTGGTACACCGGCGTCGAGACGATCTTCGAGCGCATCGCGCGGGAGCTCGACGGCGACGTCCCGCGAGGCGACCGCTGGCACCGCGAGCTCCTTGCACAGATGGCGGCCGAGATCCCAGGAACGCGGCCCGCCGTCGTCGACATCTCCCTGGTCACCGATCTCGCCGCCCTCCTCGCCTTTCGCCACTTCTTTCGGCACGCGTACGCCGTGACGTTCGATCCGGGCCACCTCGAGAACGAGCTCGCGCGGCTCGTCCGAACGGAGGGACCCGTGAACGTCGCGCTCGACGCGTTCGAGGCGTTCGTTCGCGCGGCCCTGAGCGCGCTCGCAGCTCCGCCAGAGCCGTAGAGCGCTCCGCGAGCACGGGTTTGCCAGGGCAAGATCACCTGCAGCCCCGGCTGCCGCGGGCACGTCAGCCGTCGAGGAGGGCGCCGAGCGCGGCGGGATCGCGGACCGGGAGAGAGCAGCTGCGCCCGCGGCAGACGTAGGCGACGGGGAGACCGTCGGCGGCGGGGGCCTTGCCCTCGGCGAGCGCCGCGGAGGCGCGGAGCGAGCCCGGATCGCGCGGGTCGACCCAAGCGAGCGTGCGGTTCGGGATCCATCGGACGAGGACCTCCCGCGCGAGCGACCGCGTTGCGGCGTGATCGCGCGGACCCACGAGCACGATGTCCACCGAGCCGCGTACGAGCCGGTCCAGCTCGCACACGAGCTGCCCGTGACCGAGCGCATTCTTCGTCGCGAGCGGCGCGAGGCGGAGCAGCTCGGTCTCCGCGATCGCGGCGTAGCGGGGATCTGCGAGCGTCCCGAGCCGCGCGAGCGCGCGACACGCCATCGAGGCGCCGCTCGGGACGGCGTTGTCGTAAGGGTCCTGCGGCCGCGTGATGAGCGACTCGCCACCCTTCGGCGTGAAGAAGAAGCCGTGCTCCTCGTCGCGGAACGAGGCGAGCATGACGTCGACGATCTCCCGCGCGAAGGCGGCTCGCGCGGGATCGCCGGTGCTCTCGTAGACGTCGAGGGCCGCGTTCGCGAGGTAGGCGTGGTCGTCGAGGAAGCCCGGGCCCTTCACGAGGCCCCGCGCGCCGTCTCCCGCCTCCCGGACGAAGAGGCGCTCCACGCGGACGAGACGACCGTCCTCGGCGCGCGCGACGAGGCGCTCCTCGAGCAGCGCGAGCGCCCGCTCGGCAGCCTCGACGAGCTCCGGGCGGCCCAACGCCCCGCCCGCCTCGGCGAGGGCGGAGACGAAGAGCGCGTTCCACGACGTCAGGATCTTCGGATCCCGGAGCGGACGGGGCCGCGCCTCGCGAGCCGCGAACATGCGTGCCTTCGCGCGCGCGAGCGCCTCGCGGGCTTCGATAGGCTCGATCCCGAGCCGGGCGGCCACCGCCGCAACGGGCATCGCCTCGTGGAGCACGGTCTTCCCGGTCGGTCGCCCGTGGTCCTCGAAATTTCCTTCCGGGGTGACGCCGAAGGCCACCAAGGCGACGCGCACGGCGAGATCGTCGTCCGGCAACGCGGCGCGGACGTCGGCCTCGTCCCAGACGAAGAATCGTCCCTCCTCGCCTTCGCTGTCCGCGTCCTGGCTCGCATGGAAGCCGCCGCTCGCGTCCGTCATCTCGCGCGCGACGTACGCTGCGATGGACAGCACCGTCTCCTCGAAATCGCCGAAGACGCGATGGGCGTCGGCGTAAAGGCGCAGGAGGAGCGCGTTGTCGTAGAGCATCTTCTCGAAGTGGGGGACGAGCCAGCGCTCGTCCGTCGCGTAGCGGTGGAACCCTCCGCCGAGGTGATCGCGGATGCCTCCTCTTTGCATTCCCTCGAGGGCGAGCCGCACGGCGTCCTTCGCGACGCCGTCCCCCTCGAGCACACCGCGCCGGAGCAGGACCTCGAGCGCCATCGTGCTCGGGAACTTGGGCCGCCGGCCGAACCCGCCGTGGGTGACGTCGAAGCGCGCGAGGAGGAAGCGGCTCGCGTCCTCGAGGAGCGCCGGCGAGACGGCCTCCGTTTTCGGCGTGTCGGCGCGCGCGCTTCGCGACGCGCGCGCGATCGCCTCCGTCAGCTCCGTGGCCTGTCCCTCGATCGCGTCGCGCTCGTCGCGGTAGGCGTCGGACAGGGCGACGAGGACCTTCGGGAAGCCGGGCATGCCGTAGCGATCCTCGGGCGGGAAGTACGTCCCCCCGAAGAACGGCCGCTGCGACGGCGTGAGGAACACGGTCAGCGGCCAGCCCCCGTTCCGCCCCATGATCTGCACGACGAGCTGGTAGATCTGATCGAGGTCGGGCCGCTCCTCTCGGTCCACCTTCACGTTCACGAAGCGCTCGTTCATGAGCGCGGCGATGGACGGGTCCTCGAACGACTCGCGCTCCATCACGTGGCACCAGTGGCACGCCGCGTAGCCGATCGAGAGCAGGATCGGGACGTCCCGCCGGCGCGCCTCGGCGAGCGCCTCTTCACCCCACGGGTACCAGGCCACCGGGTTGCGTGCATGTTGCAACAGATACGCGGAGGCCTCGGTGGCGAGGCGGTTCACGGGACGAGCGGGTACCACCCCCCTCCTCTAGCCACGTTGGGCGGGCGCTTCCACCCTCGCCAGGACTGCGCAGTCCGAGATCACGACGCGCGCAGCGGCGCGGACGAGGGCGCGATGTTTCCTCGGTTTCGACGCTCTGTGCCAGTGGGCGCCCTGGCACGCGGCGTGCTGCCCTCGTCGCCCATGCTCCGCGCGCTCGCCGTGGTCTCCTCCCTCGTCCTCGGAACGGCGTCGCTCGGCGCCTGTGCAGTAGAGGGCGCAGCGTCGGATGGCGACACGGACTCGAGTGGCGCGGCCGCGAGCAAGACGCAGACGTCGCGCGAGCTGATGCCGAGCGTGGCGCGTCTTCGTCTCGTCCGCACGATGACGGATCCGAAGGGCAAGCGGATCGGGCTCGAGGACGACGTCACCGTCGCGGATGCGGCGGAGGTCGAGCGCGTGAGCCGTGCGATCCGGACCTTCAAGAGCCAGCCTGTTTCGTGCAAGCTCACGGAGATTCCGACGACGATCGTGACCTTCTTCGATGTTGCGGGACGCGAGCTGGGGACGGCGATCCTGGGCTGCTCGATGAGCGTGCTCGCCCTCGAGAACCAGGAGGCCCAGCAGGTCGCGTATACCGCCGAGACGCTCGACGACGCCGTCCTTCGCGGTCAGCCGACCTCGCCGGCGCTCGCGGCCACGCGCACGTCGGCGATCGAGCACTGGCGGCTGCTCGGCGGCTTCGCGAACCTCGACACGAACCGCGACGGACGCGTCGTCGCGTCGGAGAGCGCGGCCGCTGCCAAGCGGAAGGGCCTCGACCCCGAGCTCGTCGCGAAGGTGATCCGCGTCGGCCTCGATCGCGACGGCGACGGCGCCGTGTCGGCCGTCGAAGCCTCCATCGCGGAGTGACGCTCGCGACGTGCCCTCGAGCCAGTCCGCGCCTCCCAGCTCATCGGCCGCGCCGGCGTGCGTGCCTCGGCCTGACCCGCGGCCTCGGAACGCCGCGCGCGCACCGTCCCCGCCCGGCGCCCCTCGGTCGCGACGAGCGGCGTCGTCCCGGTCGCAGCTCGGTGTGACGCGGGTTGGGACCTCGACGGTCTAGCGTGCGCGAGAGGACCGTCAGCGTGAGAGCAGCTCGGACGAAGTGGCCGCTTGGTTCGGGAACAGCGGGGTAGGAAAGAGATCCGTGAGGACGTCGAGGATGGGGTCAACGGCGCGGGCGAGCACGGCGCCGTTCCCCGACAGGTAATGCTGCCCCTTGTAGGCCAGATTCTCGTGCGCGTTCTGCGAAGAGGCCTCCAAGACGATCGTGCTCTTCTTGTACGCCGAAGCCATCCGACGGGGGAGGTCTGCGCCTGCCTCGTCGGCCGCGAAGGCGATCACGTGCAGCATCTCGTGCATCGTCGTCTGCTCGAGCCACTTGCTCTGCTTCACGGCGAAGAAGAAGTCATCGCCGATTCGTTCCGGGAGCGTCAGGCCGTAAGCCTCCACTGGCGCGCCGAAGCGGCCGCTGGTCTCCACGAACTCGGGTACGGTCGTCATCGATTCTCGCGGACCGAGCACGCGAACACGGATGCCGCGCCCACGAAACCACGGCCGAACAAGCGCGCTGGCGAGCTCGGCCTCGACCACCGAGCGCACACGCGCGATGACGTTCACCGCGGCCGGGTCTTCGGCGAGCGTACCGACGAACGTGAGCGGGACCCCTGGGTCCGGGGAAGGCGCGAGGCTCTCGTCCTCGGGAAGGTCTTGCGGGGGCGCGGGAGTCGGCGGGAGAGGCGAGCTCGTCGCGTCCGAGCACGCGATGAGCGCGTACCCGATCACGACAGCGACGCGAAACGGTGGCAGCAGAGACCTCATTTCCGCGCTGTAGGCAACGCTTGTGCCGCGCGTTGCGAGCCCACAAGAGGGGGTCCCTCGTCTCGCGGGCTCGCGCGGCCGTGCACAACGCGTCGCACACGCGGGTCAGGAACCTGACGCTGCGGCATCGACCACGACATCGCATGGATCGCGTATCGGATCAGCAGGCTGATGCGGCACGAGCCGCGCCTCGCCATGGTCCCCGTCCGGCATCGGTGGATTCGTTTCGTCGGACGAAACCACGCACCGCGGGGAGGGTCGCGTCTGCCCCGAGGCGCGAAGCGACCTCGCTCAGTAGCGCGACGTTCCCGGCGGTCCCTTGAACGGGCCCGCCACGTGGCTCGTGATCCAGCCGCCGTAGAAGCCGCCCTCCTGGGGCGTCACGCGCTCGTCGTCGACGAAGCACGCGTCCACCTTGCCGGCGTAGAAGGCGACGTACCCCGCGAGCTGGCCCTCGTCGTACGTCCACGCTCCGTCCTTCGCGACGAGCGCGCCGCCGCGCACGTCGAAGTAGCGCGCCGAGCCCTTGAACTCGCAGAACGTGCTCCGCGCGGCCGGGGAGAGCGCCCCGGCCACGACGTCGGCGACCGGCGCGTAGTAGACGGGCGGATGGCTCGTCTCGAGCACCCGGAGCGAGCGCGTCGTGTCCACGAGCGTGACTCCGCCGAGGACGACGCGGATCCGGCGCGAGCATGGCTCGATGCGCGGCGGGCGCGGGTAGTCCCAGACGGACTCCTGACCGGGGCCGGGGTTGTCGGGAACGGGCCGCATCGCTCAGGCGACCTCGAAGCCCTTGTCCCGTGCAGCCGCGACCGCCGCCTCGAAGGTCGCGTTCTGCGGCGCGATCGTCCACACGGGGTTGTCGTCGTACTCGCCGACGGGTCGCACGATGCCCTTGGCTGCCAGGGCCCTCAGGCAGGCCTCGATGGCCCACGACCATTCGTGTGCCCGTTCGGCGATGCTCGCCACCGTGTACGGCTCGGTGCCGGTGAGTGCCCGGAGGATGATCCGCATCGTCGCGGCCTTCTCCTTCGCCAGCTCCTCGGGCGTCTTGAACTCGCGGCGGATCTCCGTTCCCTTGAAGCGCTTCGCCACGTCGCCGAAGGCACGGTCGGCGGCGTCCTGGCTCTCGGCCTTGGTCACGATCGTGAGCGCGATGACGTTGCCCGGCACCACCTCCGTGCTCACCTCGACGAAGGGGATCTTCTCCTTCCGGAGAGCATCTCGCATCGCGCCGTTGAGCTTCGCCCGCGTCTCGCTGTCGACCATGCGCCAGCGTACGCCTCTCTCGACAGGTCCGCGATGGGCGCTTCGAAGGAACTGCCAGGCTACGGCGTCATCTCCCGGCGCTCGAAGTGGTCCAACGCTCCGTCGTGATCGGGGAACGTCCGGGCCATCGCGTGGCCGGAGAACACCGCGTGGACGATCTGGCCAGGGGCCCTCGCATCACCGATGACCGTCACGCCGTGGACGCCCGCGTCGGACCAACGGTCGCGTTCGCGGTCGAGCTCCGCGGCAAGCGCATCCTCGGGGAGCCGCGCCGTCACCAGCACGACGCTGTCTTGATCCATTTCCGAGATGCGCCCCGTGAAGATGCACTGGAGCTCGGCCCCCCCCGCATCGACTCTCGAGAGGATGCGGTGCGGTACGATGTGGACGCCGAGGTCGAGCAGGCGCCGTTGCGTTTCCCGCTGCTCCATCGTGCGGTGGGTCCAGGCGGCTACCTCGGCGACCGGCGTCACGTAGGTGACGCTCGCGGCCGTCCTCGCGAGCACCTCCGCCAGAACACTGCCCAGGTAGTAGTGATCATCGTCGTAGATCAGCACGCGCCCCAGGAGTGGGGATACGACGGGTAGGTCGTCCGGGGTCAAGATCCTGGCCCCAGCGCCGACGGTCAACGGGCGATCGCGGTGGCGTCCCACGCCGTCGCGACGCCAACGCGCCCCCGTCGCGATGACGATGTGACGTGGGCGACCGTTTGCCGATGGCTCGGTGAGCAGCGACTCGGCCGAGACGCGTGACGCGCGCCGTACTTCGACGTTGCCGAGCCGCGCGAACTCCGCAGCGCGGTAGTCCCTCACCGCGATCCATCGCTGGAGCCCGGGGAGGAGCGCTTCCTTCGCGACTCGGCCACCGAGCTCCGTCGACGCCTCGTAGAGACGAACGTCGTAGCCCCGTCGCCCGAGCACGCGGGCGCACTCCATCCCCGCGGGCCCCGCGCCGACGACCGCGAGCGTCATCTCCGCGTGTCTTCTCGGCACCTCTTCGGGGTGCCAGCCCCTACGCCACTCCTCGGAGAACGTCGGATTCTGCGTGCAGCGGACCGGGGCCGACGAGTAGTCGGAAGCCACGCAGATGTTGCAGGCTATGCATGGCCGGATCTCGGAAGAACGACCGCTCTCGATCTTCCGCGGCAAGAAAGGGTCGGCGATCGAAGGGCGTGCCGCGCCGATGAAGTCCACGACGCCGTCGCGAATCAGGCGTGCCATCTCGGGCGGCGACCGGACAAACCCGACGCTGACCACCGGAGCCGGGGTGCAAGCCTTGACGCGCCGAAGGATGGCTTCGTTCCGCCCGTGGTCGTCTTGCTCGAATCGGGCGGAGCCGCTGCCGCTGTTCATTCCACCGATGACGACGTCGAAGAGATCCGGTAGTCGCCCGATGACGTCGAACAGCTCTTCGAGCGTGTCCATGTCGGGCCCGAGGTGCTCGTCGAGCGTGATCCTCACCGGCACCGCGCAGCGGTCACCGACGGCAGCTTTGGTCTCTTCCACCAGCTCGCATAGAAGGCGTGCACGATTGGCGAGGCTGCCGCCGTACTCGTCCGAGCGCGTGTTGTAACGGCGCGAGAGGAACTGATGCGGCAGGCTCAGGAAGAGCCCCGCGTAGACGTAGACGAGGTCGAACCCGACGTCCCTCGCGTCGAGCGCCGCGCGGCGTTGCCACTGACGCAGATGGCGAATGTCGCGGAGGGTCATCGCCCGCGCTTGAATGGGCTCGAGATCCTCCGTGGTCACGGGCAGGTGAGCCGGCCCCAGCGGCTCGAGTCGCGTCGACAGGTTGGCGGTGTTGAGCCCGCTGTGGGAAAGCTCGATCGCCGCGAGCGCTCCGTGCTCGTGGATCGCCTCGACGACCTTGCCGAGGACTGGACGATCCTCGGGGCCCCACGCCCGCATCTCGATGAACGGGCTCATGTCCGAGCTCGGGTGTATCTCCGTCTGCTCGGTACACACGACACCCCAGCCCCCCGCCGCCTTCACGCGACGCATCTCGATCATGGCGCTCGGGTCGCGGAACCCGCAGCCGTTGCCGTGCGGCGTCTGATAGAACCGGTTCTTGCTCGTGACCGGGCCGATGGGGACGGCCTCGAAGAGCACGTCGAATTGGCGCGACGGATCGTTCGACATCGCCCTTCGAGTCTAGGACAACGCCGGTGCGCCCGAGCGGGCAAAGCGCGAATCCGAGGTGAAGGCAGAACGCCCGAGCGGCTACGTGGGGCGCGGGAGCGAGCCGAGCATGACCGCGTAGATCGGAACTTCGTCTGCTCCTAGGTCGAAGGCGCGCGTCACGACGTCGTCGTCGAGGCTTGCCACGGGGCAGGCACCGAGCCCTGCGTCTACCGCACCGACCAACAGATTCTGCGCGACGTGGCCTGCCTCGAGGAGCACGAGCGGATAGGCGTTGACGCCGTACCGGACGGCTGATCGCTGCAGCATGGCCGTCAAGACGATCAACGCGCCCGGGGCGACGAAACCCTCGGGGACGAGGGAGTCTGGCGGAGTGTCGGTCTGAAGAGGCCAGAGCGACTCGAGCGCTCCTTCGCCGATGTTGAGGTGATAGAGCCCGAGCGGCTCGAGGTCCGTGACGGCGAAAGAAAGGAGGTAGAGCTCGATCGGAAAGCGGTCTCCGGCGGACGGGTAGGTGCGTCGCTCCGGAGTGCGCTCCGCATCGAGGATTTGGAACGTCGAGAGAACGCGACTCAGCGCTCGAAAGGCGATCGGTTCGCCGGAAAAGCTCCGCACCGACTCGCGTCGGGCGAGGAGGTCGGCGAAGCTCGCCTGCGAGAGCCCGTCACGAAGGAGCGGAATCCGTGGAAATCGCGGATACGCCTTCCGGGACGCACGCGGGAGCATCGGCGTGGCCGAGACGTGCGAGCCGGGTGACTTCACTGCGTTGTAGAATCGGGCAATCCGTCGGAGAGGCGTCATCGCTTCAGGCAAAGGGATGCGTAGGCAAGTGCCACGCGGCCTCCTCGCTCGCCTCCGAATCCGTGAGCCGGGGTTTCACTTGCGCGCGCTCGTCCATGTACATCGGAAGCAGGTCTGGACACACGACCTTCAGCACCTCGAAGCCCTGTCGCTCGACGGCGGGCAAGGTGATGTCGGCGACGAAGACCTCGAAGCCCCTCTTCTCCAGCTGGCGCGTGAGCGCGGCGACGTCGAGGAGGGACCACGTCGAATCAGAGTATCGTTTGGTGTTCGCGAGCTCGAACCAGCGCTCGATATCGGCGATTCGATCGGGATCGGCCCAGAATCGTTGGCGCATCGACGTAGAGCGAATCTCGCTCGCGTCGAGCTTCTCGCCCGCTCCGTCCGTGGCACGACGTATTCGTAGCATGCCGCGATTCTGGATCGACTCCAGGATAGCCTTCTCGATCGCTCTCGCCGCACGGAAGTCGGCCGCCGCTCCGGCGCAGACGGCAGGGCCGGCGCCGGTCCGATCGATCGTGATCACCAGGATCGTCGGCACATCGAGCTCGCTCGCGACGTCGAAGACGTGGGGCTCCAGGCGATAGCGCTTCAGGGTCGCCACGAGCTGCTCGACGCCGGCTGGCAGGTCGATGATTCGCGTGAACGGCCGCCGCCCATGGAACACGCGAACGAGAGCGTCGCGTTCGATGACCTCGAGCAGGCCGCTCTCGAGGGCGCGTCCGCGCCCCCGCTCCCCAAGGGCTGCCCCCGTGCTGCTCAGCTCCGCCCGAAGCGCGAACTCTCGAAGGAGGAAGCGCGCGTTGAAGACCGTCTGAGCGGGGATGAGCGTCGGGCCCGCCCCGAGTCTCTCGGCGCGCCACCAGCGGAACGTGCTCGCGCGGCACTCCTCGGCTGCGCTCTCGGCGAGCGTCGAGCGCCGATCGAAGAATCGAAGGGGGTCGGTCTGGGTGCCGGCGTCCTCGAACCTTCCTTCGTCGAGCCCTACGGCCGGCGGGTTGTAGAGGCACAAGCCCTCGAGACACTCGGCCGTAGCTTTGATCCGAGCGATCGCTGGAGAGCGATGCGTGCCGAAGCCGCTGCTCCTCGTCGTCTCCAAGGGCTCGTGCGTCTCGCGCGGCATGCAGAAGAAGCCAGGCACCTTCGGCTCGTCTGCGAAGATCGGCGCCGCCACCGGCTCATGGGTCAGGCCGCTCTCCGAGAGCCGCGACAAGATGGCTCGCGCAGCGGAGCTCATGAGAGCGGCGGACCCGCGATAGCGACTACGAGTGTGGCTCGCTCTTGCAGCGATCGGCTTCGATCCTGCAGCGATCGGCTTCGATCTTGCAGCGATCGGCTTCGACCTTGCAACGATCGGCGGTGAAGAGGGCCGAGGCGATCGAGCTCTCCACGTTCTCGATGGCATCCGTCAGTGCTGTCAGGTCCTGGGGCATGGCTCCTCCATACGTGTATCTTCCCACCGAACCATCAAACCGAAGCTCCAGCGAGCCGAATCACGCGGCCACGAGAAAATGAGTCGCCAACGGTGACGACGGAACCTACTCGAGCCTTCCCGCCCCTCTTCCGAGAGGGCTCGAGGCGACGGCGACAGGACTCGCCCTCCTCCCTTGTCGCTCGTGCTCCTGGCGAGCTTCACGCCGCCGAAATCGGGCGCCGGCCTCCTGAGCATCCCGATCAAGGTGCGCTGGCGCGCCGCCCGAGACGAGGCGCGGCGTCCTCGATCGCGGTGGCGAGGAGGCGCGCGCTCGGGGCGACGTCGCGCCGGTACGCCATGCGCCGCGGCCGGTGGAGGGTGCGGCCGCGCAGTCGCTTCACCACGAGCGACGGATCGGACGCGTGCGGGCTCGCCATCCACTCCGACACGATCGCGACGCCCATGCCGGCGCGCGCCGCGTCGACGATGGCCTCCGTGAGCGGGAAGCGAACGACCTCGACCCGCGGTCGCGCGCGCCCGAAGACGCGGCGCTGGAACCATCGCGCCTCCGCCTCCGGCGTCTGGGTCGACGTGATCCACGGCACGCGCCGGAGGTCGTCCACGGTGAGCGACGCGGGGCTCGCGAGCGCCTCGACGCCGCCTGAAGTTCGCCGACGACGACGATGTCGTCCGATGCGACGAGCGCACGGAGCCCGGCGCGGACGACCGGATGATCGTCGGCGACCTCAGCCATCACGATGGCACACGGACCGTGCAGGATCAGCTCACCCGCGCGTCGTGTTCGGATGCGCACGGTCGCCGACGGTCCGCACCCCAGCCGCTCGGTCCTCGTCGTCCTCGCGCCCACTGGTGCAGGATGCACCCCTCGCGTATCGGAGGGGGCGTGCACGGCGCAGGCTCGATCGGCGCTCCACCGCGTCGAGCGCGGTCGTTGCAAGGACTCCTCCGAGGCACCGTCGCGCGCGACGGTGCAAGGAGGCCAGCCGTGCGACTTTCCGATGAGAACATCCGCAGTCGAACCGTGATCGCGTCCGATGGAGTCGCGGTCGGCGAGATCGCCCTCCTCCTCTTCGACAGCGACTCGCTGCGCCTCGAGTCGCTCGAGGTGAAGCTCCGCAGCGACGTCGCCGATCGGATCGGGGTCGACCGCAGCGTCTTCCACGCCGCCATGCTCGAGATCCCGATGGCGATGGTGCAGTCCATCGGCGATGCCGTCGTGCTGGGCGTCGCCGTGGAGGAGCTCCGTCGCCTCTCGGATCGTGGGAGCGAGTCGGCGCGCATCCGGTGAACCTCGCGTCGCGACGGAGCTCGGGAACAGAACCGCCCCGCGTCGGGTTCGGCGCCACGTGCCGATCCGTCTCGTCCTCGTCGCTCTCGTCGTCCTCGGTGCATGCGCCTTCGCTGCCTTCGCCGTCTTCGCGCCGGTCAGCGCGTTCGACGAGATCCTCCACGTCCTCATCGGCAGCGGAGGGGCGACGCACACGACCGCAGGCCAGCGTGCGATCGCCTTCGTGGGCGTCCTCCTCGGCGCGCTCGGCCTCTCCGTCGCGGCGGCGCGGATGCGCGCAACCGTGCTCTCCAGTCCGCACCGGATCTGGGCCCTCCTCGCGCCCTTCGCCATCCTCGTCGCAGGCAACGCCCTGACGTTCGGCTGGCGACACGGCGCGCTCCGCTCCGTGCGCGTCCCGTGGTCGGTCTGGGCCGTCGTCGCGCTGGTCACGTGCGGGGCATGTCTCGCCGTCCTCACGGAGCGCCGCAGGTCCGTCCGCGCCTCGCTTCCGCTCGGCGTCGGCCCCGCCCTCGGGGTCGCCTACGGCTGCTTCTCGGCCCTCTGGCATTGCTGCGCGCCGCTCTGGTCCGAGGTCGGCACGCCCGCGCACGCCGTGGGCGTCCTCTGGTTCGCGACGCTCGCTCTCGTGCTCGGAGCCGCCGGCCGCGTCGGCGCCGCCCTCCGCGTCGGCGTCGGCGAGGTGGTCGGCGCGCTCGCCTTCGCCGTCGTCTACCCCTGGCACACCGCAGGCTGGTTCCTCCAATGTCTCGTCGGTGGCGCGTTCGCGGTCGGCGCGGTCCGTGTGACGGGCAGCGGGTGGGCCCCCGTGCTCTTCCTCGGCAGCGCCTATCTCACGCACACGACGTTGCCGTTCCTCGGCGTGTGGGGCGTGGGGCTCGCGTGCGTGCTCGCCGTCCTCCTCCTCCGCGCGATCCGTCTCAGGAGCCCGAAGCCGTCGCCGGCGTGAAGGCATGCCGCGCGATCGAAGACGAACGATCCCCCGTCTCGCCCGAACCGTCCCGGAGCCCACGTCGATGGAGCCGTTCGGCGACAGGCGCGCGATCGTCGACTTGGCGGCCGCAATGGAGAGGATCCAGAGCTTGCCATCGAGACCGACCTCGGCGCGCGTGACGTGGGCGAAGCCGCCGTCGGACGTCGTCTGCGTGATGCCGTTCGCACCGAACGACGTGTCGCGCGTTCCGTCCGCGCGGAAGCGGGTCACGAAGAGCTGGCGCTTCGTCTGACGGTCGTCCTTGGTCCCCACGACGAAGAGCGCGCCGCCCTCGCCGAAGGTGGCAGCCTCGAACGATAGTGAGGAGCATCGCCGAGTGCGGAGTCGTTCCCGCAGGGAGATCGCGACAGTCGGCGCGTAAGAGACGACCATGCGCCTCTCAGCTCGCGACCTCTCGTCCTGTCGCTCGGCCAGCGTGCTCGGCGTCGCCGTCTCGTTCGTCGTGGCTTGCGTGGGCGGATCGGGCACGTCGACGGCTGGGCGTGGCGAGGGGGAGGGCACGACGACCCCTACCGGCACCGCGCAGCGTGAGCCCGGGTCGCAGTCGAGCGCCACGGAGCCGTCTGGCGAGCCGTCTGGCGAGCCGTCCACGCCGCCGTCCAGCGGCACGACGCTCCATTGCTACCGTAACCTCCCGTCGAGCAACATCCCGGGCTGCTTCTGCACGCACCGCGACCTCACCGCGGACGACGCCACGTACGCGGATCTCGAGGTCGACACCTGCGGCCCCGAGGCGTCGGGCTCCGTCTGCTGCGCGGAGGGTGGGTGGCCCGACGCGAGCGCGGCCTCGTGCGCGTGCGCCCCGCGTGAGTGCCGGCAGAGCGCGACCGGCACCCAGTGCGGATGCGGACCGAGCGGGAGCGTGTTCCTCGGAACGCTCCCGCGCGTCGTCTCTTCGTGCCCCACGAGCAGCGCTGTGTGCTGCCGCGACGCCGCCGCCGGGGTCTGCATGTGCACCAGGACGAACGGCGGTGGCGGCGCGTGCCCCTCTGGCCAGATCAAGACCGCGACGTGCGACGACCTCGGTGCGTACTGCGCGGACCAGGCCGCGGGCTCGACGAACGCCGCTTCTTGTCGCTGACCGAACGCTGAAGTCGCCTCACGGAGCGGGCGCGGCGTCGTCTGCTGCGGCGTCGGCCGTGCGCGATGCGACGAAGGGGGGCGCCCCGTCGAGCGCGCTCGTCGCGACATTCGGTGGGTCGGGGTTGCTCCCGCCGCATCCTGGATTGCCCTCGATCGTCACGGTCGCGGACACCGTCGTCGGGCCCAGCTTCGCGCCTGGGCCGCGTCGCACGAAGACGAAGTAGTGGCCGGGAGAGTCTTCACCGTAGTCGGTGCCGCCGCGGAGCCGAACGAGCCCGGGCTCGTCGAGCTGCACCCGCTCGTCGAGCCTCCCCAGGTTCGGCACGTCGCAGGGGTTCGCGTACGAGCAGGTCGACAGGTCGAGACCCGCGAGGCCGGCGAGCGACGTCGGGCGCGCGCGCGCCTGGAAGAGAAGGTACTCCCCCGCGGGCGCGTCCTTCACCGTCACGTTCCCGTACCAATGCTGCTCCTCGTCGGTGGTGCCTTCGAGGACGAGGGCGTCGCCTTGGGCCGTCGTCGTCACGTCCGTGCTGGCGCTAGGGGGTTGGCATCCGAAGAGGAGCGCCGTGAGCGCCGGAAGAGCGAGCTTCGACCGTCGGTAGCTGTCCATGACAGAGGTGGTGTGCGAACGCCGCGCCATGGCCGGAAGCTGGCGATCCGTCGAGAAAAGCCCCACTCCCCCGCGCGCTCGCGAACGGCGTGGCGCCGTGTTCCGTCGGCCACGACTCCGCGATCAGGCTGCAGCTCGTGTCGAGGAGCTCGCGGATGAAGCTCTCGGCGTGATCGACTCGATTCGTTCTTCAGATCCGTTGCGAGCGCTTCGCACCCCGTCGACTCCTCGTCGAGGCGACGAGGGAGCCCCCGAAACGATGCGCACCGCGCCCCCTGCTTTCTCGCCGAGCGCGCCGGGAGGGTGGGCAGAGGTGCTCGCGACAGGGGATGTTTCGCACCAACGGCCTTCGCCGCGCCGAGACGCTGCTAGGATCCATGGTGTGAGGCCGGCCACCGTCGTCTTGGTGCTGACGTCCGTGGCCGCGGTGCCGGCGTGCTCCCTCTTCACGTCGCTCGGCGACTTCGCGACCGACGGCCCCCCGGCGGAGATGGTCGTCGACGCCGGCGTGCACCCCGACGGCGTGACGCTCGCCGACGCCTCGCGCGCGGCCCCCTCCTCCGAGGCCGGCCCCCGGGGCCCCGTCGACGCGGGCGAGGACAGCGCCGCCGCAGCGCAGAACCTCCATCCACAAGGCTCGTTCGAGGTCGGATGTAGCCCGTGGGACGGCTACCAGGCTACCGCGACGTCGAGCACGACGGCGCGGTCCGGGGCACGATCGTGCAGAGTCTGCGTCATGCAGGGCGTCGCCGATTTCTTCACGCTCGATGACAACACGATCCCGTTGTCGCCGGTTGCCGGCGCGCGATATCGCGCAGAGGCGTGGGTCCGGGCCGCGCCGGGTTCCGTCTCTCCCACGACCGCGCAGATCTATTTGCGCACGGTCACGCCAGCTCCGTTCGTCACGCACCAGCAGGCCGAGGGGCCGTTCATCGTTCTCCCCGCGAACGGCGAGTGGGTGCGCCTCCAGATCGAGCTCACCGCGAATCAGGCGCAGGGCGTGTTCAACGTCTTCGTGGCAGCGCCGGCGGTGCCTGGCGCGTGCTTCCTCGTCGACGACGTCCGGCTCGAGCGGCTCGACTGAGACGGCTCGTTCCGACTGTCGACGCGGCAGAGGATGATCTTCGACGACCAAGGTCGCGGCACCGCCGAGCGCGATCGCGTTCTCCGCTTCGGTCACGTCGGGAGCGCATCGACCGCGCTGCGGAGCGCCGAGACCGACGCCGACCGCAGGTACACGACCGGCGCGTCTTCGTCGACGAGCGCCTTCGCTTGATCGCGGAGCGCGTGCGAGACCATCCCGACCATCACGATGACGGCAGCCACGTTGCCGAGGATGCGCCGCGTGCCGTTCGGCACACGGTTCTCGAAGTGGCGGAGCTCGAGGCCCTTCGCCTCGACGACCTCGCGATAGCGCTCGGACATGCCGCCGCTGCCACCGACCACGACCACGGCACCCTTCGCTCGGCTCGTCATGCGGAGGTGAGGAGCAAGGGTGAGGCCACGCGAAGCGCCCCCGTTTCCCTCGCAGTTCACGACGTTCCCCGCCTATTCCCTGCAATCTTGGCAAGAACACGCGGCCCCGGAAGCGGGAGTCCGTCAGTCTGTCCGGCGACCGACAGCAGCGGAGCGTGGCTCGCTCCACGCGATGCCCATCGATCGCCGACGTCGGCTCTGACGGCAAGCGATGGAGCGATAGGATCGACGGATGAGGACATCGATGGACAGCCTCGGAGGCATGCCTCGTCGTCGACGGTATCGGGCCCTCCGGCGGCTGGCCCCCTGGCTCGCCGTCGTCGGCGCCGCCGCATGCAGGACGACTGCGCCTCCTCCGGTCGACGCGACGACGACTTCCCCTGGCGCGGGCGCCGAGACGAACGGCGCCGCGACGCCGCAGGAGTCCGTCGCCGAGGAGTCGTACGTCCTGACGGGAGGGTCGCTCGTCCTTCCCGACGGCACGGTCCTCACGCGCGAAGACGGGCACTTCGCATTCACGTCGCCACCCGGCCCGGGCGAGTCGTCGTCCTCCTCGTACATCGACGCAGGCGACGCGCAGCTCATCGACGACCGATGGATGTTCACCCGCGACCTCGGCTCGGGCACCGCGCGGATCCGGCCGTGGCGGCCGCGCGCCAGCGAAGCAGGTCGGCAGGATGTGACGATGTCTCTCGGTGATCGCCTGGTCGGCGGCGACTTCCAGATCGAGTGGGTCGGCGTCCACGGCGGGTCGATGGCGATGACGGGCAAGCGCATCCTCTCCCTACGCGCCAGGGTCGACGGACATGCGACCGACTACTGGCAGTACGACGGGACGGCGCCGGCTACGCACGACTTCGCCACGAACGACGCCCTTCATCACTTCCGGCTCTCGATCCGTTCGGTGAAGCTGGAGGCGGATGCCCGCCTGAGCACGATCACCGTGCGTGGCCAGGACGTCGACCTCGCGAAGAGAGCGACCCTCGGCATGACGCTCACGCCCGGGGTCTGGGTCTTCCCGAGCGGCCTCCGCATCGTCTACGACCGCGGGACCATGTGCGTGACCGGCAAGACGACGTGCGTCTGCACGGACCACCATCGGGTCAGGTCCGCAAATGAAACGGTGATCGTACCGGAGCCCGGAGCCGTCGCCGCGTTCGGCCACCAGCTTCGGCGTGTCGGCAGCGGCATCGTCGTCGACCCGTGACCGGAACCCGGGCGAGGCGCGCAGCGCGTCCCGCGGAGCACCATGTCCGCGAACTCGCGGACGAGAGCGTCCATGTCGAGCCCCGGCAGGCGCTCCAGGAGGCTCGCGAGCACCGTCGCGCGCACGGATTCGAGCTAGTCGGCCCACGGCGGTGCGTGCCGTCCTTCGTACGTCGGCGCGGTACGCCACGTCCGAGCGCGCGCTCCTCGAGAGCGCCCGGGCTCACTGTCGCCTTGTCGTGGTCACCACAGCGTGGCGCGTCAACGCGCCGTTGACGTTCGACCGAGGGCAGGTCGCAAAGCTCCGCGAATCTGCCCGCGTCCCTCGCTGGCACTCCACATGCTTTCCGTGTGTACGCAACACAACCACAAGCCCCCACACGGAGATCGCCATGAAACTTCGATACATCTTCCTGCTCCTCGCTTCCCTGACCTGCGCCGCGGCGTGCACCGCCGAGCCCGAGGAGGAGATCGGCGAAGACGGTCACGCCCTCAGCGACAGGCAGATGGAGCAAGAGGACAAGAGAGCCAAGGAGCGCGACGAACGGAGAAAGGAGGACCGAGCTCGGCATCCGCCCGTGGACTACCGGGCGCCCTCGGACAAGATCCCTTGCGAGACTAGCCGGGACTGCCCTGGGACCAACTACTACTGCAACTGGGGGACGTGCCTATACGCCCCGCCGAAGTGAGCCGCTCCGGGGAGGATGCGCCGCGAGCTCTCACCGGGAGGCGCGCCGCGAGCGCAAGGATCCCGATCGAGGCGCGCTGGCGCGCCGCCCGAGACGAGGCGCGGCGTCCGTGGTCGCGCGCGC
Organism: Polyangiaceae bacterium; assembly: GCA_022842465.1. GTDB lineage: Bacteria > Myxococcota_A > Polyangia > Polyangiales > Polyangiaceae > Labilithrix. The sequence continues at coordinate 6,767 of JALHPN010000010.1, read as the reverse complement.
CCGAAGACGCGGCGCTGGAACCATCGCGCCTCCGCCTCCGGCGTCTGGGTCGACGTGATCCACGGCACGCGCCGGAGGTCGTCCACGGTGAGCGACGCGGAGCTCGCGAGCGCATGGCTTCGTGAGACGAGGAACACGATCTCGTCCGAGAAGATGGCGCTCCTCACCGCGACGTCGACCTCGTCGCGTCGGAGCGCCCCCACGGCGTCCTTGGAGCGAGCGTGATCTCGAGGCGAGGCATCTTCTGGAGGGCGAGTGACGGTCCTCGTCGCTGCCCTCCTCCGCGGATGATCCGGCGGACCGACCGCTTCCACCCTCGCCCTCGGGCGTGCTACTCGCCGCATTCATGGTGAAGCCCGCCAAGACCGCGGAGAGCGCGCGCGATCGCGACGCGGTCCTCCGCGCGCGGGCGGCGATGCTGGAGGGCGTCGGGCGCGAGATCGCGGCGAGCTTCCCCGGGATCACGCGGCTCGGCGGCCAGGTCGTCGCCGCCCTCTACCTCGCGGATCGCGCGCTCTCGATGGACGAGCTCGCCGAGGAGCTCGGGCGCGCGAAGAGCAACGTGTTCGCGAACCTGCGCGCGCTCGAGGCGGCCGGAATCGTCGAGCGCACGCGCGCGACCGGCAAGCGGCACGACGCGTTCGCGCTTCGGGGGAAGTACCCCGACGTGATCGTCGGCGCGTACATCGCGCGGCTCCGGCAGGTGGTGAGCGACAAGGTGTCGCTCTCGGAGCGCGCGCTCGGCCTGCTCGGGGACGCGCGAGGCGCGGAGGCCGAGGCCCTCCGCGCCAAGCTCACGACGCTCCTCCGCAAGTACCAGCGCTTCGCCGAGGTCTACGCGCGCTTTCCCGTGCCGGCCGGGCCGGTCGATCTCGAGCAGGTGCTCGACGCGGTGCCGATGGAGATGCTGATCGCGGTCGCCGAGACGCTCAGGCCGCGGTGATCTCGACGCGGAGCAGCTTCCGCCCGATGAAGACGTAGTCGCCGTGCTCGAGCTCGCGCTCCGCGATGAGGCGGACGTACGTGCCGTTGCGGCTCGAGAGATCCGTGAGCGTGAGCTTCCCGCCGGCCTCCTCGAGGCGGCAGTGCGAGGCGCTCATGTAGAGGTCGCTCGGGAAGTTGAGGTCGCCGCCCTCGCGGCCGATCTGGAGGCTCGAGCCGCGCGCGCACACCGTCATGCCCGGCGCGCCGCCCTGGAGCATCTGCACGATGCGGAAGGGGCTCTGGTGCTTCGGCGACGAGTAGAAGAACGTACCGTCGGGCCCCGGCTGATCGTTCAGCTTCGGCGTCGCGTCGACGCGGAAGAGCTGCTCGCCGGCGAGGAAGAAGTCCCCGTGCTGGATCTCGACTCCGCCGCGCACCCGGAGGAAGACGCCGTTGAGCGAGCCCTCGTCGCGCACGACGAGCTTGCCCTCCCGGTAGAAGAAGTTCGCGTGCTTCGGGCTCACGAACACGTCGTCGGGGAAGACGAGCTGGCCGTTCCGTCCGACGACGTGCTGCTCGGCGTTCAGCTGGTAGCTGAGCCCCTCGACGCCCTCGCCACGGATGAGGATCAGCTTCGCCTTGCCGGGCGCCTGGAGCTGCCCGAAGAACTGCGTCCGCGCCTGGAGGATCTCCGGCGGCACCGCCGCGCCGCATCGGCCGCAGAACTTGTGGCCGAGCGGGACGGCCGTGGAGCAGGAACGGCAGACGAAGTTCTTCGCTTGATCCATGAGCTCCTCGATCGACTTGGCTTTGGTCGCAGCTTTGGGTGGCGTGTAGAGGCTGCTCGTCGACCCGTACCGCAGAGGCCCGCCCGACGCGGTGGACGGCGCCGGGACGTTCTCGGGGACGAGGCGTGACGAGGACGAAGGCGGGGGCGGGGAGGAAGGCGGCGGCGGCGCGGACGGTGTCGTTCCGGCCGCGGGGGTCCGGGTCGTCGCAGGACCGGACGAGATCGGCTCGTCCGCCACGATGCCCGCAGGCGCCGCCGGCGCCGCTCCGAGCGTGAGCGCCGAACCGCAGGACGTGCACGCGGCCTCGCCGAGGGCCGAGAAGGCCTCACAGCGTCCACAGACGATCCCGATCTCGAGCTCCATCACGCGGCGCGGGCGAGCTTACCAAAAAGCCGCCCGAAGGTTTCCTTAACCGCTACCAGAGCATCGTGAAGCGCCGGCTCCCGTCGAGGAAGCTCTCGCCCCAGAGCCGGAAGACGACGTGCTCGCAGGTGCTCGCGTCCACCGTCCCGAAGTCGCGGGAGTCCTGGTGGAGGTGGCGGTTGTCGCTCACGAGGAAGAGCCGCCCCTCCTCGACCGTCGTGATGCCGTGGCTCGGCTCGGGGTGCTCGTGGTCCCGCAGCGCGGCGTACGTCGCGAGCCCGTTGTCCTCGACCGTGCACGACAGGCTCAGATCCGCCCCGGTGATCGGGTGGGGGACCGTCAGCGGCGGGCACATGTGGCGCTTCGTCGCGACCTTGCCCGAGACCCAGACGCGCTCCTCCCGGATCTCGACCCGCTCGCCCGCCGTGCCGAAGACGCGCGCGACGACGTACCGTGAGGGGTTCTCGGGGGACACGCAGCGCGCGAGCTGCCCGTTCGTCGGGATCGCCTTCCGCTGGACGAGGATGTTGTCCTGCGGGACGAGCGTCGGGAGCACGGAGACCGAGAAGCTCGGATCGTCGGCCGGCACCACCCACGCGTCGAGCACGAAGAGGTGGAGCAGGACGCCGATCGCGCCCATGATCGCCCCGATCCACAAGAGTCCGCGGACGAGGGAGCGCACGACCCCTCGATCCTACGAGGCCTCGCGCCCGCGGGCCAACCCGGCGGCGGCGGAGACCGAGGACGCGAGCGGGAGCTCGACCGTGACCTCGGCGCCGCCCCCCGAGGCCGCCTCGCCGTTCCGGGCGGACGCGGAGCCGCCGTGCGCCTCCACGATCCGGCGGACCAGGGCGAGCCCGAGACCGAGGCCCGCCGACCCCGGCGTCCGGGCGTCGCCCTGCCCCGAGACGAAGGGGTCGAACGCGCGCGGGAGGAGATCGGGGGCGAAGCCCGGTCCGCGGTCCTTGAACGTCACCGACGCGCGCTCGCCGGCGACGGAGACCACGACGACGACCGGCTCCTTCGCGGGATGCCCGTGGGCGACGGCGTTGGCGAGCACGTTGTGGATCGCGCGACCGAGGAGCGCGCCGTCGATCGCGACCTCCGCACGTTCCGCCGACGGCGCCACCTCGAGGCGCGTCGTGATCTCCTCCTCCGCGAGGCGGGCGCGGAGCCAGGCCGCGAGCGACGTCGTCTCACGCCGCGCGTCCGAGAGCCCCGCGCGCGCGCTGGCGAGGAGATCGCCGAGGATCGTGTCGACGGAGACGAGCTGCTTCTCGACGTCGTCGAGGGGGCGGCTCGCGTCTCCGCCGGCCCTGTCGCGCGCGATCTCGAGGGCGATCCGCGCGCGACCGAGCGGCGACCGGAGCTCGTGGCTGATCGCGGCGAGGAGCTCGCGCTGATCGAGGAGCACCCGCTCGATGCGCGTCGCCATGTCGTCGAACGCCCGCGCGAGCTCGCGCACTTCCTCGGCGACCCATCGCCGCGGGATCGCCTCGATCCCGGTGCGCGCGGCGAGCTCGCCCTTTCCGAAGCGCGTCGCGGTCAGCGCGAGGTGCTCGAGCGGCCGCGCGAGGCCCTTCGACACGCGTCGGGCCGCGAAGCCGAGCGCGAGGAGCGCGGCGGCGAGCGCGACGGCGACGCGCCAGGGCTGCGGCGCGGGAAACGCCGTCCGGAGCTCGAGCGCGCCGAGGACCACGCCGCCGCGGACGACCGGGACGAGCATGTTCCCGTCCTCGAACACGACCGCCCCGGGCCGGAGCCGGGCGCGCCGGGGGAGCGCGCCCATGTCGCGCCGGACCCGGATGTCCATCCCCGTGTCCTCGCGCAAGCGGGCGAGGTACGCGTCGGTGGCGGCCGGATCGTCCCACGTCTTCGCGACCTGGTGGATGACGTGCTTCGACACGAGGCGCGTCGGGGTCTCGACGTCCCCGCTCGTGAGGAGAGTCGTCACCCCGCTCGCGGCGAGCGCGAGGACGATCGCGCCGAGGAACCAGGCGAGCAGGCGGAACTGGAGGCGACCGAAGCGACGTGAACCCCGGCGGCGGGCCCTCACGACGGCCTCGCGAGGACGTAGCCGATCCCGCGAACGGTCTTGATGAAGCGCGGATCCTTTGGGTCGTCCTCGAGCTTCTGCCGGAGGCGGCTCACGTGCACGTCGAGGGAGCGATCGACGCTCGGATCGTAGGGAGCGCCCTTCCCCCTGGCGGCGGGCTCCTTCACCGCCGACGCGAGCTCTTCGCGGGTCACGGTCTCGCCCGCGCGCTTCGCGAGCGCGACGAGGATCCGGAACTCGAAGCTCGTGAGCGAGACCTCCTGCCCGCCTCGGCGCACGACGAGCGCGGCCTGGTCGATCTCGATCGGACCGATCGCGAGCACGCTCGCGTCCCCGGCGGGCGCGGCCGCGCGCGGCGCGGACGGCCTCACGCGCCGGAGCACCGCGCGCATCCGCGCGAGCAGCTCGCGCGGGTTGAAGGGCTTCGGCACGTAGTCGTCGGCGCCGAGCTCGAGGCCCGCGATGCGATCGGCGTCGTCGCCGCGCGCCGTGAGCATCACCACCGGCACGTCGTGCGACGCGCGGATGCGGCGGCAGACCTCGAAGCCGTCGATCCCCGGGAGCATCACGTCGAGGAGGACCACGTCGAAGCCCTGCTCCGCGAGCCGCGCGAGAGCAGACGCTCCGTCCTCGACGTGGACGAGGAGGACGTCCTTCGTCGCCATGTACTCTTCGAGCAGGCGAGCCGCGTCCCGGTCGTCCTCGACGAGCAGCGCGCGGATCGGAGCGTCCACAGGCGACCTCAGAACGTCGCGGCGGCGCGGATCGCGGCCTTGAGGTGGTTCCGTGCGCGGAGCGACAGCGGCCCGTCGGGGTGCGCGTCGATCCACGACCGGAACGCGCCCACGGCGAGGTCGTACTGCTCTTGCCGGTAGTACGCGACGCCGAGCGCGTAGTCCGTCGGGTACGACGCGTCGATCCGCCCGAGCTGGCGGATCTTCTCCGCGCGCCACGCCTCCGTCGCCCGCCGCGCGCTGCTCGCCGCGCGAAGGCACTCCGCCTCCGTCTTCGCGACCCGACGCTCGGCCTCGAGCTCGGCGCGCCTCGACTCGGGAGGATGCGGACGCTCGAGGTATAGCGTGTAGAGTACACGTTGCTCGTCGAGGCCGAGCGCGAGCCCCTTCGTGAGGTCGCCGACGACCGCGTTCCACATCGCCTTGTACGCGACGCGGAGCTGGCGCTCGTCGGGCACGAGCTTGGTCCCGACGACCCAGCCCACCGACCGCATGCGCTCGACGAAGGCGCCGCCGAGCTCGTGGAGCTCTCGCGTCGTCTCCCCCGTCGTCTCGAACCGAGCGACCTCGTCGACGAACGCCTCGAGCTGCACGGCGCGGAGCGCGACGAGGCCGTCCATCGACGGATCGCGCTGCCGGAGCACCCGAAGCGCGTCGTTCAGCTCCGTCCGGGCGTTCACCGCCGCGTCCTCTTCGTGCGCCGGGTTCGCCTCGACGCGCTGCGCGGCTCGGAAGGCGGAGCCGACGGCGAGGAGCTCGGGCGGGAGCCTCTCGGCGCGCGCCTTTTCCGCGAGGGCGCGATCGCCCTCCGAGATGCGCGAGAGCTCGCGCTCGTCGACCCGCGGGAGCGGGAAGCTCTCGGGCGCTGCGGCGCGCGGCATCATGAGCGCGAGGAGGAGCACGCACACGACGACCGGCACGATCGCGAGCCCCCGGCTCTCCTTCGGCTTCGCGACGTGCGGTCGCTCGCGCCCGAGCGCGGGCTCCGCGCGCGCGCTCTTCTGCCGGGCCTCGGCGAGCGCGCGCTCGACGTGCGGCGGGAGCGGCTTTTCGTTGTCGTCCGTCGCCACGTCGCGATGCTACCATCGCCGCTCCGGAGGTCGCGAACGTGATCGAGCAGCGTCGCTACGCGCGTTTTCCCATCGAGTGCCCGCTGTTCTTCTCGGTGAAGGGACAGAGGGAGCCGCGCGAGGGTGTCGCCCGCGACATCGCGCTCGGTGGCATGTTCGTCGAGACCACGGAGCCGGCCGCCTTCGGCGACGAGGTCATCGTCCGCGTCGTCCTCCCGGGCTCCGCCGACGAGGTCGCCCTCCCCGGCCGCGTCCGCTGGATCCGCGATGGCGGCATGGGCGTCCAGTTCGGCCTCCTCGGCGCCAAGGAGACCCACCTCATCAACGCCATCGACCGCGCCTCCCGCCCCTAGTATTCGCCGCCCCCCCCGCGGACCGACGCCGCCGCGGCGAGACGGCGGGAGCGGCCGCGGTGGAGACCGAGCGAGGCCAAGGAGCCGAGCGAGACGTACTCTCCGTACGTCGCAGCGAGGCGACGCCGGCCCCGCGAAGGGATCCGCCGCGGATGCCCCCGCCGTCCTCAGTAGGAGAGCGTGATGGGGACGTCGACGGCGCCGCTGCCTTCGACCTTGGTGCCGTAGATCTTGCCGGCGGAGCAGGTCTGGACCTCGGGCGCGAGCGGGGGATCGAAGACGGCCGACAGGACCTCTCCCGCATCGGAGATGCGGAGGTGGAGCGTCGTCGCGACCGAGACCTTGACCTCGGGCCGAGCCTTGCGCGCGCTGGCCACGCACTCGCGGACGGCGTTCGCGACGTCGGCGGCGGACGCGGGACGCGGCGCCGTCGTGCCCGGTCCCTCCGCCTTGCCGTGGGGCGCATCGACGGCGGC
>JALHPN010000009.1 GCA_022842465.1 Polyangiaceae bacterium | reverse complement strand
CGACCGCGAGCCGTGGGGCAACGTGACCGGCTTCATCGGAGACGACGTCGCGGCCGCCTCGCGCATCGCCTCGAGGACCTGCATCGGAGGCATCGCGCCGACGCGGGTCGGCGCGTTGTACGCATCTCCTTCGTCGCCGGGCGGTGGGACCGTGTCGACCTTGTAGATGCTTTCTTCGCTCATGAGCTCGCACCTCCCCCAGTTACGTCGCTATCACGTGGCGGCGAGGCGCGGCAACCCGCGGGAGCGCCCTTCCACGGAGGAGCCGGAAGGCGTCGTGTCCGCCTCTCAGCGCCATTCGAAGGCGATGTAGGCGTGCGAATCGATAGATCCTCCCTCAGCGTTGTGCGTTACCATCGGACGAGCGTTCATGGCGAGCACGATGTTTGGCAAGTACAGGCTCATCGCCGAGCTTGGACACGGGGGAATGGCAGACGTGTTCCTCGCTGTCCAAGCTGGCCCGGCTGGCTCGGGCTTCCGCAAGCTCACAGTCGTCAAGCGACTGCGGCAGAACCTCGCCGACGAACCAGAGTTCGTCGCGATGTTGGTGGATGAAGCGCGCATCGCGGCCCGCTTGAACCATCCGAACGTCGTCCAGACGAACGAGGTCGGGCACGTCGCCAATCAGTACTTCATCGCGATGGAGTACTTGGACGGCCAGCCGCTTCATCGCATCCAGCATCGTTGCACCAAGCGCGCGACCGAAGGCGGCGCGACGCTCGCTCCGGAGCACTACTACCTGATCCTGATGGAGACCCTCGCCGGCCTCCATCACGCTCACGAGCTGGCGGACTACGACGGGACTCCCCTCCAAATCGTCCATCGCGACGTCACCCCTCACAACATCTTCGTGACGTACGCCGGCCAGGTGAAGGTCGTCGACTTCGGCATCGCGAAGGCCGCCGGACGCGCCTCCGAGACCCGCCAGGGCGTCGTCAAGGGCAAGGTCCGGTACATGGCGCCGGAGCAGGCGCTCGGCCAAGCGATCGACCGTCGCGCGGACATCTTCGCGGCGGGCGTGATGTTGTGGGAAGCCGCGACGAAGCGGCGCCTGTGGAAGAACCTCGACGAGCTCCAGATCGTCCAGGCGCTCATCAACGGCAAGCTTCCCCCGTCACCCCAGGAGGTCGAACCTTCGGTGCCCGACGCGGTCGATCGGATCTGCAAGCGCGCGCTCCAGCCGAACCCGGCCGATCGCTACGAGACTGCCGAAGACTTCCGCGCTGATCTGGAGCAACACCTCGTGGAGAGCGGGAAGCTCGTCGAAGCGCGCCGCCAGCTCGCGCCGTTCCTCATCGACCTCTTCCGCGACAAGCGCGCGGAGATCAAGAGCGTGATCGAATCGCAGCTCGCCGCGGTCGACGACGGCAAGAGCGGAGATTTCCTCGCCGTCCCGCTCCAGATCGATTCCACGCACTCGAATCCGACCGGCGTGTCGATGAGCGTCGAGGAGAAGGGCGCGGCGTCCCCGAGCCTGGCGGCGCCGAAGGCGCCCCCGCGGCGCCCGTGGGCACCGTACGCGGTCGGCGCAGGTGCGCTCGGTCTCCTCGCGGTGGCCGGGCTCGCCATGCGGACCGGCAAGGCACAACCGACGACGGCCACCACGGAGCCCGCGTCGGCGACCGCGCCGGCAGCCGCAGAGCGCGTCGCGGTTCGCGTGACGGGACGACCTACCGGCATCACCGTTCGCATCGACGACGGACCGAAGCGCGAGCTTCCGCTCGACATCCGCGTTCCGAAGGACACCGCCGAGCACACGCTCTCCTTCGAGGCCGAAGGTCACGTCCCTCGCCTCGAGCGTCACATCTTCGATCGAGACGTCACGATCGCCATCGAGCTCGAGAAGAAGTCGGACAAGGTGAAGCCCACCTCGCCCGCGACCGTCGGCGCGGTGATGGGCACAGTCGCGGTTCGCCCCGCGATCGCGGCCGCGCCCGGCAAGCCCGACCGCGTCGAGCCGCCCAAGACCCCCGAGAAGCCGCCGGAGCCCGCGACGAGCGCGGCCCCCCATCCGAGCGCGGCGGATACGGCGCGGCGACCGAACGGTGGCGCGCTCACGATCGACAACAACGATCCGTGGGGCCAGAAGAAGTAAGGGCGTTTCCGAACGTCAGTGGGAGTCGTGAGGCGACGTGGAGGTCGGGCTCGTCGTGGGTATCGTGCTGTGCGGCGTCGCCCTCGGGGGTCACGTCGTACGCCGTCGTGAGCGGATGCTCCGGCGGCCCGTCGAGCAAGTGCGGGACGCTCGGGCCACGGCCGCGACGTTTCACTGCGACCTCGCCGTCTTCGATCAGCCGACGTGCGACGGGCCGCCGACCTGCCGGGTCCTGGTGTCGACGGGTACGGACGCCGGCCCCGCCCACCCGTTCAACGAGGATGCGATGGGCGTCAGCGACGACGGCGTCGCGTTCGCCGTGGCGGACGGGCTCGGAGGTCACGCCGAGCCCGACGTCGCGAGTCAGAGCTCCGTCCGGGTCTTCCTCGAAGCGGTCTCCGGGGACGAGCCGGTCGCCCTCTCCGGCGTCCTCGATCGCGTGACGAGCGCGGTCCAGGCAGCGAACGCGGCGCTGCGCGTCCTCCGTGCGCAGCGCGCTTCGTCCCTGTGCGCGACGCTCGTAGCGCTCAAGCTCACGCGCGATCGCCGGGCTGCGGTGCTCGCTCACGTCGGCGACAGCCGCGGCTACCGATTTCGCGACGAGCGACTCGAGCGCCTCACGAGCGACCATTCGCTCGCGAAATCGGGCGGCGGCGGCCGTGTCCTGACCGCGCTCGGCGTCAGCGACGACGTGTCACCCGACGTCGCTGTCCTCGCCGTTCGTCCCCGCGACGTCTTCCTCCTCTGTTCGGACGGTCTGACGAGCGCGGTCTCCGACGCGGACATCGAGCAGACGATCCGCTGCCACCGCGCGAGTGACGCGACCATTCGCGAGCTCGTGAGCGCGACACGTCGGGCCGGCGGCACGGACGACGTATCGATCGTCGTCATCGCCGTCGAAGAGCTCGGCACGGGCGGTGCGCCGTCGTGACCTTCGATGGTCTGTCCGAGTCGCGAACCAAGGGGGCCTTCGCGAGATTCGGTCAGTATCGACTCATCACGAACCTCGGACGCGGCGGGATGGGCGAGGTCTACCTCGCCGGCAACGACAGCCATCTCGGGTCGAGGCTCCTCAAGCTGGTGGTGATCAAGCGGCTCCGAGCGTCGCTCGCGGACGACGCCGAGTTCGTGAGCATGCTCCTCGAGGAAGCGCGCGTGACGGCGCGCATGCAGCACCCGAACGTCGTGCAGCTCTACGAGGTCGGCGAGAGCGACGGAGAGCACTTCCTCGTGATGGAGTTCCTCGAGGGCCAGCCGCTCCACGCGTTGCTGCGCCGAGCCAAAGACGCGGCCGTGGAGATCCCCATGGCGGCGTTGCTCGCCGTGCTCTCCGACACGCTGGCGGGGCTCGATTATGCGCACACGCTCGTCGACGAAGAGGGCCGCCCTCTGGGGATCGTCCACCGTGACGTGAGCCCGCAGAACATCTTCGTCACCTACGATGGGCACGGCAAAGTGCTCGATTTCGGTGTCGCCAAAGCGCTCGACCGCGCCTCCCAGACGCATGTCGGCGTCGTCAAGGGCAAGGTCCGGTACATGGCGCCGGAGCAGGTGCGAGGCGTCGGGATCGACGCGCGGAGCGACGTCTTCACCATGGGCCTGCTCCTCTGGGAGCTGGCGACGAAGAAGCGCTTCTGGCCGAACGCGCTCGATCAACACGAGATCATGAATCGGCTCGGGCGCGGCGAGTACTCGACGTCGCCGCGAGACGTCGCGCAGGAGGTCCCTGTCGAGATCGACCGGATCTGCAGGACGGCGCTGGCGTTCGACCCGGCCGACCGCTTCCAGAGCGCCGCGGCGATGCGCGACGCGATCGAGCCCTTGCTGGTCGAGCACGAGCGGATCGCACGAAAGCAGCTCGTGTCGTTGGTGACATCCCTCTTCGCGCGCGATCGAAAGCAGCTCAAGAAGCACGTCTCGCAAGCAGCCGAAGCGTGGCAGGCGGAGGACGATCACGTCGCGCCTGCCCTCGACGAGGGCGACTCGAGCGACGAGCGCACGATGGTCGACGAGACGACCTTGCAGCAGCAAACCATCGTCCTCGCGCCACCGTCGCAAGCGTCGATGCCGAACCGCGTAAGTGAGCCGAGGCTCGTTCTGCCGGACGGGACCTCGGGAGCATCCGCCCCGCGCGGAAGGCTGCGCGAGATCGCCAGCGTCTTCGGGGCGGCCCTCGCGATCGCCGTGCTCGCCTTCCTCGAGTCGTCGCCTCGCGTGCCCACCACGAGCGCACGTGCGAACCATCCCGTACGCGACGTCCAGCCGTGGTCGAAGGTGCTGACCTCGTCGCGCGGTGGAGCCTCCCCTTCGCACGCGCCCTCGCGCGCGCCCGCAGCGCCACACGAGCTCCCGCGCATGCGCGCCTCTGCCGGGCGTGCCGCGCCGGCGACGAAGAGCGAGGCGCGTCCGTCGCCCGCGCCCTCGCCCTCGCCGTCGCCCTCGCCGTCGCCCTCCTCGTCCGTCTCGCCCGAGCGACTTCCGATCGACAACGCCGACCCCTGGAAGAAGTGAGTCGATGCAGCCCGGAATCCAATGGTGTCCTCACTGCGGTAGCCCGCACGCCCTCGGCGCCGTCCTCTGTCCGAACACCGGCAAGGCGATGCAGGGCGGGCTCCACAACGTGCCCGCGCCGACTCACCCTCTGCTCGGCACCGTCGTCTCGCAGCGCTATCGGTTCGATCGCGTCATCGGGCGAGGCGGCCTCGGCGTCGTGTTCGAGGCGCTGAACCTGCCGCTCAATCGCACGGTCGCCGTGAAGATCGTCCACGATCCGAGCGATCGCGCCGCGACGCAACGTCTCCGACAGGAGGCGCGTTTCCTCACGAAGCTGCGCCACCCGAACATCCTCGATGTGTACGACTACGGTGAGCGGGACGACATCGGCCCGTTCCTCGTCACGGAGAAGCTCGAAGGAGAGACCATTCTCGAGCGGATGCGACGAACGAAGCGTTTGAAGCCGGCTCGCGCCGTCGACTTGATCGTCCAGGTCCTGTCGGCGGTGCACACGGGGCACCTCCAGGGCGTCCTGCATCGCGACTTGAAGCCGGGCAACATCTTCGTCGTCGACCGCATCGGGTGCCCTCCCCTGCCGAAGCTCATCGACTACGGGCTGGCGAAGGAGGCCTCGGCGGGGCGGCGCCTGACACGCCCGGGCCGCGTACCCGGCAGCCCTCCCTACATGGCGCCAGAGTATGCGTGCTACGGGACCGAGACGCCACGGATCGACGTCTTCTCCGTCGGCGTGGTGCTCTTCGAGCTGCTGACCGGGACGCATCCCTTCGCGACGGGCGAGGGTGGCGCGCTCGTGCTCAACGGCCCGCCGCTCCGCCTCGTCGACGCGCGCGTGACCTTGCCCGCGGAGCTCGAGCGCGTGGTCTACATCGCGATCGCGCGGGACGAGCGGCGGCGTTTCCGCGACGCGGCATCGTTCCAGGAGGCGCTGGCGAGCAGCTTGGCCGATCCCGGTTTCGAGGACGAGGAGCCGTCCTCCTCGACGTCCTCGGCGTCGCTCCGACCGCTCCGGCCGCTGCGACGCTGATCGCTCGCACGCGCGCATCGATCATCACGAGCGCTTTCTGCGGTAGGCTCGCACGAGGAAGAGGGATACGCGGATGAAGAACTCCTTTGTGTGCAAGGCGCTCGTCTCGACGCTGGCAGTCCTCCTGCTCGCGCGCCCCGGTACGCACCTCGCCTACGCGCAGCAGACGGTGCGCGCGACGGACGCTGTCCAGACCACCAGCGACGGGACAGCGCTGCCTCCGAAGCCGACCGGAGAGAAGCCCCCGAGCGAGGACAAGGCCGAAGGCAAGGGCAAGAACGACCCGGCCGTCCTCTCCCAATCCGTCGGTCCGAGCAGGACGGTGAAGATCATCGGCGTGCTCGGCGCCAGCGTCGTTGCCGCGGGCGCCGGGACGTTCCTCGGCGTCAAGGCGATGGGCGCGAACAGCGACTACGAGGCGATGCCCACGAGCGACGGGCTGAGCGAGACCCGCTCGTACGCTGCCTTCTCGACGGCCGCGTTCATCGTCGCCGGCACCCTCGCCGTGGGCGCGCTCCTCGCCTGGATCGCCCCGAACGACGCGCCTGCGAAGGCGAAGCCGAAGGCTGCCAGCCCCGGCGCGCTCTTCCGCTTCTGATCCGAGCGCGGCCGCAGGCCCGGTCGCACACGCACCTTCAAACCTGCGCCACGTCGGCGCGAGGCGCACACGAGCCCGGCTTCCGCGTCGCGACGGCGCGATGACGGTGCGTTCGTCGGTCCACGGGATTGACGGATGTTGCGGAGACCGAGATCATTACCTTTGGGAGTCCAGCGTCCGAAAGCCGAACGCGCAGGTGCCGCGTTCATGCTCACGCGAACGAAGCTGGGTCCGGGAACGCGAAGGGGTCCGATGACGTCTTCCTCGATGCTGGCGCGACGACACTTTCTCTCTGGTGTGGCGATCGCTTGCGCGACGACCCTGGCAGCACGGGCGCGCGCGGAAGGAGGCGTTCGACTCTGCGCGAAGACATCGCGCGACTCGGCGCGATACTTCGTGCAGATCGCGCTCGGTGGCGGCATCGACAGCGTCTACACGACCGACCCGAAGGTGAAGGGAGACATCGAGGGCCGCGTCGATGTGCCCTACGGTCCGTCCGCCATCGTCGAAGCCGACGGGCATCGCTTCGGCCCGCACTTCGCGAAGCTCCGCCCCTTCGCCAAGCGCCTCACGATCGTGAACGGCGTCTACTCCGGGACGGTCGGCCACCCGACGGGGCACCAGCGGCTGTCGCGCCTGAAGCTCGACGCGGCCTCGGAGATGCCGACCTTCACGTCGGTGCTCGGCTCGCATCGCGATTCGCAGCCGCTCGGGAGCGTGAACCTCGGCGTCATGTTGGCGTCCGTCTACTCCGATGCCATGTTCAGCTCGACGCTCGCGCCGATCCCAGGCGGAGGCGATCAGATGATGGACACGCGCGGCGGGCGCACGCTCCTCGACGTCCTCGACGCGCTGTCGCCCGAGGAGCTCACGCTGGCGTCACGGACGCTCGTCGAGAAGGCGTCGGCGGCGACGGCTGGCGACGCGAAGACGCTCCGCACGTCCGCCGCGCTGATGGCCAAGCTGGCGACGACGCCGAAGTTCAAGGTCGAGCAGTGGTCCACCGTGCAGGACGCGCAGGCGATGGCCACGTTCCTCCAGCGAGCCCTCTGGCTCATCGAGCACGACCTCACCGCGACCGCTCATGTACAGATCGGCGGTCTCGAGTGGGACGCGCACTTCAGCAATGCGTCGCGCCAGGAGCGATGGACGGGCCTCTTCGTGCCCATGTACATCCGCTTCCTCGACGAGCTCGCGAAGAGGAGCACGGCGCGCGGCTCACTCGCAGACCTCACCGACGTGATGGTGAGCAGCGAGATGGGCCGCTTCCCGCTCATCAACGAGTCCGGCGGCAAGGACCATCTCCCCGAGTACCCGATGATCTTCACGGGCCCGACCTTCCGCTGCGCGGCAGGCAAGGCGTTCGGTCAGACGGGTCGGAAGATGGAAGCGCTCCCGATCGCGACCTCGACGGGCAAGCCGGGCGGCCCGAATCCGATCCGTCCGAACATCGAAGACGTCGGGACGACCATCCTCGCGTTGCGCGGGATCGACCCAGGCCCGAACGGCTATGCGGGTCGCGTTCTCTCGTTCTTGGGCGCCTGAACCGGAGCTGGATCCATGCATCGAATCGGAACTGGGTTCATCGTCGGCTCTCTCCTCCTCGCGGCCCTCGCCGCATGCGGTGCGCCGCGCTCCGGCCCCGTGGCTCCGCAGGCCGGAGATTCCACGAGCAAGCAGGGCGCCGTCGAGCGAGCCCGCGGAGCCCCCCGCCCGGAAGCGCTGACGGAGATGTCGCTCCTCGCGACAGGGAAGCCGCTCCCGCAGGCCGACGTCGCGGATTGGACGCAGAAGATCGCCAAGGACCCCAGAGCGGTCGACGCCTTCATCGACAAGCTCCTCGCGAGTGACGGCTTCGCCAACGAGGTCGGCCCTGACCTCATGGCCGGGCAGCTCGCGACGCAGGTCGGTCATCACGTGATCATGCGGTCGTGGCTCCTGCGTGGCGGCGACAAGGGAGCGCCGCTCTACCTCCGCGAAGCCTGCAAGCCGACGGAGGCCGTCACCGTCACGCCGTGGTGGGACCCGAGCAAAGAGGTGAAGGTCTGCCCCGAGGCCTACCGACCCGAGCGCTTCCGGAGCCCGCAAGGCGGGTTCTGTGACGGCAACCAGAACGCCCCGGACCCCGCGCGCCCGAAGGAGACCTCGTGGTGCGGCTGCGGCCCTGCGATGATGCGCTGCTACCCGGACGAGACGACCTTCATGTCCGTCCGAGACAGTCTCGCGAACGAAGTACGGGCGACGCTGCGCGAGATCATCAAGGGCGACCGCGCGCCGCGCGATGCGTATCTCTCGCAGGCGACCTACCGCGATCGCAACGCCGAGTTCGTGCTCAGGCGCTGGGAGGCCGAGGTTCGTGAGGACGCGAGCGGCCTCCTGGAGGGGTTGAAGGCGTGGCCCGCGACGGGGAAGTGGGCGGAGCGCAACGAGCGCATCACGGGCCAGCACGCGGGAATCCTCACGACGCCGATCAGCGTCTACAAGCACACCGGCTTGCGCGGCAACATGGCCGACATGACGGAAGGTCTCTGGTGCACGGGGGTCGAGAGTCAGAGCGTGAAGACGGAGACCGTCCTCTCGCTACGTGGCGCGAACATCCGCGCCGGCGAGGGTTGGGAGCAGCTCGTGAGCGCGCCGGGGTGCACCGACTGCCACGCGCGGCTCGATCACGCGGCTCAATTCTTCCGCGGCTTCGGCGACATCCGGACGGATGCCCACTTCGTCGACGGCCTCCACAAGAAGGGCCGCGGCACCGTGTACATCCGGAACTTCAAGGACAAGCGGACCGACGGAGATCTGAGCCCGAGGGCGTTCGCCGAGATCGCCGTCGTACAGCCCGAATTCCACGAGTGCATCGCGAGGCGCACGGTGAAGCACGTGCTCGGAGACGAGCAGCCCGACGTCGTGGGCTCGCTCGCGAAGCTCTCGTCCGCGAAGCCCTTCCGAGAGGTCATGCGCTCGGCTTTGCGGATGCACGCAGACGCGCGCCTCTATGCGGACACGCCGAAGAAGCCTTCGCTGAAGGCACCGCCCACGCCACCGAGCACGGGTCCGGAGATCGTGCTCGCCGACGCGGCGGCGAGCACGGTCGAGAACGTCTGCAGCAACTGTCATGACGACTGGGGCTCCAACAAGCGCAAGTTCGACAGGAATGTCGTCGAGCACATGCTGAGCCGCGTCGCCTACGGGAGCATGCCTCCGCGCGGAACCGCGATGGCGTCCGAAACGCGCGAGGCGTTCGCCAACGCGCTCATCGACTCCTTGTGGACGGGCGAGGCGCGCGAGTCTGCCCGACTCACGTTCATCCGGAACGGCTCGCGCATCCACGCCCCCAAGTACGTCCTGCCGATCGTGCGCGCCGGCGCCGGCGTCTCGAAGGGGGTCGAGTGGCCGCGATTCCCCTTCGTCGAGGGCGCGGTCCCGGGCGCCCGCCTCACGCCGAGCTTTGCGACGGCGGTGGCGGCCGAGGCGGTCGTCTCGTGCCGGACGAAGGGCGGCACGCCGTCCGAGATCGCGAGCTGCGTGGCCAAGGCGGGGGACGTGTTCGGCGTGCTCACCGTGGACAAGTGAACCGTCACGTCCCCCTGCGGACTCTCTGGCGCAGCTCGGTACCTTGACCGGCGCCAGAGAATGTGAGGCAATGCGACCGAGACACCATGGGCGTATGGAGTCGAAGTCGTCGAATTCCAGATGAACGCGTCCGCCGACGCGCGGTGACCGTCGCTTGGTCAGCCGGCGTCGGCGCGGCTCTCCTCGCGTGCGCGCCGGCAGCGCCGGAGCGCGTCGTGAAACCGCCGGTCGCCGAGGCGCCGGCGGGCGCAGACGCTGGTGCTTCGACGCTCGCCCCGGCGCCCGCGAGCTCCGGCTCGAGCGCGCCTTCCACCGCCGGATCCTCCGCCGTACCGGTGCCCGCAGCTTGGGCGGACACGCTCACGCGCGAGGAGAAGACGGCGTTCATGCGCGCCAACGTGAAGCCTCGCCTTCTGAAGGCGTTCCAGGCGGTCGACGCGGCCAAGTACGGCTCGTTCGGGTGCAAGAGCTGCCACGGGCCGCAGATGAAGACGACGAAGGAGCACCTGCCGGTGCTCACGATGAAAGGCGGCGAGCTCACGGCCTTCAAGGAGCGCCCTCAGGTCGCGAAGTGGATGGCCGAGAAGGTCGTCCCGGAGATGAACGTCGCGATGGGCCGGAAGGACGCGCCGGATGACCCAAGGGGCTCGAAGGGATGCGGAACCTGCCACGCCATCGAGGTCAAGTAGACGAGTCCAACATGCTCTCGTGAGCTGACACGCGATTTCAACCCGGGGGGGGAGAGCATGATTCATCGTCGGACCGCGATTGCGGTCGTTGCCATTTGGGGAAGTGTCGCCGGCGCATGCGTATCGATGACGGACGGCACGTCGTCTCAATGCCATTCGCAAGAAGACTGTCTCGCGCGCGGCCCTGCGTTCGCGAACACCACCTGCTCGCCCGAGCGAACCTGCGTCAAGCTGCAGGTCGAGGCCAGCAGCTGCTCGACGAACCGCGAATGCATCGATCGCGCGAGCGGAGATCCGTCCGTCTGTCGCAAGAGCGACGGTAGGTGTACGAGCCTCCTGTCGTCGGAGTGCACGTCGATCCTGGGGAATCCGGCCTACGTCGCGGATGACAGCACGATCGTCTTCGGGCTGACGACGGTCGCGAACCTCAACGGAGTCTTCAACATCAACGCGGTCTCGATGGCCGTCGACGAGATCAACGAGACCATGGGCGGCCTGCCACCTGCCCAGCCCCAAGGTCCGCGCCGGAGGATGGTCGTCGTCTCCTGTCCTGCGGATGCTGCGCAGAACGGAGCGTCGCTGAACGACGCGCTCCGACAGTCGAAGCACTTGACGACGATCCCGATCACCGGACTGTTCGGTCCACTCTCGTCCTCGAGCATCCTCGAGACGCTGACGCAGGTGTTCATCCCTGCCGGAACCCCCACCTTCACCACGGGCGTACAGGTCGGAGTTTCCGACCTCGCGGACTCCGATCTCGTCTTCCGCACGGTGATGAGCGAGGAATCGACCGTCGGGCTCCTCGCGAAGTGGCTCTCCGAGCATGCGGACGCGGCCGCGATCGCGGCGGGCGTCAAGGCTGCCGACGAGCCCCTCAAGGTCGCGATGGCCGTGACGAACGACAACTTCGGCATCGGCTACAACAGCATCTTCACGCGCCTCGACGTTCGGATGAACGGCAAGGACCTCGCGACGAACCTGGCGGAAGGCACGTTCCGTCGCGTCAACGTCGGAGATCTCCAGGACGTCATCCGGCAGCCGAACGCGTACCAGAAATCAGCCGAGGCGATCGGCGAGCTCAGGACCTTTCGCCCGCACGTGATCATCTGGGTCCTGCCGAGCCAGCAGGCCGGCACGCTCTTCGGCCCCGCCAATCGTCAGTGGCCGGCGGACATCCCGCTGCCGGTGCAGTTCTGGGCGAGCTCGGGCGGCAACGCGCTCGCCCAGGCCGCGATGTTCGCGCTCCCGGCGGCACGCGCGGAGGAGCTTCGTACGCGGCTCTTCGCGCCGTTCAACTTGCCCCTCGGCTTCGTGCAGGCCGACGCCGACGACTTCGACCGGCGCCTGAAGAGCTACCGGCCCGAGCTGGCGACCGCCGTCATCGGCGACAAGGCCTGGGCCGCGTACGACGGCGCGTACATGTTCGCGTACGCCATCGCCTCGCTGGGCGCCGAGCCGCTCACCGGGCCGAACATCTCGAAGGCGATCCGCCGCCTGGGCGGCGGCGACGTCGTCAAGTGGGGGCCGGAGAGTCTCCCGACGGGTATGGGGCTCGTGGGTGCCGGCAAGACGATCGACTTCCACGGCGTCTTCGGCACCTACCACTTCGACGAGCTGGGCGACCATCCCGGCTCGGCGGAGCTCTCGTGCTTCACGGCCGCTACCGCGACGCCCCCGCGCGCGCTGGTCCGTCTCGGCTACGTCTTCGACGACGAGTCGAAGACGACGACCGGCGCGCCCCCCGCGATCTGCCCCTGAGCCGGGCGCGGGGCACGCCGCTCGCCGCGGCTCGTCACTGACAGAGCTCGGCGGCGAGCAGGCGCGCACGCTTCGCGAGCTCGTCCTTGTCCGGCGCCGCAGGGTTGTTGAGGAAGGGCGAGAGCTTCGCGGCGTTCGAGCGATACGGCGACACGTGGAACGCAACGTCGACGGGGATGTTCTCCCCCGAGTGACATCCGTTGCAGGTCGTGCGCGCGAAATCCGCGCGTAGGGCGGGGTCGACGCCGGGGACGTTCCAGCGGTAGAGGAACTGATCCGCCGACCCCGCCTGCATGAACTTGGGCATCACGGCGAGGTCGTCGCGGAGCTTGTCCTTGTTCTGCATGACGAAGTCGCGGAGGGTCGCGCTGTTGTTCAGCGTGACGCCCGGCGTGCCCTGGACGGTCGCCAGGCGGAGCGCGCCGTCGGGAGTCAGCTCGAACTGACGGAGCTGCCAGATCCAGTTGAACACCGACTCGTTCGTGCGGATCTGCGCGATGGCGGCACCGTTCGGACGCGACGGCCACATCCCGCGCTTCACGAAGCGCTCCGTCAGCTGCTCGAGCTCCACCTTGAACGGCTCGTCGAACGACTTGTGCGTGCCGAGGTGATGCCAAGCCTCCGCCCACTGCTTCGGCGTGAGCACGTCGACGGGGAGCCCGTACTCGAAGATGATCGTCCCTGGCATCGGCTGCGATGCCGGGTCGTCCGCCGGGCCGTTCGTGAACGCGTAGACGAGGCGGGACTCTCCCGCCGGCGAGACGGAGTCCGAACGGAGCCGAAGGTCGACGCGGTTCGCGAAGCCGACGAGACGGAAGGGCGCCTTCGCCATGTCGAAGACGCGCGCCGTACAGGTCGTACAGCTCACGTCGCAATTGTTCGACGGCGACGAGCGCAGCCACGGGCACACGAGGGTGTCCTGCATGCCCGACGCCCGGGACTCGATGTCGGTCTGGAACCCGTTCACCCGGGTCGTGTTCGCCCACGTGTCGAGCCACTCGTTCACGAACGCCGTCGGGTCGGCGCCGACCGGCATCATCGACTCGAGCGCGTAGCGGAAGCTCCAGGGGCCGTTCCGACCGTTGAGCGACCGCGGGTCGTTCGTCACGCTGTCCTCGACGACGACCAGCTCCTTGAAGCGGTCGATCGTCATGCCGGCCTCGCAGGCTGCGATCTGTTCGCTGGGGCTGGTGGTGCCCGCCTGCTCTCCGCTGGAGCACGCCACCGCTCCGCCGAGCGCAGCCACGACGAGAGAAACCGCCTTCCAGGACCGACGCACCGCGCTCAACATTCTCTAGAAGCTCCTCGCCCACTCGACGCCGTGGACCGCTGGTGCAACAAGGGCACCGCCCTCCCTCTAGAGGCATTCCGCGTGCCGGAGGGCCTCGTCGGGGCCGACGTCCCCGGCGCTCCGAGATTCGCGGCCACGCACCATCGGTTCAACGCGTGAGTCGTGCAGACGGATCGTCCACAATCGACTCGCAAGCGACAACCGATGGGCGCGCCGCGACGCGCTCACGCTCAGAAGCGACCGGACAGCCCGACGCGGCCCATCCCGACCTCGATCTTCGCGCTGTCGTCCTTCCAGCCGATCGCCTTGATCGTGAAGTACGCGGAAGCGGCGGCAAAGACGCCCGTGCCGATCCAGGCGACGTCGCTCACGGTCCCGAGCGTCTGGGTCTTGTCCTTCGCGTCGTCGAGCTCCTGCCGCGTCACGCCGAAGCGCTCGACGGCCGCCTCTCGCTCGTCCTTCGCGTCGAGCGCGAGCACGCCTGTGACGATCGCCGTCCCCGCGGCCGCGGCGGTGAGACCGAAGCCGATGTACATCGGCAGCGTGTACGGGTTCGACTTCTTCTCGACCATCTTCGGCAGTTCCTTGAGGTTCAGGCGCACCTCGAGGTTGTCGGAGCCGGCGACGGTGACGACCTGCGTCTCCGGGAGGAACCCCGCCTTGCGCGCCGTGATGCGACGACGACCAGGGTTCAGCAGGATCTGTCGCGTGCTGCCGTTCGTGACACCGCAGTTGACGCTCGCGCTGTCGCGGTCCGTCGCGCAGGTGTCGTCGACGAGGAGCTCGACGCCCTGCGTGTTCATGATCAGCGTCGCGCGCGCGATACGCGGGCGGATCTGCGCGAGCTCCTTGTCGACCTCACGGCGACGCTCGTCGTTGATGTCCGCCGCGCCGAGCTCGAGGTAGCGCTTGAGCATCGACTGGGCCTGGACGTAGTCGCCGAGCTGCTCGTAGCAGAGGCCGATGTTGTAGAGGATGCGGTAGCTCGGCGCGAGCTGGTACGCGCGCTCGAACTCGACGCGGGCCGCCTCGTAGTTGCCCTCCTGGTAGATCTGGAGGCCGCGGTTGTATCGCTGCCGCGCCTCCTCCTTCTTCGGGTCGGACTCATGGCCGTCCGCAGGCGTCCCCGCCGAGGCCGGCCCCGTCGTCTGGGGCGTCGTGCCAGCCGGCGGTGGCGTGTCCGGCTGCGCGAACGCATTCGCCGAAGTCATGAAGACCACCCCCGCCACCATGCTCATCGTAAGCGCATTGCCCAGTCGCATCGTTCGCCCTCTCTCCATCGAATCTCTCACAAGACTAAGGAAACGCGTCGACGGTTGGCAACTTGAAAGCCAAAGGCCGCGACGCCTCCCCCCTCACCGACATCCGGCTCAGTCCTGATGTGGGAGGATCTGCTGGCTCTCACCAAGCGCACACACCACGGGACCCGCTGTGCGGAGCAAGCCCTCTGCTTCGCCCACGAAGCGTTCGGGCTGGAGAATCGTCGCGACGAGCGCGTCGCGCCCCGAAGCGGCCTCGATGCGCGCGGACACGAGCGCTCCGAACCGAAAGTAGAGGCGCTCCCCGGAGGCGAGCGCGTCGAGGACGGGCGTGAGCTCGTCCGGCTTGGTGCGCTCGTTCAGGCAGGCCATCCACGCGGCGAAGCGCTTCGTCGCCCGCGCGGCCCCCTCCTCCGACCCGTACGTCTCGTAGTCGAAGTCGTTCTGCCCCGACGGGTCGGCGAGCTGCCGGGCGCGCGCCGCGTGGACCGCCATGCCCTCCATCTGGGTCAGCGCCCAGACGACGGAGCGCACGCCGCCGAGGTCTCGCGTCGTGTTGAGGACGGGGAGCGAACGCAGCCGAGTGAAGCCGATGTGATGCGCCTCGTGCGTCACGTGATAGGGAACCGACGACGGCGCCTGCTCGAACCGTGGCAGCGTCACGTCGAACAGCAGGTCGGGCGGCCGCGGCACGGAGCTGTGCCCCGCGACCAGGTAGATGGTGCCCGGGAAGGTCGCGACTTGCCTCGGCAGATAGGCGCCGGCCTCGTCCGCCGCCGCGATGAGCTCGGGTCCGCGTGAGCGCCAGACATCGAGCGCTCTCCAGGTGGGCATCCGGCGCTGGGCGCGGGCGCGGGCGGTCTCGAGCACGGCCGCCGGGCTGTCGGCCGCTTCCCGCACCATCATGCCACGGAGGGCGGGATGGTTGAGGAGCGCCGCCGCGTTCGCCGGGCCCTGGAAGGCGGTGCGCATCCCCTCCGCGAAGGACGGGTCGAATCGCATGGCGGGAGGGGTGCAGGGCGCGTTGACGAAGCAAGACTCCGCCGACTTGTCCATCGCCACGGCGCCCCCACACGCTCCAGCGGGGAGCGCCAGGGCGACGACGGCAGCCATCGTGGCCAGCGGACGAAGGCGGGAGCAGATTCGAGACTCGGACATCAGCACCAGTCCACCGAGTTCTCGCGTCGATTGCAAGACGAGATACGCTCTCTTCGTTCCTCTCGGGGCTGGACGCGCCGTCCACATTGTCGAGTGGCCGTCCACGAGAAGCTTGGCAGGGAACCCTGGCGACCGCGACAATGAGCGGTCGCGAACCGATCATGGCCGACTACCTCCAGCTCCTCCGTAGCGTTCGTGACCCGAGACGGATCCGTAGCTCGGACATCGTCGAACGCATCGTCCAGGACTTCACGCCATTCGCGTCCCCGGACCCCGCGCTCATCGCGGGCGAAGGCACGATCGGCGGCATCCCGGTCCTCGTCTTCGCGCAGCAGAAGCCGAAGACCCGGCGCGTCGAGGACGCCGCCGCCGTCAACTACGGGATGATGCGCGCCGACGGCTACTGGTTCGTCCTGGGCGAGCTCGCACGCGCGCGCACGTCGGGACGAGCGGTCGTCACGCTCATCGACACCCCGGGGGCCGATCCGTCGAAGCTCGGCGTCGAGCGCCGCCTCGCGTGGGCGATCTCCGCGAGCATCTCCGCGATGATCACCTACCCGGGGCCAGTCGTCTCCGCGATCATCGGCGAGGGCGGCAGTGGCGGCGCGCTCGCGCTCCAGGTCGCCGACCGACGGCTCATCGCCAGCGACGCGCTCTTCTCCGTCATCTCGCCGGAGAGCTGCAGCGCGATCCTCTTCCGCGACGCGGACCACGTCGGAGACGCCATGAAGCTCCTCCGGCCGAGCGCGCAGGACGCGTACCGAGCGGCGGTCGTCGACGAGATCGTCGACTGGTCCGACGGAGCGGCATTCGACGCGCACGACGCCGCCGCGGCACGGCTCGCCGAGCGTCTCGTCGTGGCGCTTCGGAGCACGCCCGCTTCCGCGCCGGCCCGGTTGAAGCAGCGCCTCCAGACGATGCTGAGCCTCGGCCGCAAGCGTCGCGCACCGTTCGAATCGGTCTCCGACACCGAGTCGGAGGTCGACTCGTCGCCGTTCTCCGAGCGGGTCGCCACGTCGGCGCACATGCGCGCAGCACCGGCCGTCGCTCCCATCGGTGAGCCGCCGGTGAAGCGCCTCGTGAACATAGGCGTGGGGGACGACGGGGTGCTGGGGCTGCTCCAGTACGCGTACTTCTCCGCGGCGAACGCGCGCTCGGACCGCGGGACCGGCGTGCCTCCGTCTTCGGTCGCGTCCAAGGACCCGCAGATCCTCTGTCCGAAGAAGCGCGGCGGCTGCGGCACGGTCTTCCCCAAGGCAGACTTCCGCTCGAGCGGCTGGGCGTGCCCGATCTGCGGGTACGGCGAGCGCCTCTCGGCGCTCCAGTGGCTCGCGCTGATCTGCGACGAAGGCAGCTTCCACGAGCTGCACGCAGACCTCGACCTCGAGCACCTCGAGGACGGCGGCTACGAGACTCCCG
This sequence comes from Polyangiaceae bacterium, assembly GCA_022842465.1. Classification (GTDB taxonomy): domain Bacteria; phylum Myxococcota_A; class Polyangia; order Polyangiales; family Polyangiaceae; genus Labilithrix. The sequence goes on along the minus strand of JALHPN010000009.1, from coordinate 66,139 downwards.
AGTATCGGCAGCAGCGCGCGGCAGCACGAGCGGCGAGCGGAGCCAACGAGGCGCTCCGCGTCGGCTTCGCGAAGATCAGCGGACGTCGCGTCGCCGTCGCCGCGTCGGAGTTCGGGTTCCTCGGCGGAACGATGGGGGCGGTCTGCGGCGAGAAGATGCGCCTCATCTGCGAGCTCGCGCGCAACAAGAGTCTTCCCCTCGTCGCGGTGACCTCCTCCGGCGGGGCGCGCATGCAAGAGGGCACGCTCGGCCTCGCCCAGATGGCGAAGACGAACGCGGCGGTCCTGCGTCTCGCCGAGCGCAACCTCCCGTACATCTCCATTCTCGCGGACCCGTGCACGGGCGGCGCGCTCGGAAGCTACGCCACACGCGGGACCGTCGTGCTCGCCGAGCCGCACGCGCTCATCGCGTTCGCGGGGCCTCGCGTGATGAAGCTCGCCGGCCTCCCCGTCCAGGAGGATCGATTGACGAGCGCGGCGGCGGCAGCGTACGGCGGCATCGACGAGGTCGTCGCGCGCGGCAAGCTCCGAGCGCGCATCGCGCGGTACCTCGAGATGAACATCGAGACGGGCGCGAAGACCGGAACGTCCCGGCGACCTCCCCCGGAGTCGGAGGTCCACATCCGTAGCGGGATGGACGGTTTCGCCTCACGTCTCATGCGACTCTTCGAGACGCTCGAGACCGGCTCGTCGTCTTCCGGCGACGAGCTCCGCCGCGAGTTCGTCTCGTGGCTCGTCGATTTCTCGCTCGTGACGGTGCCGCTCATCCTCGACCACGCGCGCACCGCGAGCGAGCCCAGGAAGCGCGAGCTGCTCGACACGGCCATCGCGCGGTTCCCGAAGCTGTCGCAGGATGCGCTAGAAGCCGCGCTCGACAACGAGCAGCACGCGGTCCGCTCGCGCGCCGCGGCCCTCCTGCTCGGGTCGCTGCCCTCGCACCTGATGGCGCGAGGGGTCGTCCACGAGCTGCTCGCGAGCGAGGACGCTGCGGAGCGTCGAAGCGGCCTCGTCGCCGTCGCGCTGTGCAAGCTCGACATGTTCGCGGACGATGTCCGGCGTTCGCTCTACGACTCCGACGCGGAGGTCCGAACCTGCGCGATGGTCCTCCTCTCCGCGTGGTCGCCTGCGGAGGCCGAGGCGCTCCTCGGAGAGGCGATGACGGGAGCGACACCCGAGACGGTCCAGTCCGCCGTCCAGATCGCCTTCGTCATGGCCGAACACGCGAGCGAAGGGGTTCGCACCCTCGTCTCCGCCGCCGCCCGTCGCCTCGCCGACGTCTGAGGTTTCGTCGCGAGCCCTCGCGCCGCCTCGTCGACGGCGGCACAAGGGCCCCCCGCGCGAAGCTCCCCCCGCGCGAAGCTCAGAAGAGGAGCATGGTGTTGAGGACGAACTCGTGGAGCTCGCGCGCGTTGATGTCGTAGGGCTGGTAGTACTTGGGCTCGCCGAAGCCGATGTCGGCAGGGACGTTCGTCGGCGGTCGCGTCTGGGCTTCACCGCGCGTGACGGCGCCCGGCGCGAGGGCCTGGTTGTTGAGCCGTCGCTCCGAGCCGCGCCCCCGGTCGGCGATGCGATCTGCGGGGAAGTAGAAGAGCCCGTACTGCGCCTGGACGCGGATGTACTTGTTGAACCAAACGGCGAGCGCCACCTGCAGCGAGTCGGAGCGGAGGCGGGTCGTGTAGGTGTCGAGAAGACCGCGGAGCGTGCCCTGCGGCGACCGCGAGATCGAGTCGTAGTCGAGGAACTGCTGCTCGACGCGAGCGCGAACCGCGATGGCGGGGCGGAAGTCGAACGGCTCCTGCGGGGGCACGGGCTCATTGAAGGCGCTCACCCAGCGGACCGGTCGCAGCATTCTCCCGCGGGTGAGCCAGTAGTTGACGGTCGCGTAGTAGCCGAACCCCGACAGAGCGCCCGTGCGAAACACCTGGTCCGCGTCGAACGCGTTCCGGGACGCCTCCCGGCGCCCGAGGTCCATGAAGAACGCCTCGGTCTGGAGATCGAGGTCTCCGAGCTGCACGATGGCGTCCAGTCCGAACTGGCGGGCCGGGCCGGACGGCATGACGTTGATCTCGGTCGGGGGTGACGGGATCTGCTGGACGCCCGTGTTCGTGAGGTACGTGTTGCTCCAATACGGGTACTGGCGCTCCGTACTGAGGCCAGCGAGGGGCGCGGCGCGGAACGTCGTGGAAGGCTCGCCCCCCGAGAGCGATCCGGACACGCCGAGCTGCGCGCGATTCGTCCCGTTCGGATTGACGCGATACACGAGTCGACCGAACGTGCCGAAGCGCCCGTCGACCGAAGGGAGGGTGTTGCCCTCACCGTTCAGCAGCGAGATCGCGTAGAAGAAGGGCCCCGGGTAGCCGAACACCGTGAGGCCCGTGTCCTTGCCCGTGGCGAGGGCGCTCGTGCGGCTCTGCCGGATGAAGTCGTAGGCCGGCAGTCCGCGCGTTCCCTCGATGCCGAAGGGCGGCGTGTAGTGGCCGAGGCGGAACTGGAGCAAGTCGTTGACGCGATAGCCGATGAACGCATCGATGAAGCCGCCGCGGAACACCGGCGTCTGGAGCGGCCCCTGCGCGTTCGAGCTCCCCATGTCGAAGAGCAGGAAGTACGAGTAGTTCTTCACGACCTTTCCGCGAAGACCTAGGCGGAGCGTCGAGGCGACGAAGCCCGGCTGCAGGCCGGTGCCGTCGTTGCGCATGTAGCGGGACACGCCGGGGCCGGCGAAGCCCTGCGCGTCGAGGCTGATGTTCGTGAACGGTACGAGCCAGGCTTTCTGGTCCTTCTCGTCGACGACCCAGCCGCCGACGTCCGAGTAGCCCGGCTTCGGCGCGTCCGTCGGCGAGATCGACGAGGCGCTCCCGTCGTTGCCCTTCCCCTGATCCGCCTTCGCGGCGCCGGCGGCCGGAGCCCCCGCCTTCGCGGGATCCCCGTTCACCGCGGGCGCGGGCTTCGGGACGTCGCCGGCCGGCTGCGCGAGCGCTCGCGACGACCGCAGGAGCAACGTCAAGAGTGCTGCGAGTATCGCGATGGTCCGTTGGCTCATCAGGGTCCCGAGGGTCGGCCTCAGTCGACTAGGTAAAGCAGCGCTGCGCACTCCTCGTCGACGGCACGGCTCACGCCCGCAGCCACCGCCGAAAACTCCAGCGTGTTGTAACGACAGCTGAGGACACCGAGTGACCCAGCCTCGAGAGGAATCGGGCTCGTGTAGAAGCGAGGCACGCGGAGCATCGGATATTGCCACGAAGTCTGCTGGATCATGCAGCGTCTTCCGCGCCCCTCCGGACGGTCGATCCGCAGCTGGAGGCTCGTCGCGAGACGTCGCATGAACGGGTACACGCCGTAGACCTGCCCCGCCCCCTGGATGACCGACCACTCCTCGATCGTCGCGGCCCGTTCGTTCGTCTTCACCTTCGAGGCATCGGCTCGGACCTCGACCCAGCGGGCCGGCCGCGCGTTCGCCTCGACGAGGAGCGAGATCTCGCCCCGTCGAATGGAGCGATCGCTGAAGAGGATCTCGAACTGCGTCTGAGCGATGAACCGCTGCTTCGCGGTGAGCGCGAAGCCCGTCCCCGAGGGGAGACGGAGAACCGGCTCGCCGGACGTGACCGACGCGAGGACGCGCGTGTTGGCGAGCCGCTGGGTCGGGCAGCGGAAGCCCGGCTCGGCGTCCGCGGCGTCGAGCGCACGAGCGGCATCGGCCGCAGAGTCCGTGTCGACGGCGAACAGCGTGACCTGACGCAGCCCCGCGTCGCGCGGGAGCGAGAGACCGGTCACGAAGCCCGCGGCGACGTCTGCGCCCTCGACGAGGAAGCATCGGTCGATGGCATCGCCGGGTCCGGGCTCGTAGCCCTGCCCGAACGAGAGGGTCGTCAGCGGCCCCGCGAGCGGCTGGACGAGCTCCTTGCGCGGCGTCGGCGGAGGCGCGGACCGCGGGTCCCCCTCGGGCATCCCGTTGTCGATCCACGTCGTCACGAGCGCGACTTGATCGGCTGCGAGCCCCGGGTCGTGGTCGAACGTCCCGCAGCCGCTCTCGATGCCCCACGGAGGCATGTGCCTCCCGGCGACGGCGTGGCGCACCATCGACGCGCGCGCGAGGACGTGGTCGTACGAGCTCAACACGAACCCGGCCGCGGTCGCGTCGCCGTGGCAGTCGATGCACTTGTCTCGGAAGAGGGGGCCGATGTCCTGCCAGTAATTCGGCCGGACGGCCGCGTTCGTCGCCGGCGCCGGCGGCGCCTTCTCGGCCGTCGCGGCGAGCGTCGCGCCACCCTCGGGGCGCTCCTTGCTGCACGCGACGAGGAGGATCGTGGACGCGGCGACCGCCACGTACGCTGCCTGGATGACGCGGCTCATGGCAGGATCTCGTATTGGGCCATCATCGCGTTGTCCTCGTGCCCGATGACGTGGCAGTGGAAGACGAAGACGCCTGGGTAGCCTTCCCACTTCAGCATGATCTGCGCGTTCTCGCGGGCGCGCACCGTGACGGTGTCCTTCCACCCAGTGGCCTCCGGCGGAGGCATCGCTCCGTTCGTCGAGATGATCTGGAACTGGACGAGGTGGAGGTGGATGTTGTGGTCGTTGTTCGTCGGATTCAGGATGTCCCAGACCTCCGTCTGTCCGAGCTTGCCCTGGAAGTCGATACGGCCAGGGTCGTACATCCGCTCGTTGATCGTCCAGTTGTTGCCGCCGAAGCCCTGGCGGAACGTGACGGCGTCGCCGTCGCTCTTGCCGAGGACGATCGTCCGCTTCACGTCGGCCTTCGCCGGGTCGAACCGCGGGATCGTCAGCATCTTCGTCGGGATGACCGAGGTGTCCGGCTCCTTCGCGGGCTCGGTGACGTGGAACGACATGACGAAGGGCATGGGCCGGCCGACGATCGGCGGGTCGAGATTCTCCATGATCACGGTCGAGCCGACCTTGAACCGCGAGAAGTCGACGATCATCGCGTAGCGCTCCGCCGGACCGATCATGAGCGTGTTCTTGGGAACGGGCGCCTCGAGCAAGCTCCCGTCACCCGCGACGATCGTGAAATTCGTGAAGAAGACGTCGCGCACCAGCTCCGGGTTGTACTCCCGGAGGGCGAGGCGGTAGATGCGGTGGTCCGATCCGTTGACGAGGCGGAAGAGGTACTTCCGTGCCTCGACGTTCATCCGAGGGCCGAACGGACCGTACGTCGACGGCGCAGGGTGGCTGCACACGCCGTTCACGCAGGTGACGTCGCCGTACGCGCCGCCGCCGACGGCGGGGTAGAAGAGGTCGAGCTCGTCCTCCGCGCTCTTGCGCGGGGACTCGAGGTATCCGACGCCCTCCGGCCCCTCGAACATCCGATCCTGCAGTAGCAGCGGGACGTCGTACTTGCCCGAAGGCAGGTTCAGGGAGTCCCAGAGATCGTCCTTGATGATGTAGAGCCCCGCGAGCCCCCACCAGACGTTTCGGGCGGTCGAGAGCCACGTGTGGTCGTGGTACCAGTACGTGGACGCGTGCTGGGCGTTCGGATAGCGGTACGTCTTCGCCGTCTTCGGCATGACGAAGTCCGCCGGGTGGCCGTCCCAACGCGCCTCGACCGTGAGACCGTGGTTGTGGGTCGTGAGGCGACGGTTGAGGTCGTTGTGTATCGTGACGTACGTCGGACGGTTCGCGCGCGCGACGATCGTCGGACCGGGCCACTTGGCGTTGTACCCGAGGATGCGCGACGGCGGCCGGTTCGGGAGCAGCGTCTGCAGCCCCTCCTGCTGGCGCAGGTCGTAATGGTCGCCGTCCGCGTCGCGCTTCGGCTCGAGCACCTCGGGGATCGGGATCTCGAACTCTTCGCGGGGGCTTGCGTCCTCCGGAACGATGCACGCGGTCGCGATGAGCGCAGCCACACCTGCCGTCGCGAAGAATCGAGTCAGCGTCGAACGATTCTCGAACATGTCCACGACCTCACATCCCTGTTGCCGTCGGCCGCACCGACATCACCCGTCACGGGTTCTCGCGCACGCTACGGTGCGGCACTGGTTCAGCTCGGATAGGACTCCGCCATCGCCACCAGCGTCTTGCGCTCGCCCTTGAACGGCCGGCGGCCGTGGGAGACGAGCATGTTCTCCACCATGGCGACGTCGCCGCGCTCCCAGGGAAACGCGACCTCCACCTCGCGGTACACGCGATGGATCTCGTCGATGGTGGAAGCCTCGATCGGCGTGCCGTCGCCGTAGAGAGCGTTGCGCGGCATGCCCTGCTCGCCGAAGGCCGAGAGCAGCGCCTGACGCGTCGGACCGGGCAGGCTCGTGAAATGGAAGAGATGGGCCTGATTGAACCAGACCGCCTCCCCCGTCTCGGGGTGGCGGATGGTCGCCTGCGCGCGCGCGCGTGTCTGGAGGACGCCGTCGGGCTTCCACTCGAAGTCGATCTCGTGCGCCGTGCAGTAGCGCTCGAGCTCCGCCTGCGTCTTCACCCCGTAGACCTCTTGCCAGGGGAGTCCGATGCCCTTGCGGAAGTTGCGTACGTACATGACGCCGTCCTTCTCGAAGCGCTCGCGAATCGACTGCGGGACGCGCGCGTACACCTTGCGAGCGTCGCAGAGGGGAGTCTCGCCTCCCTCGGTCGCCGCGACATGCGAGTAGAACCAGACGATGCGAGGCCACTTTCGCGAGTACGCCATCTCGCAGTGCATAGGGATGTGCTGGTCGGCCGGGTAGTCCGTCGACGTGTAGACTTGGCCCTCGACCACGCTGCGCGGCGTCGAGCGCTCGGTGTAGTCGAGCAGCTTGTCCGAGATGCGCGCGCAGAACGCGGAGAACCGCGCCGGCGAATCGATGCCGTATCCGCGGAAGAGCAGCGCACCGTTCTCACGCAGCAAGCGTCGGAGCTCGCTCACGTCGAGGCTCATGATGTCCTCGTCCGGCGCAGCGGGCGTCACGAGGAGCGGCAGGGATTCGTCGGCTGTCAGACGCGAGGTCTTCATGGACTTCCTCTTTGCGGCGACGGAGGAGAACGCAGAGAAGTGGCAACCTCTGACGCTAGGGGATTGCCACCAACAGAGCAACAGCCCCTTCTCGGTGGTCTCTACGTCTCGTCTTCGACGCGCAGGCCGGCGAGCGCTCGCGCACGTGTGCGCGCCATCGCGACCGTCAAGAGGACACCCAACACACACGTGACCGTGATGCTCGCGAACCCGAGCGTGAACGAGCCCGACTTGTCCCGCACGATGCCGAGGAGGAGCGCGAAGACGAGCGCCCCGACGTTCGCGAACACGTTGCTCACGCCCGTCGACACGCCCACCGTCCGGACTCCCAACACCTCGACAGGGACGTGGAAGAGCGGTCCGAAGTAGAATTGCAGGAACACGGCATTCACGGCGACGACCACGAGGAGGCCGGCCATGGAGGTCGTCGCCGGTAGGATGGCTGCCGTACAGCCGAGCGCGGCGATGGAGACGCCGATGACGAGAGGCGGGTTCCGGAGGCGGTCCGAGACGTAGCCGCCGAGCGCGTTCGACCCCGCCGTCAAGGCCGCGCTCATCGCCGTGATCCAGCCCGCCTGCGCGATGGTCAGTCCGCGATCGGCGACGAGGAACGACGGGAGCCAGAAGTTGAAGGCCGTCACGACGCCGAAGCGGAGGAACTGGAGGCCGCCGCACAACCACATGATCCGGTGGGTCATCAGGATGACCGCTTGCCGGAAGGAGAGATCCTGCCGGACGAGCCCGTCTCGACGCTCGCTGCCGAAGACCTGGAACAGCGCCGCCATCACGAACCCGGCGACGGCGAAGCCCATGAAGAGCTTACGCCAGCCGAACGGCCCGATGAGGGCCGGCCCGCCGAGCGACAGGAACAGATTCCCCGACATCCCGCCGATGACGAAGAGGCCCATCGCCGTCGCCCGCCGGTTGGGCGGAAACCAGGACGTGATGAGCACGACGCCGGGGGAAAAGAGGAGAGCGCGAAAGGCCCCTGAGAGGAGCTGGTTGAGGAGCGCGCCCTCGAACGTCGTGATGCGGGCGAGGTTGAACGAGAGCGCGAGAGCGCCCGCGAGGCCAATCGCGAAGAGGTTCTTCGCGCCGTACTTCTGGCAGAGCAGCCCCGCGGGGATCTGACCTGCGCCGTAGGTCAGCGTGGCAGCGCCCGACAGCATGCCGCCCTGCGCGAACGTGATCGAGAGATCCGAGCGGATGAGCGGCAGGAAGAGCGCGATGCCGCCGACCGCGAGGGACTGGAAGCTCTGACAGACGATGAGCAGCGTCACGCTCACGATCGCGTGACGCCGCCCACTGGCCGCGTCGGCCGTCCCCGAGCTCACGCGGCGGAGTCGGTCACGGGCACGCCGTCGGCGGGGCGCCGGTCGTCGACTTCGACGCGTCGTTGTAGGCGTAGCCGAGACGCTTCAGCGTGCGCGGCGGCGTGGCCGTGGTCGCGTTGAAGCAGGACAGCTCTGCCGACCCCGGGTGGTCGCCGTTCGCGTCGAAGTGATAGGTGCCGAAGACGCCGTGGTAGTCGATCGTCTGGCCCGAGGTCACGAGCGCCATGCCGCGCGCGAGATCGGTGGGCCCCCACTTGACGACCTCTCCGACGCCGAGCTTCCGAACGGCCTTCGAGATGTTCGCGCCCGTGAGCGGCTCCGGCCCGAGGGATGCGATCGCGTACGCGAACAGGTACATCGCATCGTACGCGGCCCAAGCCTTGTCGCCGATGACCGACGTCGCGAGCTCGGGCCTGAAGAGCTTGAGCGTCGCGTCGAACGTGTTCGCGTCCTCCTGGACGAAGCCCACCGGGAGGTTGAAGGGGACGAAGAAGCGCGTGCGTAGCTTCTCCGCCACCGCCGCCGGGAGCGCGAACATCGCGGCCTGCGCGAGGGCGTTGCCGCCCGAGCTGCCCCAGAACTGGACAGGCACTTCGGTGCCGACCGGCCAGGTGCGGTTCGCGGGCCCGAAGAGGGCGCCCGCGCTCTGGGGCGGCACCGCCCAGATGATGACGTGCGGCTTGTACTCCTGGAGCTGCCGGATGGCCGACGCCGTCTTCTGGTACGCGTCGGGCTGACGGATGACGTCCTGGATGTCACCGACGTCGACGAGCTTGAACGTGCCCTCGGCGAGGTTCGTCTGGAGGTCCTTGCCGTTGAAGGTCACGCCAGAGCGCGTGAAGAGGCCGTTGTAGCCGATGCCGAAGTTGTCGTTCGACAGGGCCATCGCGACGCGCATCGGCTCACCGTCGAGGAGCACGCCCGCCGCGAGCGCTGCCGGCTGCGCGTGGTTCGTGATCCACGACGCGAGGAGCCCGACGCTCGAGTCCTCGTTCATGACCGTGCGGAAGACGAGATCGTTGTCGGCGAGGTTCGAGACGCCGACCTGCACGCCCGTCGTCATCGTCGGGATCCCGGCAGGGATCACGACCTGCGTGAGCTGCTCGAGGATGCTCGCCGACGACAGCGGACCGAACAGCCCGGTGACCGGGATGCTCGCGAGGTGCTGCGTCTGACGGATCGCGTCGTTGAGCGTGGCGCCGTTCTGCGCCGCGTCGGACGTGCAGACGACGGTGACGATCGGGCGACGGGGGCCGCCTGGCTGCACCGGCGGCAGGCCGCCCGTCGTCCTCGTGATCTCGTCGACGGCGAGCGCGACGCCGTTGATGTTGAAGACGCCGTTGAGGTTCGTGAGCGTCGTCATCCCGAAGAAGATCGTATTGTCGTCCGTGAGAACGGACTGATCTCCAAGGAAGGTCCCGCACTCCGCCGAGAGGAGCTGCGTGCACTTGCCGTCACTCTTCCGGCAGAGAGACGGGACCCCGTTGTTCCGTTCGAGACATTCTCGATTGGTCGAACAGCTCTGGGACTCGACCTGGATCTTCTCGCATACGCGAGCCGTTGTGCAGGTCGTATTCGCGAACTCCGGCCCGCGTGCGAGGCAGTCCTCTTGGGAGCGACACTGGGAAGAGGTCCCATCTGTCAACGCCACACACGCGACCGCGAGACTGCTCAGGACGAGCGCCGAACCGTAACGCAAGAAATTCTTCAACACTTGCCGCTCCTTCAGGAGATAGGAAAGGTGGCTCAGTACGCCGTACCCTGGATGGTCTTCGATACGCTTACGAGCTCGTTGTAGTTCGCCTGCGCTCGACGGTAGACGTCCTTGCCCTCGTCCACGCACTTGAACGCTGCGAGACGAACGACGCCGATCTTCTCGAAGTCACCCGTGGTGCGGTCCGCGAGATCGAGCACCGCGAAGCGGAGCTGGGAGACTTCCTTCACGAGCTTCGCGAAGGCAGGACCGTGCTTCGTGAAGACGTCGAGCAGGAGCGCGTCGCCCGCGGCCCGGACCTCGACCGAGGGAGGCGCGTCGCACTTGGACGCGAAGAGCCCCTTCAGGCGGCAGGCCCGCTTGCACTGATCGTTCGCATCGCAGTTCAGGCCGACCTTGCAGGCGAAGCCCGGCGCCGAGTTCGAGCACGCTCCCGTGCACGTTCCAGGGCAGGTCGCCTTCGACGAGGTACAGGAGCCGGTGCAGCGCGTCAGGTCCTGGACCGACGCCTGCGACGTGGAGATGCACGTGCCGACGCAGTTGCCACAAGCACCGCCCGCGAAGGCTCCCTGGCATCGTGCCGTGCACGAGCCGCTCGCGTTCGAGCTGCACTGGCCGCGGCAGACGCCCTTGCAGTTGCCGTCCGCGTTCGTCGGCGGGGGCATCGGACCGGCGTCGGCGCCGGCGTCGTTGTCCTGGACGTTGATCGGAGCGCCCTCGCAGACGCCCGTACAGGTCCCGGCACAGAGGCCGACGAAGCCGGCAGTGCAGCCCGCGGCGCAGTTGCCCGTCCACGCGTTGGCGGCGCAGGTGCCTTCGCAGACGCCGGCGCACTGCGGGGGCGCCCCCGCATCCGTGAAGCCCATCTCCGTCCGGCCTTCGCACGCGCCGACGCAGCTGCCGGCCGCGACCCCTTGCTCGAAGCAGAGGCCCGTGCACTCACCGCTGCACGTACCTACGCGCTGATCCGGGGGACATGCCGCGGCCTGATCGCAGGCCGGCTTGCCCGAGCAGCCGTCGATGCACGTGCGCTCGGCGTTCGGGTCCGGGATGCAGTCGTCCGCGAACCGCACGCTGACCCACGGTGCCGGAACGGTCCCGACCGGGAACCCACCGTCAGGGACGGGGATGAGGTCGTTCGCCGCCTTCACCCGGGCCGCGATGGTGTTGCACGCGGCCTTCATGGTCGCGCCGGTCGGCAGACCGAGCGCGGCGTTCATGGTGTTGCACTCCGTCTTGATCGCCTCGATGAGCTGCTCGGTTTCCCGGAGGAACTCGGAAGCAGTGTCGTGATAGGTCTTCACGGTTGCTTCGCTCACGTCGGTCGCGCGAAGCGACGCGAGGTTGCAATTCGTGACGATCACCACCGACGTGTCCTCGTCGCTGGCGCAGTTCACCAAACCCCCGATCCCTGCGACGCACACCGCGCTGACCGCGAGCAGAGAACGCTTTAGCGTAAGCCCCTTCATCATGCCCTCACCAGTATCATGGTCACCTCGACCGCGATAATAATCGGCTCGTCTCGTGAGCGTCGCGCATGATGCGCGAGCGACTCGGTAATCCTCTGTAGGCGCAGCCCGTCGGGTCTGCGCGTCGCTCCGGAGCTCGCTGGGCGGCTCCTCGGCTCTCGATTCTCAGGTGTCGTTGGCGGCGGTCACGTCTCCGTCGGCAGCGGCGTCGCTCGGTGCGGCGTCGGCCGCGTCGGTCTGCGCATCGGATTCGGAGAGACGGCTGGGGTCGAAGGTCGTGCCGTCCGGGATGAGGTTCTGCTGCGGAGCTGCGCTATCGGGATCGGGCACGAGAGAAGGGTCCGGATCCACGATGAGCTGACAGGCCGCGAGGAGGATGCCGGCTGACAGTCCGCCGCCCACCACGAGTCGCCGTCGACGCTGGTGGCGAACGTTTCGATCGGAAGACCTGAGCCTCGCCATCTTCGAGCATTCGTATCATGCCGCTCTTCTCGTGTCGCGGTCCCCGTGCTCCAGAGTCATTCGGCGACGTCGGCGCTCCGGCCGTCGTCGAGACGTTCGGCGAGCTCGCGGGCGAGTGCCGTCGCGTTCGGCTCGGTCACCACCGTGAAGTGATTTCCGGGGACGTCGACGACCTCGACCTCGGCGCACAAGGTGAGCCAGCGCTCGCGGGCCTCGGCGTGGGAAATCGCGGAGCTCATCGCTCGGAAGACCAAGGCGCGCCCGTCGAACTTCTCCGGGCGATACGCCTCCATGGCCTTCATGTTGGCGTCGATGACGCGCCGGTCGAGCGTCCCGATGTCCGCGACGGGCGCTCCCGCATGAGCTCGTAGCAACCGGAGGCGCTGATCGGAGGGTAGCGGGTCACGCGGCGCCCAGCGGGGGTCGATGCCACTCGAGAAGCTCGACCCGGCGAGGTCGTCTCGGCCGGCCGACGGCGACCCGGGATAGAGGTCCACGAGCGCAAGGAGGCCGACGTCCGCGCCGGTCGCACGGAGACGCTTCGCGACTTCGAAGGCGATGAGGCTTCCCATCGAGTAGCCGAGCAGGTGATACGGCCCCGTGGGCTGCACGCGTCGGATGGAGGAGAGGTAGCTCTCGGCGATCGTTCCGATCTGGTCGAGGGGTTCGTCGTTCGTGTCGACACCACGCGCCCGGAAGGCGTAGACGGGCTGGTCGACCGCGAGCCCCGCCGTGAGCGCATGGCTCGTGAAGATGTCGCCGGAGACGTCGTGGAAGCAGAACAGCGGCGCACGCCCTCCGGAGGGACGCAGCGGGACGAGCACCGAGCGCCGCGCGCCCTCCCCGATCGACGCGACGTTGTTCGCCTCGTCGAGCCCGAGGTCACCGAGGACGAAGCGAGCCTGATCGCCGATCGTCGGGTACTGGAGCGCGAACGAGGCCGGGAGCGGGCGGCCCGTCCGCGCGACGATGGCGTCCCGCAGCTCCACCGCGACGAGCGAATCGAGGCCGATCTCGCGCAACCTCGTGTCCACGCGGAGCGCGCTCGAGCCAGGCTGCAAGCCGAGAGTCTTCGTCGTCTCCTGCATGATGGCGGCCTGGAGTCTGTCGAGCCGCTGGCCCGGCGGGAGCGCGCGCAGCTCCTCCACCAGGCTCGCCGCAGGAGCCTCCGTCATGACGCGCCCGGCGACGGCCCCGACGCGCGCGCCGCTCGGACGCGCGGCCTCCGGCTGGACCTCCTCGCGACCGAGCGTCGCGTTCGTGATCGACAGCACCGGAGCGCCCGACGCGTCGCGAACCGTCGCCGCGAGCGTCGGGGCGGCTCCCTTCGTCATGCGGACGTGGAGCCAGAGGTCGCCCGGGGGCGCCTTCGCGCGCTCGACGCGCTCGATCTTGGCGACGTAGCGCCGAGCGCCGTCGGCCGCGTTCGTCATGGCGCGCAGGGCGAGCTCGAGCACGATGGTGACGTCGACGTGCCTGTCGGCGAGCATCGCCGGAGACGCATCGCGAAGGTGGACGAGCACCTCGTCCTTCCCACGCCACGCGTCGGCGACGAGCAGGTCGAAGCCCTTCCCGAGCGCGCGGCAGAACGGCTCGAGCGTGCGGCGCAGCTCGGTTCGAGCGCTCTCACGGCACGTCTGACGGAGGGCGGAGAGCGCCGGGAGCGACTGGCTCATCTGGCCGCCGCGAGCCAGGCGGCCCTCCCCGAGCGTCACCCAGTCCCCGCCTGACCCCATCCGGAACACGGAGAACGATCCCCCCGTTTCGTCGGGCTCGAACTGGGACTGCAACCTGAAACCGTTACCGACGTGCGCCGGAGACGCGAACGACAGCTTCTCGAGCGTCTGGCCTTCGTGCGACACGGTCTCTGCGAGGCCGAGCGCCATCTCGAGGATGGCTCCCGGCCCGAGGCGACTCTCGCCGAGCAGCAGCGGGTCGTCGGACGGGAGATCCCGGTCGTAGGCGACGTGCTTTCCGGCGAGCGCGAGGCGCTTGCCGAGAAGGGGGTGGCGCGAAGAGTCTCCCGTCCAGCGCCGCAGCGTATCGACGCGCTCGACCGAGAATCGCTGGCGCTGGAACGGGTACGTCGGGAGCGCGACGCGCTGGCGAGACCAAGGAGCGTCGAACGACTTCCAGTCGATCGTGCGCCCCTGCACGTAGAGCTGCGCGACGGCAGAGAGGACGGTCGGCCAGCTCGGGGACTCGCCTCGCATCGAAGGCAGCCACAGAGACCCGTCCTCGCCGACCGTCGACCGCCCGAGGCCCGTCAGGACTGGTCGAGGGCCGACCTCGACGAAGGTCGAGAAGCCGGAGCGAGCCATCGACGCGATGCCCTCGGAGAAGCGAACCGCTGCCGAGACGTGTCGGACCCAATAGTCCGGCGACATGATCTCCCCCGCAGCGACCTCTTCACCCGACACGTTCCCGAACACGGGGATGCGAGGCGCCGAGTACGTCACCGACTCGGCGACACGCCGGAACTCGTCCAGGATGGGAGCCATGAGCGGAGAGTGGAACGCGTGCGACACGTTCAGTCGCTTCGTCTCGATGCCTCGGGCCTCGAGGTCGGCGACGACCGCGAGGACGTCGGCTTCGAGGCCGGAGATGACGGTCTGGTCGGGCGCGTTGAGACCCGCGACGGACACCGTCTCCGGGAAGCGGGCCACCGCGCGAGCGACGACCTCTTCGTTCGCGCGCACGGAGACCATGGCACCGTTGCGAGGGAGAGCCTGCATGAGACGACCGCGCGCGGTGACGAGCGCGAGGCCGTCCTCGAGGGAGAAGACGCCCGCGACGCACGCCGCGGCGAACTCCCCGATGCTGTGACCACAGACGCCGTCCGGCACGATACCGAACGAGCGCCAGAGCTCGCAGATCGCGTACTCGAGCGCGAAGAGCGCGGGCTGCGTCCAGGCAGTCTCGTCGATCGACGACGTCCCCGCCGTCGGGTAGAGCGTCTCGAGGAGCGAAGGTGCGACGCTGGTCTTGAGGATGGCGCTGCACCGGTCGATCGCCTCGCGGAACGGCGTGTACGTCTCGTACAACGCGCGTCCCATCCCGACGAACTGCGATCCCTGCCCCGTGAAGAGGAAGCCCAGCTTCGAGCCGGACGCGACGGCCGCGCGGCTCGTGTTGAGACCGGTGCGCTTCTGCCCCTGGGCGAAGGCCTCGAGGCTCGACGCGAGATCGTCGTGCGTCGAGCCCACGACGGCGAGACGCTCCTCGAAGTGGTTACGCCCCACACCGAGGGTGTGCCCGACATCCGCGAGCGAGGCCTCGGGATGCGCGCGCAGGTGCGCGGCCACCTGGCTCGCGAGCGCGACGAGCGCCTCGTGGGTCCGCGCCGCCAGCGGCAAGACGTGGGCGTCGCGGTCCTGCGGGGGCGCGGCGTCCGTCGCGGCAGCCACCGGTGCCTCCTCGATGATGATGTGCGCGTTGGTCCCGCTGAACCCGAAGCCGCTCACGCCTGCGCGCCGCGGACCTTCGGCGCGCGACGGCCACGGCGTCAGCTCGTCGACGACCGAGACCGGGATGTCGAGCCAGGGGATGTGCGGGTTGCCCCGCTTGAAGTGCAGCGTCGGCGGAAGGGCTCCCTCCTGCATCGCGAGGACCGTCTTGATGAGCCCGGCGACGCCGGCGGCGCCCTCCGTGTGGCCGATGTTCGGCTTCACCGACCCGATCCGGATGGGCTGATCCGCAGGCCGGCTGCGGAAGGCCTTCGCGAGCGCTTGGACCTCGACCGGATCGCCCAGCGGAGTACCGGTGCCGTGGCACTCGATGTAGTCGACGTCCGCCGGCGTGATGCCCGCCTGGGCGAGGGCGGAGCGGATGACGTCCGTCTGTCGCGGGCCGCTCGGTGCCGTGAGGCCGTTGCTCTTCCCGTCGTGATTGATGGCCGTGCCGGAGATCACGCCGAGGATGCGGTCGCCGTCCGAGAGCGCGCTCGAGAGACGCTTCACGACGACGACGCCGCAGCCTTCGCCACGCCCGAAGCCGTCAGCCGACGCATCGAACGTCTTGCACCGGCCATCGGGGGACAGCGCGTGCATCATGCTGAACTGGATGTACTTCTTCGGCGAGAGGATCACGCTCGACCCTCCGACGATCGCGACGTCGCATTCGCCGAGGCGCAGATTCTGGCACGCGAGATGGAGCGCGACGAGCGAGGACGAGCACGCGGTGTCGATCGTGACGCAGGGTCCCTGGAAGCCGAACGTGTACGAGATACGTCCCGCCGCGACGCTGTGGAGCGTGCCCGTGAGGGACGACACGTCGAGCGTGCCCGGGTCATCCATGAAGGAGGAGTACTCGTTCGCGTAGACGCCGACGAAGACGCCGGCGTTCGTCTTCGCGAGCGAGGCCGGCGCGATGCCGGCGTTCTCGAGCGCCTCCCAGGTCACCTCGAGGAGGAGCCGCTGCTGCGGGTCCATGCTGCGTGCCTCACGCGGCGAGATGCCGAAGAACGTGGGCTCGAACCCGAGGACGTCCTCGAGGAAGCCGCCGTTACGGGTGTACATCTTGCCCTTCGCGTTCGGATTCGCGTCGAAGACGGCGTCGATGTTCCAGCGGTCGGCGGGCACCTCGCGGATCGCGTCCTTGCCGTCGCGGAGGAGTCGCCAGTACGCCTCGGGCGACGTCGCACCACCGGGGTAGCGGCACGCCACGCCGACGATCGCGAGGCCGTCGTCGCTCCGACGACGCCGCACGACGGGCATCACCGACTCCTCCGAGACGAGCCTCAGCTCGCGGATGATGTACCGCGCCTGTGTCGCGATCGTCGGGTGATCGAAGACCAGCGTGACGGAGAGATTCGCCCCGAAGCGCTCGCATAGCCTCTGGCGCAGGAGGATGGCCATGATGGAATTCAGGCCGAGATCCTTGAGCGGCGTCTGGGCGGAGACGTCGTCCGGTGACTGGAGCCCCAACACCGCGGCGGCCTCTTCCTGGAGCACGCGTCGGACCGCGCCGTCCCGAGCGACCGGGCTCGCGCGCCGAAGGCGAGCGAGGAGGACGTCCGGCGTCTCCGCCACCGTCTCGATGGGCGCCATCGCCTGGGCGCGCAACGCCTGCCGATCGACCTTGCCGTTCGGGCTCCTCGGGAACGCGTCGAGCTCGACGAAGACGGCCGGGACCATGTAGTCCGGGAGAACCGCGCGCGCATGCTCACGCAGGACGGCGGCGCCGACACCGGGGGGCGTCGTGAAGGCGCTCAGGCTCGCACCGCCCTCGCCGTCCCGCACGACGACGACGACCTCGCGTACCCCCCAGTGACTCGCGATCGCCTGTTCGACGTCGCCGAGGTCGACGCGGAATCCACGCACCTTCACGGTGTTGTCCGTGCGGCCGAGGTAGAGGACGGAGCCGTCCGCGAGGACCTTCACACGGTCGCGGGTGTCGTAGAGCGGCCCCGTCCCGAAGGGGTTCCGCGCGTGCCCCGGCGAGCTCTCGGGCGTTGCGCCGAGGTACCCCGAGAACAGGCACGTGCCGGCGATGTGGAGCGTGCCCTCCGCCCCCGGTTCGACCTCCTGTCCGTTCGCGTCGAGCACGTAGGCATGAACGTCTTGCGTGATCGGCTTGCCGAGCGGGATGTCGCCGCCGCGCGAGAGCGCCTCGCGCAGGTCGCACACGAGCGACGAGCTCGCCTCCGAGGTCCCGTACACGGAATAGACGCACGCCGCCTCGGGCAGGTTCTCCACGGCGAGCTTCGCGACCGCGCGATCGACCGCCTCACCCATGAGCACGACGACGCGGACCGGCGACGCCTTGAGCCCCTGGCGATCGACGTCGACGAGCGCGTTGAGCAACGACGGGACGAGCAGCAGGCGGGTGATGCCGTCGGCACGCCATGAAGCGGAGAGGCCCGCGATGTTCCGCGTGTCGTTGTCCGAGTAGATGACGACGGGCACACCCTTCAGGAGCGGCTCGAAGAGCTCGTACACCGAGTGCGTCGTGGTCATGTGGGACTTCTGACAGCAGCGCTCACCCTCGACGAACGGGTGCTGCGTCCAGGTCCACGACAGCCGGTGCATGAAGCTGTCGTGGCTACGCGCGATGAGCTTCGGCTTGCCCGTCGACCCCGACGAGGCGAGCACGAAGGCCACGGCGGACTCGGCCGCGGGCAAGCTGCTGAGCAGCTGCGAAGGCGGCGCGGCATCGTCGTTCAGCGCGTCCTCCACCAGCACGAGGCGCGCGTCGCGGAACGGGCTCGTGGCCGCCGTCGTGGTGTCCGCGAGCACGCACTCGAGGTTCGCGAGGTCGGCGACGTTCTGGAGCCGCGCGGCCGGATACGTCGGCGGGAGGGGCACGCACGCGCCGCCCGACTTGAGCACGCCGAGCATCGCGACGACGTAGTCGATGCCGCGATTCAGGAAGAGCCCGACGGGGCGACCGATGAGGCCCTCCGAGGCAAGGTGGCGGGCGACCGCGTCGGAGCGGTTGTCGAGCTCCTCGTAGGTGATCGACTCGCCCTGGAAGATCAAGGCCGTGCTCTTCGGCGTCTCGCCGGCCTGCCGAGAGAACAGCTGATGGAGAGACCTCGCGTTTCGGTTCATCTTCGGTCCTCGGTTCACCGGTTCAAGCGGGCGACGTGCGGTTGGTCGCCGAGAGACTCATCAGGTCCTTGTACGAGCTGATGTAGTCGCGAACGACGCGTTCACAGTGGACGGCGCGCTCTTCGTTCGTTCGTGTCCGACCGTCGAGCGACATCTGTCCCATCCGGCGCGCGCGCGCGACGATCTGCTTGCCGAACAGGGAGCGCTCCTCGTCGTATGCGGCGAGCGCGCGCGGCATGTCGGGCGCGTGCGTGCGCACGCTCTCCGCGAGGCAGACGGCATCCAGCGCGGCCTTCGTCACGCCGGCGCCGACGTGCGGACGAGCGACGAACGCCGCGTCACCGAGGAGCACGGCGCGTCCGACCGTCATGCGCGGGACCGTCAGGTCGTAGATCGCCTGGAGGAACGGCTGGGCCGAGCGCGTGAAGATCTCGGCGAGCTCGGGCGCGAGCAGCTCGCGCGCGGCGGCGGACGCCTCCTCGATGACCGCCGGCCGGACGAGCGGTGGCGGGATGCTGAGGTCGTGGCGCGTGCCATGACGGTCCGTCAGGAGCTCGGCGAGCTTCGCCGGGTCGACGACGCGGTACCAGACGAGGTTGCTGAGGCGCTCGCCCGGGCCCGTCTGGCCCTCGGCGGACGCGATCGGATACGCGAGCGCGAGCTCGTTCTCCGCGACGCAGAACGCGTAGCTCCCGCGGAGGTGCACGGGCACGTCGCGCTCGGGGACGGTCGCCCGCCAGGCGACGCATCCCGCATAGACGGGGTCCACGCCAGGGAGGAGCCGCTCCCGGACCGTGGACCGGAGGCCGTCCGCACCGACGAGCAGGTCCGCCTCGCGTGACGTCCCGTCCGCGAAGGTCGCGACGACGCCGTCCTCGGCGCTCTCGAGACGCGTCAACGGGACGCCTGCGTGATACTTCGACGTCGGAAAGCGATCGCGCAGGAGCCTGTAGATGCGCGTCCAAGACGCCATCACCCGCTCACGGCCGAGCTCGATCTCGTGACGGAAGGTCGGCTCTCGGTCGACGCAGAGGTACGAGCGGGTCGAGACGCCCACGGAAGCGTCGAGCGGCATCTCGAGCCGCCCCATCACGTCGTACAGCGCGTCGTGCGTTCCGATGCCCGCGCCGCGGCCCGCGAGGTCGCCCTTGGCGCGCTCGTAGACCTCCACCTCCCAGTCACCGAGCTGGAGGAAATGATGCGCGGCGAGCAGTCCGCCTACGGATCCACCAATGACGATGACTCGCTTCCGCATCCCGCTCACCTCCGAGCGATCTGCGATGTTACCCACGGCCACTCGCCCAGCCCAGCGCAAGATGCGGGCGGAACGACGAAGACGGGGTGTTCGCGCGAGTCACGCGCAGAAGGAAGCAGACGTCACGTCATGTGGGTACCGACCTTCTCGAGCTCATTGTCACTTCATTTTCGCGGAGCTGCAGACGTCATCGGGGCTGGTCGCGGGTTTCCTCTCGCGGAACGCGATCGCCGCGGCGAGCTCCAGGGAGCCCGCCACGGCGGTCGTTTCGAACGGATGGTCGGGTCAGAGCTTGCGGAGGTACGCGACGAGGGCGTCGCGATCCGCCGCCGTGTTGGGGCGATCCCTGTTGATGCCGTCCGTCGTGAGCGTGCCCGACGTCGGAGCCACGGCGAGCACGCGCTTGTAGAACTCCTCGTAGAGGATGACGACGCCCTCGATGGTGTCGACGCTGTTGTTGTGGAAGTACGGCGCGGTCGCCGCGAGGTTCCGGAGCTGCGGAACGTCGAACGTCTCCGCGTCCGCGAAGTTGCCGGTGAGGAGCATGCGGCCGGGGTCGTTCGTGCGGATGCGCGACTTCGACCCGTCTGCGTTCGTGACCTCGTACGTGCGCGCGTTGCGCTCGAGGCGGCTGGGACAGGGGTCGAACGCCCAGCGCGGCGTCGCGGCCGTGTCCTTGTTGCGAGGGCAGCCAGCGCGCGGGTTGTGGAAGCGCGCGAGCACCGCGAACGGCGGGAGGTTCTGCTGGATGGTGTTCGACTGGCTCGCGCCGCCGTGGCAGTTGCCGCACGCGCGCTCGAAGACGGCCTTGCCCTCGGTCTCCAGCGCCGTGAGCGGCGGGTCGATGTCCGGCGGCGTCGTGCCCGCCTGGAGCGCGCCGGCGATGGCGCGGACGCCAGCCGAGCTGAAGAGATCGTTCTGGAACGCCGCGAGGTCGTCGAGCATCCGCGGCGCCGGCTGCGACGTGATCTGCGCGTGAGCGGTGAGCGCGCCGAGGGCCTGCTCCTGGAGCGTGCCGAAGCGCGCGTCGATCTGGTAACCGCCGCTCGTGTTCGGCCCGCGGGGGCCGAAGGGCGCGATGCCGTTCGAGCCCGTGATCGCCACGTTGTGGACCGTGGGAACGGCGCGCCAGACGTCCGCTTCGGTCTCCCCGGTCGGCAGCAGCGTGACGGGGTCGAGCAGCTTCACGTTGCCGGGAAGCGGGAGGGTCACGCGGACGAGGCCGTTCTCCACGAGGTTCGAGAAGTCGCTCGCGTTCGCGCCGTTGACGCGGAAATCGTCCGCGTCGATCGCGCGGAAGAGCGGGTCGTCCGCGTCCGGCTCGATCGACCGGCACTTCTGGAGAGCGTCGAAGCGCGCCTTCGCGGTGGACGGCGAGAGGCTGTACGCGTCGTGCGCCTGATGGCAGTCGGCGCACGCGCGACCGTTGGCTCCGAGGCCTCGCAGACGGCGGTCGTTGAAGTGGTGACGTCCCCGACGGATCGCGTCGGTGGCATGGGCGTCGGCGTCGTCTTCACCGTCGTAGTCGTCGCCGAGGCTGCGCCCGCGGGCCATGCGCTGGAGACGGCGGCTCGTGCGGCACGCCTCCTTCGCCTCACGCCGATCATCCTTCGAGAGCTCCGAGGCGACGGTGGCCGTCCCGTCGTCGGCCTCGATTCGATCCCCTGCACAAGCGGCGAGGCCGGCGCTGCCGACCACCATCCCCAACGTACCGACAAGCGACCAGCGATTCAGCATTCGGGCTCCCTCCGTTCCCTCACTCGCTCGATGGCGTGGGGTACGGAGGGCAGAGCAACTCGCGTGCTCGGCCGAGCTCGAAGGTGGTCTGCACAGCTTCCAGGTACTTCGGAGCGGCCGGCGTGGCCCGTTGTGCACCCCGCCTCCGCGCGGTGGACCTCGCGTCCACACCGATGAGGAGAGGCAGGCCTCACCGGCGCGTGGCCTCGCGTGGGCCGACCGCCGTGCAGAGACGACAGAGCCCCCGCACGAGTCACATGCGGGGGCTCTCGACGTGCGCCGCGGTAGGTCGCGTCACGTCACGGGAAGATCTCGCGCTCCTTGTAGACCGCCTCGATCCGCTGGAGCGCCAGCGCGTACGCCGCGATCCGACGATCGACCTTGTTCTGCCGCGCGAAGTCGGCGACCTCTCGGTAGGCGCGGCTCATCGCGCGCTCCAGCTTCGCGTCGACCTCTTCTTCCGTCCACGACTCCGAGCGCTTGTTCTGGACCCACTCGTAGTAGCTGACGGTGACGCCGCCCGAGTTGGCGAGGACGTCCGGGAGGATGTCGATGCCACGCTCGAGGAGGATCTTCTCGCCGGCGGGGTTCGTCGGGCCGTTCGCGCCCTCGACGATGAGCTTGCACTCGAGCGCGCGCGCCTCGGTCTCGCCGATCTGGTTCTCGAGGGCGCAGGGCGCGAAGATGTCGGACTTCGTCTTGAAGAACTCCTCGCGCGTGATGGCCTTGCCTCCCGGGTAGCCAGCGATGGATCCGTGCTCCTCGACCCAGTCCTGGAGCTTGTGCGCGTTGAAGCCCTCGGGGTTGTACATGTACCCCGAGTGATCGCCGACGGCGACCGTCGACACGCCGAGACGCGAGAGGATGACGGCGAGGTGCGAGCCGACGTTGCCGAAGCCCTGCACGGTCATGGTGGAGCCTTCGAGCTCGAAGCCCTTCTCCTTCGACCACTCGATCACGCAGTAGACCATGCCCTGGCCCGTGGCCTTCGCGCGGCCGAGCGTGCCGCCGGACGCGACGGGCTTGCCCGTGACGACGCCCTTCACGCTCTGCTTGTACGCCGCGCTGACGGTGTTCGAGTACGTGTCCATGAACCACGCCATCGTCTGGCTGTTGGTGCCGACGTCGGGCGCGGGGATGTCGTACTCGGGTCCGATGTTCTCCCCGAGCGCGTGGGTGAAGCGACGCGTGATCCGCTGGAGCTCCGCCTTCGAGACGGCGTGCGGGTCGAACTTGATCCCGCCCTTGCCGCCGCCGAACGGGACGCGCATGAGCGCGCACTTCCACGTCATCATCGCGGCGAGCGCCTTCACGTCGTCGAGCGTGACGCTCGGGTGGAAGCGCATGCCGCCTTTGAACGGGCCGAGGAGGTTGTTGTGCTGGACGCGGTAGCCCTTGAAGAGCCGGACCTGCCCGTCATCCATCTTCACCGGGAAGTTGATGATGAGCTCGTTCTTGGGCTGGCTCAGGATCGTGCGGACGTAGTCCGCGAGGTTGATCGTGCGCGCGGCGCGATCGAGGTAGTCCTGGACCACCTTGAAGAAGTCGTACTCCTTCACGAGCGTCCTCGCGGAACCGGGCGCCGCCGGGACGGTGGACGGCGTTCCAATCTTCAGCGTTTCTGACGGGGGATCGGACGGTTTCATCGCCGCTCGTCTTAGCGCATCCACGGGAGCTGCAAGCTCGAAAACCGCGTGCCGCGACGCGTCGAGATCATGCGCGAAAACTCTGCGTGACGGCGCCGGGATCGAGGCGAAACGAAGCACGTCACGCAGAGGTGAGTGACGTGGGCCGCCTCGGCGCGCCGGCCTACGCGCCGGGCCGGAGGAACCAGAGCGTGTAGAGGTACGTCACCGCGCTCGTGAGAATGAGCGCGTCGACGCGATCGAGGATGCCGCCGTGGCCGGGAACGATCGCACCCGAGTCCTTGACGCCCGTGGAGCGCTTCAGGACGGACTCGCCGAGATCGCCCGCCTGACCGAGCGCGCCCGCGAGGATCGCGAGCGGGACGCCGTGCGCGAGCGGCAGTGACGGCAAAAACCAGAAATGCGCGAGGAGGGCGCCGACGACGCTCCCGCCGAGGCCGCCGATCGCCCCCTCCACGGTCTTCTTCGGCGACACGGCCTCGTAGAGCTTCCGCTTCCCGAGGAAGCGCCCGGCGAAATAGCCGCCCGTGTCGCTGAACCACGCGAACATGATCGTGAGCACGACGTAGCCAGGGCCGTCGGCGCCGAGATCGCGGCGGAGGAGCGCGAGGAGCGTCAAGGGCACTCCGACGAAGAACGGCGCGAAGCCCATCGCGCACGCGCGGAGCGCCGCCGTCTTCATGTCGCCGAGGCGGACGAGCGTGAGGAGCGGACCGGCGAGCGGTACGACGATCACCATCGTCACCACCATCCGGAGATCGCCGTTCGACAGGTACGTCGCGCCCGAAGCCAGCGCCGTCATCGCGACGCCCATCGCCTGGGACGCGCGATCCCCCGGGTGCGTCATGTTGAAGAGCTCCCACGCGCCGATGAGGGCGGCCGGGAGGACGAGCAGGTAGAAGCCCCACGGGGGCCCCTTGTAGAGGAGCGCCAGGATGAGGGGCGCGCCGACCGCCGCCGTCGCGACGCGGATCGCGAGGTTCTTGTTCGCGCTCGCCTTCTCGACGGCCGGGTCCACCATCACCCCACGAGACGGAGCCGCGTCGCCTCGCTCGGCGGCGCCGGCGGCGTCGGAGCCTCCGGAGAGACGGGCACCGCGCCCTTGCCGACGAGACCGAAACGGCGCTCGCGTCGCTGGTAGCTCTCGATGGCCTCGTAGAGATCCGCCTCGGCGAAATCGGGCCAGAGGGCGTCCGTGAAGTGGAGCTCGGCGTACGCGAGCCCGTAGAGGAGGAAGTTCGAGATGCGGCGCTCGCCGCCCGTGCGGATGACGAGATCCGGATCGCCGACGGCGAGGCTCGGCATGCGGCCACGCAGGCTCTCGGCGGTCACGTCCTCGGGGCGCATGCGGCCGTTCGCGCACTCGGTCGCGAGCTCGCGGGCGACCGCCGCGATCTCCTCGCGGCCGCCGTAGCTGAGCGCGAGGGTGAGCGTCATCTCGTGGTGCGACGCGCTGTCGTTCCGGAGCGGGTCGAGCACGCCGCGCACGAGCCCCGGGAGGCGCCCCAGGTTGCCGACGGCGTTCAGCCGGATGCCGTGGTCGAGGATCTCGTCGCGCTCCGAGAGGAGGAAATCGCGGAGGAGGACCATGAGGGTGTCCACCTCGTCCTCGGGGCGCGCCCAGTTCTGCTCGCTGAAGGCATAGAGCGTCAGGGCGCGGAGGCCGAGGCGACGCGCCGCGCGGACGATGCGGCGGACGGCCTTCGAGCCCTCACGGTGGCCTTCCACCCGCTCCTGGCCGCGGAGCTGCGCCCAGCGACCGTTGCCGTCCATGATGATGCCGACGTGAGAAGGGAGATTACGGGCTTCGACGAAGACCATGGGTGCTTTTCTGGCTCGCCTTTCGCGCTCGCTCGGTCGACGCACCTATCATGATCGACGCGAAGCGGCAACGACGGGTGCGGGGAGAGCCGTCGGGGTTTCCTCGAGACAACGTCGGAGACCGTTCTCCCCTTCGCCCGCTCGCCAGGCGGGCCGAGCCGCTCGCGGGCCGCCCGGAGCCGATCGCCCGGGCGGAGGGGTCCGTGGTATCGATCGGGCCATGATCGGGATGAAGGTCGTCCTCCGGCTCCGGATGAGCGCACACGACGCCCACTACGCGGGCGAGCTCGTCGACGGCGCTCGCATGCTGGCCCTCTTCGGGGATCTCGCGACCGAGCTCCTCATCCGCCTCGACGGCGACGAGGGCCTCTTCCGCGCCTACGAGACGGTGGAGTTCCTCGCGCCCGTCTTCGCGGGCGACTACATCGAGGCATCGGCCGAGCTCGTGAAGATCGGCAACACGAGCCGACAGATGCGGTTCGAGGCGCGGAAGGTGATCGCGAACCTCCGGGGCCCGGGCCGGCCAGCGAGCGCGGCCGAGGTGCTCTCCGATCCCGAGGTCGTCTGTCGCGCGACGGGCACGTGCGTGACGCCGAAGGACCTCCAACGGCGTCCCCGCGAGCTCTACATGCCGGCGCTTCCGGCCGCAGGGCCACCTTCGCCGGGTCCGATCGTGACGCCGGCCTCTTCGGACGGCGGTCCGCGCACGCTCGCCCGCGCGGAGACCCACGCGCCCGAGATCGTCCTCACGGCGGCGATCGTCGGCGCCGAGGTCACGCGCGCGAGCACCCCGCACCTCCCCATCACCCCGAACGAGATCGCCGACGAGGCCGCGCGCTGCCGCGAGGCCGGCGCCGCCGTCATCCACCTCCACGTGCGCAACGACGACGGGTCGCCGACCCAGTCGAAGGAGCGCTTCGCGGAGACGATCGACAGGATCCGCGCGAAGACCGACTGCATCGTGCAAGTGTCGACCGGCGGCGCGATCGGCATGTCGATTGACGAGCGCGCCCAGCCCCTCGCCTGCAAGCCGGAGATGGCGACGCTCAACTGCGGCACGCTCAACTTCGGCGACGACGTGTTCGTCAACACGCGTCCGCAGATCAAGGACCTCGCCGCCCGCATCCGGGAGTCGGGCGCCATCGCGGAGCTCGAGTGCTACGAGGTCGGTCACGTGGAGGAGGCGCTCGCCCTCGCCGAGAAAGGCCTGCTCCACGCGCCCCTCCACTTCCAGTTCGTGATGGGCGTGCCGGGCGGCATCGGGGCGAACGAGGCGAACGTCCGCTACATGATGACGCGCGTCCCGGCCGGCGCCTCCTGGGCGGTCGCCGCCGTCGGTCGCTTCCAGCAGCCGATGACGGAGCTCGCGATGCGCCTCGGCGGGCACGCGCGCGTGGGGCTCGAGGACAACATCTACCTCTCGAAGGGGGTGCTCTCGGAGGGCAGCGCGCCGCTCGTCCTCCGCGCGGCAGCCTACGCGAAGAGCATCGGACGCACCCCGGTCGAGCCCATGCGGGCCCGAGCGCTCCTCCTCCAGAAGGACGGAGCCGCGCGCCCGTGAAGGTCGCGACGCGCACGTTCGCCTCGGACGCGCTCACCCCGGTCCGAGCGTACGCCGCGCTCCGGCAGGCCGATGCGGAGGGCGCCTCGTTCCTCCTCGAGAGCGTGGTGGGCGGGGAGCGATGGGGACGCTACTCGATCCTGGGCTATCGGCCGCGGTACGAGGCGCTCCTCGATCGCGACGGCTGGTCGATCCGGGGTGGCTCCGGCGCGAAGAGCGCGAACGACATTCCCGCGCTCGCGCCTTCCCTCGGGAAGGATCCGCTCGCGGCGATCGAGTCCGTCATCGGACGGCACGCGGCGCCCGAGCACGACGACCCGCACGCCGCGACCGCGGCGCGGTTCGCGACCGCCCACGTGGGGTATCTCGCCTGGGACATCGTGCACCTCATCGACAAGGTGCCACCGGGGAGTGATGCGACGTGGTCCGAGCACTACGTCCCCCTCGCGCGCTTCCTCGGCGAGTGCACCGTCGTCGTGTTCGACGCGCTCGCCCAGACCGTGACGATCGCGGCGCGCGACGCGGCCGACGTCGAGCGCGCCTACGCAGACCTCGCGAGAGATCCGGGGTTGTCCGCGATCGCGCTCCCGGATCGCTCGCGCCTCCCGTCGGGCGTCGAGACGGACCTCGACGACGCGGCGTTCGGAGACCGCGTGCGGCGCGCGCAGGAGTACATCGCAGCCGGTGATGCGTTCCAGATCGTGCTCGCCCGCACGTTCTCGACGCCGCGGAACGGGCGCGACGCCTTCGACGTCTACCGCGCGATGCGGCTCCTCAACCCGTCGCCGTACATGTACTTCCTCGATCTCCCGCCTGGTCCCTCCGAGGAGCCCGGCGCCCGCCTTCGGGTCGCGGGCGCGAGCCCGGAGACGATGGTGCGGCTCGAGGCCGGCGTGATGACGGTGCGGCCGCTCGCCGGGACGCGTCCGCGTGGCACGACGCCGGCCGAGGACGCGGCGCTCGAGGCCGAGCTCCTGGCCGATCCGAAGGAGCGCGCCGAGCACGTCATGCTGATCGACCTCGGCCGCAACGACGTCGGCCGGGTCGCGGAGATCGGCTCCGTCGAGCTCGTGAAGCGCATGGCCGTCGAGCGCTACTCGCACGTCATGCACATCGTGAGCGAGGTGCGCGGCAAGGTCGCGGAGACGACGCCTCCGCTCGAGGTCGTCCACTCGGCTTTCCCCGCCGGGACGTTGTCCGGAGCTCCGAAGATCCGCGCGATGCAGATCATCCGCGAGCTCGAGGCGAGGCCGCGCGGGATCTACGGCGGCGCGATCGGCTACGCGTCGCGCACGGGCGACCTCGACTTCGCGATCGCGATCCGTACGCTCGTGGAGAAGGGCGACCGCTTCGAGGTGACGGCGGGCGCCGGCATCGTCGAGGCGAGCGACCCCGCGCTCGAGGCGGAGGAGACCCGGAACAAGGCTCGCGGCGTCCTCTGCGCGATCGAGGCCGCGCCTACCAAGGCGTGACCGCTACCGTCGACGACCGCGGCGCGAGGACGAGAACGGACCGGAGAAGGGGACCGGCGCCGTCGGGGGCACCACGTTCGTCGGGATGCCTCCCTCCGTCACGCACGCGTAGAGGAGCGCGTCCATCAGCACGCCGTCCTTCACGACCGCGCTCCGCATTCGCCCCTCGAGCGCGTAGCCCGCCTTCTCGAGCACGCGCGCCGAGGCCGGATTCGTCGCGAAGACGCTCGCGAAGACGCGCACGAGACCGAACGAGAAGAACCCGTGGCTCGTCACGGCACGCACGACGTCGGTCGCGATGCCCCGGCCCCAGAAAGCGCGGCCCAGCCAGTAGCCGATCTCGGCCGAGCGCCGGTGGACGTCGGTCTGGAGGACGATCCCCACGGTGCCGACGCACTCGCCGCCGACGTCAATCGCGAAGTGTGTCCCCTCCGGGAGCTCCGCGACGATCTCGATCCAGCTCCGCGCGTCCTCGAGCATGTACGGATGCGGGAAGCGATCGCGCAAGTTCAGCCAGACCTGCTCGTCGTCGGCGTGGCGCTGGAGCGAAGGCGCATCCGCCTCCGCGAAGGGACGCAGGCTGCACGAGCGGAGGACGATCTCCGTGGGGATCCCCTCCCCTCTCACTTGCCGATCTTCTTCTTCAGGGCGGCGAGCTCGTCATCGATCTGCCGCTCGGCCTCGGCGCTGGCGCGTGCGCGCGCCTCCCGCGCCTCGGCCTCTCGCGCCTCGCGCTCCGCGCGCGTCCTGTCCGTGGTGACGCGATCGGCTTGGCGCGCCGCGGCCTCGCGCAGCTTCCTCCCCGCCGCGTCTTCCTTCGAGCGCCGCTCGTCTCCCCCGGGAAGCTCGGACGATGGCTCCGCGTCTTCCTCTCCGAAGAGCGCATCGCCGATCTTCTTCTTCGCGCTCGCGAAGGCGGAGACGGCAGCCTCCCTGCTCTTCTCCACAGCGGCCTTCGCCGCGCGATCGGCGACCTCTTTCTGCGCCCGCTTCTTGAGCTTGTCGAGCTCGTCCCACACGCCCATGGTCAGCGCGCCCAGAGGTAGGGGAGACCGAGGATGTCGTCGTACGTCGCGTTGCCTGGAGCCGCTCGCTGCGCCATGACCTCTTACCAGCGTAGCTCGACTCCCGCGGGCGCGCACGACCGAGGGCGAGCGGCCCTCGGCTCTGGCGTGGGCTCAGGGGTCGAGGCGAGGCTTGCTCGCGCGCGCGCGGATCGACGCGCGGTCCTGGTCGACGGGGAGCCAGACGCGGAAGACGATGCCGCCGCCGTTGGTGGCCTCGACCTCGATCGAGCCGCCGTGGATCGCGACGATCGACCGGGCGAGCTGGAGTCCAAGGCCGAGCCCTCCCTGCCGGCGCGCGCTCTCGGCGCTCTTGAAGGCGTCGAAGATCTTCTCGCGCTCGGCGAACGGCAGACCTTCGCCGCTCGTCTCCACCTCGAGCTGGAGCCGATCTCCGTCGCCCGGCAGCGTCGCGCGCATCGGGATGATGCCCTTGTGGCTGAAGCGCGCCGCCGTCATCACGATCGCGGTCAGCGCCTGCGCGACGCGCGTGCCGTCGACGAAGAGCCGCGGCATCCCGGGCTGGATCTCGGCCGTGACCTGGACTTCTGCCCCGACGGTGAGATCGCGCGCCTCGAGCACCGCGCTCATGACCACGTCACCGACGTGGGTGGGCTCGGGCGAGACCTCGAGCTCGCCCGCCTCGGCGCGGGCGCTGTCGAGGATCGTGTCGATCAGGACGAGGAGCTCCCGACCGCGCTGCTCGATGATCGCGAGGCTCTCGTACTGGCCGTCTGTGAGCTCGCTCCGCCCGACGAGCTCCGCGAAGCCGAGGACGGCGTTGAGCGGCGCCTTCAGATCGTGGCTCATCGACGCGAGGAGGAGGCCGCGCATGCGCTCGGTCGCCTCGCGCGCCTCGATCGAGCGGCGCTGCGCGGACGCGAACTCCCGGAAGATGCCGCCGAGGCCGTCGACCGAGTCGACGAGCTCGCGCACCATCGCGAAACGTGCATCATGCAAAATGATGGTACCCCGCATGACCTGGTCGACGCCGGCGTGGCGGATGGCGCGCGTCGCGAGCGCGATGTCCTTCTCGAACGCAGCGGCGATCCTCGTGCCGAGGATGCCCGCGAGCGCGACCGCCGCGATGGCGAGGAGGGCGTAGAGCGCCGTCACAGGCGCCGACCGGCTCGTGCCGAAGCGCACGAGCGCGGTCTCTCCCTCGAGCGGTACGGCGACCTGGGTGGTGCCGTCGTCCCCACGCACGAGCGCGAAGTCGCCGGTGTACGCTCGCGTCACGCCGACGTGATACCCGAGCGCCGCCGCAGCCTCGACCACGTGGGCGTACCCCGGCGCGTCCACCCCGCTCGCCTTCGGCTGCGTACCGTCCCGGGTCAACGGCTCGAACACGGCGTGGGCGATGTCCCGAGCGTCCTCGACGCGCGCCTCCTGATCGCGCGCGCGCGCGTGGGCGTCGACCAAGAGCGCCGCGCCGAGCGCGACGAACGCGACCGGGGCCGCGACGGCGAGGACGAGGCGCTGCCGCACCTTGCCGAAGAGGCGGTGGCCGAGGAGACGCAGCGCCGGCTGCGCGACCGGCACCGGGACCCGCTCGAGGACGGCGGCGACCGACGCCCGCATGAGGACGTACGCCGGGAGCGCTGCCGTGCTGAGGAGCGTGAAGAGGAGGAGCACGAGCGCGATCGCCGTCGTCGTATCGAACGACTGGGGGCGGACGCCGGGGAGCACGGTGACGATCGAGGCGGCGAGCACGAAGGCGACGCCGCCGATCGCGAGGCGCGCTGGAAGGGCATAGAGCGCGATCAGGCTCTCGGGGCTCGCCGCCTCGGACCCGAGGGCGAGGTGGCGGAGCGTCGGCTCGAGCGGACGCGTCGCGATGAGCGTCGCGGCGGTGGAGAAGGACGCGGCGAAGAGCCCGAGCACGAGGGAGATCGCGATCGCAGGCGCCTGCCCCGCCTCCTCGAGGAGGAGCACGCGCGGCGCGAAGGCGGCCGTGATCGCGAACGCGACCACGTGGACGCCGATCTGGACCGCGACCAGACGCGCGACGAGGCGCGCGGGGGCTTCGTTCATCGCGGCCCTCCCGCGTCGTGCGACGGCCGGATCACGGACCCCCGTGCCGCTTGGACGCCTGCACGTCCTCGGGTCTCGCTTTGCCCGGGCGCATCGACGGCGGCGCGTCGATCCGTCCGACGGGCAGCCTCACGCGGAACAGCGAGCCGCGGCCGACCTCGCTCTCGAGCTCGATCGATCCGTGGTGGAGCGTGACGAGCCGGCGGGTGATCGCGAGACCGAGCCCCGTACCGCGCCGGCGGCGCACCTCCCCGCGCGCTTGCTTGTACTCCTGGAAGATCAGCGCGCGCTCGGCGGCGGAGATGCCAGGCCCGGTGTCGCGCACCCAGAGCGTGGCGAACGCCCCCTCGCGGGCGACGCCGACGACGACCTCGCCCGATTGGGTGAACTTGATCGCGTTGTTGACCAGGTTGCCGAGGATTTGACGCACACGGCGCCCGTCGGCGCGGGCGAGGACCTGCTCTTCCCCCTCCACCCGCACGACGACGGGCTTGCCGATGGACAGCCCGCGCGCCTCGCGCACGACCTCGTTCACGATCGTGGCGAGGTCGACGCGGGCGCGGCTCAGCCGGAGCTGCCCGCTCTCGAGCGCAGAGAGCTCGAGGATGTCGTTGATGAGCGTGAGGAGGTGCTGGCCCGAGCCGCGGATCTGCTCCACCTCTTCGCGGGCAGCCTCCGTGAGCGGGCCGTCGACCTCGGAGATCAGGATGTCGGCGAAGCCGAGGATCGCGTTGAGGGGGCTCCTGAGCTCGTGGCTCACGGCGGCGAGGAACGCCGCGCGCTCGCGGTCGGCGGCGTTGGCGCGGGTGAGGTCCTCGCGGTACGCGCGCTCGGCCTTGCCGAAGCGACCCACGAGCTTGTTGAACGCAGCGGTGAGGACAGAGACCTCGTCCATCGTCCGGAGGGGGATGAGCTCGCCGGTCGGCTCGGAGCGGACCTGCGTCATGGCCCGGACGCGGTCGGTGACGAACTCGACGTCGCGCTCCACGTCGCGTCCGACCGCGTACGCCACCGTGAGCGCGGTGACGAGGAGGAGGGTCGCGAGGGCGACGAGCGCCGTCACCAGCGCGGACGCACCTCGAGCGGACGTGGGCTCGACCACCATCGCGACGACGCGTGGAGAGTCATCGCGCTTCGTGAGAGGAGCGACGGCGAAGCGCGTGCGGCCGAGGCGCATCGACGCGACCCCGCGGCTCGTGGCGAGCATGCGAGCGAGCGACGCGCTATCGGGCGCGCCGTACGTCGCATGGATGATCTTCGCCTCGGGCGTGACGAGGAGCACCTCCGCGGACATGCGCCGCGCCGCGAGCTGCGTTGCCTCGAGGCGCTCTGCCTCCGGGAGATCGGCGAGGCGCGCGGCGAGGGTCGCGGCGAGGAGATCGGCCCGCGCCCCGGCCCGATCATCCCCGGCGCGTGCGAGGTGGTCGAGACCGACGAGCCCGATCGCGAGAGCGACCGCGAGCGCCACGAGCGTCACGAGCAGCGGGAGCGGTAGGACGAAGGGCAGCCCGGCCGCGCGCATCGATCCGTAGCCAGGAGCCGGCGCGGAGGCTCCCGGCAGCGCCGGCGCATCGGGCGGACGGGTCGCATCCGGATCGTCCCCCGCCGGCGCGACGTTCCCCGGAGACGCTCGGCCCCCGCGCCCCTCCGCCGGCGTGAGGTCCTCCTCCACCACGAAGCCATCCTACCTCGGAGCCATGCGGTTTCGCCGTGGCTTTGCGAGGTGAGAGCTCCCTCCCGAGGCGACGGTCCGCGCCGGTCGTTGGACCTCCAACGAATCTCGACGCGTCGCGCCGTACGATTTTGGATTTCCACCCTTGTCCCCCGAGCGCTGCCGGTCCAAAAGCGAAGAGGGTCGTCATGGGGGTTTTCCGTCGAGCGCGTGACACGAAATCGTTGGCCGGCCGGCGCACGGCCGCCGCAGCCGACGTGCAGGATGCGCTCGTGCTGCCGATCACGCTCGTCACCGAGACTGGCCCCGACGAGGTCACGACCGAGATCCCGTCCCTCGCAAGCCTGCCGAGCCCGCCGAGCCTGCCGAGCGCGAAGACCCTGAGCCTCGCCGACGCGCAGCTCGCCTCGACGGGCGTGAACGCCCGGGTCGACCGCGGGGAGTACGACGCCGACGACGACTCGGACGTCTTCGTGGCCCGGGCCAGCGCGGCGATCGAGGCGCCCGTGTCGGCCAGCTCGACGGTGACGCTCTTCGTGTACGGGTGGGATCAGGTCCAGCCCGGTCCTCTGTCGTGGGTCTTCCCGAGCCTCCGCACGGCCCTCGACGCCGTGAAGACGATGCGGAACGCCGTCGAGTGGTGCATCTGCTCGGGCGAGTCTTGGGACGACGTCGACAGCGCGCGAGCCGAAGGCGCCGTGCTGATCGAGCAGCTCCCCTAGACACGCGACGGCTCGCGAGTCAGGCGCGAGGGCTCAAGAGCGCGCGGACGGCGTCGACATCCGCCGCCGGGACGACATCGTGGTCGGGCACGTCGAGACGCGTGTACCCCATGTCCGCCTCGAGGCGGTAGGTCCCCTCGAACGTCTGCGGCTGCGGGCGAGACCACTCCGTCGGGCCCATCAGAGACCACCAGAGCGCGCCGTCCTCGTTCGCCCGATAGAGGTGGTAGACGCCGCCCGCCTTCTTCTCGAAGCGACAGCGCGCGCGATGGAGGTCGGCGTCGCGACGCGCGCGCTCGAGGAGGCGCGCCGCCTGCTCTCGCAGCGCGCGCATCTGCTCGGCGATGACCCCGAGCTTACCCCCCGTCACCGTCGCGAGCATCGCGTCCGCCTTCTGGATCTCCTCCGCGACGTTCACGAGGTCGAACGCAGGGGCCATGCGGGACATGGCGTACGGGGCCGCGTGCAGGGGCCCCGTGTATCTCCCGAGGTCCTCCTGCCTCGGCGCCTCCGCCATCGGCTTCCGTCCGTCCTCCGAATCCGCCACGGCCGTCCTTCTCCTCGCGATTCGCTCAGACGCGCTCGAGCACGACCGCGAGGCCTTGTCCTCCTCCGATGCACGCGCTGCCGACGGCGTAGCGACCGTTGCGTCGTGCGAGCTCGTAGACGAGATGGGCCGTGATGCGCGCGCCGCTCGCGCCGAGCGGGTGACCGAGCGCGATCGCGCCGCCGTTCACGTTGGTGCGGTCGCGCGGGAGGCCGAGCTCCTTCTCGACGGCGAGGTACTGGGGCGCGAACGCCTCGTTGACCTCGAACAGATCGACGTCCTTCTGCTCGAGCGCCGCGCGGGAGAGCGCGCTCTTGATCGCCGGGGCCGGCCCGATCCCCATCAGGGACGGCTCGACGCCCGCGACGCCCCACTGCACGAGGCGCGCGAGGGGCTTGAGCCCCTTCGACTTCGCGAAGTCCTCGGTCGTGAGGACGAGGCACGCGGCGCCGTCGCAGATGCCCGACGCGTTGCCCGCCGTCACGACGCCGTCCTTCTTGAAGACGGGCGCGAGCTTCGCGAGGATCTCGATCGTCGTCTGGGGACGCGGATGCTCGTCGACCGCGAACTGCGTCGTCCCCTTCTTGGTGGTGATGTCGATCGCTGCGATCTCGTCCTTGAAGAGCCCCTTCTCGTTCGCCGCCGCCCAGCGCTGCTGGCTGGAGAGAGCGTAGGCGTCGCAGTCTGCGCGGCTGATGCCGTACTTCGTGGCGAGGTTCTCCGCCGTCACGGCCATCGGCGTGTTGCAGTAGCTGTCCGTGAGGGCGCTCCAGAGCGAGTCCTCGACCGCCGGAGCCTTGCCGAACGCGAAGCCGTCGCGCGCGCCGCGGAGCAGGTGCGGCGCCTGGGTCATGTTCTCCGTGCCGCCGACCAGCACGGCCTCGGTCTCGCCGAGGAGGAGCTGCTCGGCGCCGTTGATGATCGCCTGGAACCCGGACCCGCAGAGGCGGTTCACCGTGAGGGCGGGCGTCGTGATCGGGAGGCCCGCCTTGAGGCCGACGTGGCGCGCGCAGTAGATCGCGTCTGCGCTCGTCTGCATCACGTTGCCGATGACGACATGGCCGACCGCGTCCGCGGGGACACCCGACTGCGCGAGCGCCGCCTTCGCGGCGTGCACGGCGAGATCGTTCGCGCTGAAGCCCTTCAGGGCGCCCTGCATGGTCCCGAACGCCGTGCGCTTGGCAGAGACGATGACGATCGACTTCGAAAGCTTGGCCATGACGAGTTCCTCCGAGTCCCGCGAGGGGAGGCCACGGACCTTAGTGCGAAGCCCGTGGTCGCGCTACCCTCGCTTGCGATGACCCAGGGGCGGGACATGTTCGTCGGCAAGGTGGTCGCGCTCGAGGTGCCAGGGCTCCGGCTCGAGCTCGGGGTGGTCGACCCGAGCCGACCCGGGGTGGCAGAGGGGATCTCGAAGCTCCTCTTCCGATCCATCGCCGACGCACGCGCGTCGGCCGGCGGGCACCTCCCCGACTGGCTCGTCACCGACGTCGAACGGAACTACATCTCGCCCGACAAGGTCCGGACTCTCTGGGCGCCTTTCGGCCTCCGCTTCTGCGTGCTGCGAGATGCCTCCGAGATCGTCGGCACGGTCCACGTGACGCGCACCCACGAGACGATCTTCACCGTCGACCGGAACACGTGCAACGTGGCCGCCTCGGACTTCCCGGGCAGGAAGCCCGAGCGCTTCCACCACATGGTGAACCTGAGCGTCCTCCACGAGCTCCGCCGCGCGCGCATCGCGAGCGCGATGCTCGACGGCGTCGTGCAGCACTTCCGCGATCAGCTCGACGGCGACGGGCTCTGGGTCCGCGCAGACCCTCCCTGGCACGCCGGTCTCGACGGGCTCGGGTTCACGCACGATCCGTCGCGCGACAGCTTCCTGCCGCAGGACGCCGAGCCGACCGGGAGCCTCTCCCACGCCGAGCTCAACGCCCGCTACGCGTGCGACTGTCCGCTGCCCGGCACCGAGCCGTTCGACCCCGAGGCGCTCGCGCGGCGCCCCGAGCGGATGGCACGCGAGAAGCTCCAGTACCTCTCCTTCACCCGCAGCTTCCGCGTCACGCGCGCCGCGAGCGCCCGTGCTCGGCCGCGCGCGTCGAACGGCGCGGGCGCGATCGCCACCGCGGTCGCCGTCGCCGTCGCAACAGGTCGCGTCGACAGCGAGGCCGTCGTCCTCGTGCCCGAATCGACGAGCGGCGTCGCGAGCCTGCTTCGCGAAGCGAGCGAGCACGACGTCGGCGTCGTCGTTCGCGGGCGTGAGCAGAGCACCGCACGGCTCTCCGCCGCAGAGCGCGGTCTCGTCCTCTCCACCGAGAAGCTGACCGGGATCGTCGCCGAGGACGAGACCTCGGTGACCGTCCGGGCCGGTACGACGTGGTCGGACCTCGTTCGCGCGCTCGGGAAGGGCGCGCTCCCGCCGGTCGTCCCGGGCTGGATGCGCGCGTCGGTGGGCGGGACGCTCTCGACCGGCGGGATCGGGAAGGGCTCGGTGAAGAACGGCCTCCTCGTCGACCACGTCGAGGAGCTCGTGGTCGTGACGGGCGACGGTCGCGTCGTGACCGCGACGCGCACGCAGGCCGCCTGGCTCTACGATGCGGTCCTCGGAGGGCTCGGACAGGTCGGGGTCGTGACGGAGGTGACGCTCGCGCGCTCCCCTCTGCCGGCGCCGCGCGAGGTCGCCGTGTACATCGCGGAGGTTCCGGAGCTCGGCGATGCCCTGGCTCGCGTCGCCTCGGCCGAAGAGACGTGGCACGCGACGGCGTTCATCGAGCCGAGCTCGCGGACATGGCGGGTCGTGCAGGTGATCGCGACCGGCGCCGAGCCGCCGACTCCGGTGATCCGCGGCGCGCGGTGCGTCGCGCTCACGCCGACGTCCGCGTATCTCGAAGCGGCTCGGCCCCCGCCGCCGCATGGCACCACCTTCCTCCAGGTGCTCGTCTACGGCGGCGCGCTCGACGCCTGGCTGGGGCGTGTGCACGACGCGCTACCGAACGCGGAGGTTCAAGTGCTCCCGGTGCGGAACGTGCGCTCCCGCGCGACCCGCCCTGGCTCGCTCGTCGCCATGCCGGGCATCCCGGCCGGACAGCTCGCGATGGCGGTCCTCGTGAGCGCGACCTCCGCGCCGGGCGACCGCGCCGCGCTCGCCGGATTGGCCAACGCCGGCCGCATGCTCGGCGTGAAGAGCCTCTTCGGGGGCGTCGACGCGATGCCCGACGGCCACCGGGCATGGGAGCAGGAGCTCGGGGAGGTCCGCCTCGCGCAGTTCATGCTCGCCCGGAGCCTCTCCGATCCCCGAGGCGTGCTCACGCGGACCTGGGCCGCGCCTCTCGCTCCCCGCGGCGCCGCGACCTGAGACCCGACTCCGACCGGCGCGCGCTCACTCGACGGTGGTGGCCCACGCGCCGCTGATGACGACTTCGCTGCGCTCCTTCACGCTCACCTGGAGGGCGATCTTTCCGGGAGCGACCTTCCAGCCCTCCGTCACGAGGGTGTCGCCCGGCCAGACGGGCCGGCGGAACTGGGCTTCGAAGCCGGTGATCTTGGTGGCGTCACCGCCGAGGGCGCCCTTCGCGACGTGGCGGACCATGAAGCCGTAGGTGCAGAGGCCGTGGAGGATGGGCCCCTGGGTGAAGCCCACGTTCGCGGCGAACGCCGGGTCGGCGTGGAGCGGGTTGCGATCGCCGTTGAGGCGGTAGAGGAGCGCCTGCTCCGCGGTCGTCACCTCCTCGACCCGGAAGTCCGGCTCCTGGCCCTTCGGGACCTCGGCGACCTTCTCCTCCTTGACCGGCGGCTCTCCGCCGAAGCCGCCCGCTCCGCGGAAGATGATCTGCGTCATGTTCTCGAAGAGGAGCTTTCCCGACGCGTCCTTGGTCTCGAGATCGACGAGGACGATCGCGAACTTCCGCATGTCGTAGATCTTCCGGATGCGGCCGGAGGTCGTGACGGTCCCTTCCGGCGGCAGCGCGGCGTGAACGCGGACGCGCTGCGCGCCGTGCACGACCATCGACAGGTCGCCGCCCGTGCTGGCGACGAGCTGGAACATCGGATCGAACATCGGCACGACCGCGAAGCTCGGGATGACCTTCGGCCCGCGCCCTTCGTAGAGGTAGTCGAGCTCCTCCTTCTTCGCGCCGATCCCGAGGGCGTAGAGGACAGTGTCCTTCCACGTGTACGAGAACGTCGAGAGCGAGCCTTCTTTACCGACGGTGGAGAGGTCGAGGGCAGCCATGGGGTCCGCATCGTCATTTCACCACCGTCGACAGTCAACCGTCATCGCTGGTAGACCGATCGAGATCATGGCGCCCGCGCCGTTCACGATCGGGGAGCTCGAGGCGATCGGGCTCGCGTGGGCGCGGGTGGCGCCGACGGTGACGCTCGTGCCCGCATTCGGGCTCCGTGCGCTCCCCGCCTCCGCGCGGGCGGTGGTCGGCCTCGGCCTCGCGGCCGTGATCGCGCCTGTGGTCGTCCTTGCGAGCCCCGCCGGCGCGGCGGAGGCCTCGTCGACCTTGCCGTGGGTCCTCCGCGCGCTCGGCGAGATCGTGCTCGGCATCCCCGTGGCCCTCGCCGCAGCGATCCCTCTCTGGTCTGCGACGATGGCGGGCGGGCTCGTCGACGGCCTCCGCGGCTCTGCCGACGGACAGGGGCTGGCGGTGGTCGAGGACAGGCCGAGCTCCTTCGGCGTCCTTCTCTCGCTCGTCGCGAGCACCATCTTCCTCTCGTCGGGCGGCCCGTCGCGGGTGGCAGGCGCCCTCGCCCGAGCGCCGCAGGACGTCGCTGTCGGCGGCGCAGCCGTGGTCTTCCGCGCCGTCGCAGCGGACCTCGCCGCCGGGATCGGCGTCGCGCTCGCGGTAGGCGCCCCGCTCCTCGGCGCGGCGGTGGTCCTCGAGCTCGCGTTCGCGCTCGTCGCCCGCGCCGCGTCCCCCGCGCAGGTCCATTCGCTGCTCGCGCCGCTCCGCGCGATCGGCCTCCTCGCCATCGCCGCCGTCGTCCTCGATCGCCTCGCGGCGTTCCTCGCGATCGGCGTCGTCGCCGCGGGCGGCTGACGGAGCCGCTACGAGACTCGTCTCAGGGACAGCGCGCGATGTCGATCGAGAGCATGTGGACCGGCGTCTTCGGCATGTCGTATTCGTCGCGCGGGACAGACGCGATCGCGATCGCGACCTCCGTCGTGCACGAGCCGAACACGTTGTAGTTCGCCTCCGGGCCCTGGCCTACGACGATGTAGAACTGGCTGCCGCTCACCTTCTTCGACGCCGCCATCGCGAGCGTTCCGAGAGGCTCCGCGACCTGGTTCTCCGTGACGAGATCGTACCCCGGGCCGCCGGTGCCCATGCCGTCGGGGTCGCCGCCCTGGATGACGAAGTCCGGGATCACCCGGTGGAAGACGAGTCCGTCGAAGAAGCGACCGACCTCCCACTTCGTCCCGACCTTGTAGGGGCGCGTCCCTCGCGCGAGACCGACGAAGTTCGCGACGGAGATCGGCGCCGCGGCCTCGTCGAGCGTGCAGACGATGGAGCGCTTCTCCGTGCGGATCCGGGCGGTGAGCTTCCCTGCCCCGTCCGGGAAGCCCGCGAGCGCCATCGCGAGCGTGAACTTGTCCGCGCCGCCGATCGGATCGGCCACGGACGCGGGATCGAACGTCGGCGGTGTCGCGCCCGGGTCCTTCGTGCAGGAGGCGAGCGGATCGGGCTCCTCTTCCACGACCGGTGCTTCGGCGTCGACGACGGGCCTCACCTGCGCTCCCGCGTCCTCCTCTGGCGTCGCGGGCGTCACCGGCGTCGCGGTGGACGCCGACGACGAGCAAGCCCCGACGGCGAAGGCGCCGGCGGCGAGGAGGAGCGGAAGGACGACGAGGGCGGTGGGACGGACGAGCGCCATGGCGCGGGCCATAGCACGTCCCCGCCCGCGGTCACGACACCTCGGAGTCGTCCGAGACAGGCGCGCCGTCAGAGCGGGAGGCGGTAGCCGATGGTGAGGCCCGACTCGAGGGCGAGCACCGTCCCCGACAGGGTGGCGCAGTCCCCGATCGAGGAGCAACGCGCCGCGTCGGGGAGGAGCCACGTGTAGCCGCGGAAGTTCAGGCCCGCGATCCAGTTCTCGGAGATGTAGTAGCTCCCGCCGAGCTGCGCGCCGACGCCGAGCCCTTCGGTGCGGATCGTCACCTCGCGCGTACCGAGGATCGTCGGCACGGAGTCTCCCTCCGTGACGAAGCGGTCGGCAACCACGACGCCGCCGACCGACACGCCGACCCAGGCTTCGAAGTAGTCGTAGTGGATCGGGATGTAGCGGCCCTCCACGCCGAGGAAAAAGTAACTTCGCGAGTGCGTTCGCTGGAGGCCGCGGAGGCCGCCGTACTCCTTGTCGGACGTGGGGCTGGGGGCGAAGAGCGCGCCCGCGCCGATCTCGAGCTCGCGCGTGAAGCGGTAGAGGACGTGGATGCCCGTCTGGAGCGTCGCGTCCCCGCGGCCGATGGTGCCGAACGGCGTGTCGCCGCCGCGCTGCCCCGGGGAGACCGGCGCGCCGGGGAGCGCGACGATGCCGGCCTCGATCTCCGCGACCGTATGCGGACGATCGATGATGCGGTCGAGGACCCGCGCGGCGTTCGGCGCGGGGGGCGTCGAGCTCGGCGCCGCGGGCTCCTTCGCGGGCGTCGCAGAGCGCTTCTGCGCGAGCGCAGGCGCCGGCGCCGAGAGCGCGGAGACGAGCGCGAGGAGCGCCGCGACATGCCTGCGCTCTAGAGCCACTTGACGCTCCCGGAGGACGCGGGCGGAGGAAGCGTGGTCGGCGGCGGCGACGCCGTCGGCGTCGGCGGCGTCGCCGGCGGGGACTGCGTGCCCGCGGGCGGCGGCGTCCTCGCGGGCTCGGCGACGATCACGCTTCGCGCCGCGCGCACCGTCTTCCCGGCGTCGGAAGCGGTGAACGCGACCTCGTACCTGCCGGCGCGCGGGAAGCCGAACGCCGCCTTGAACACGACGCCGTCCCCCTGCGCCGCGACCCGCGCCGGCGTGGCGAGGCCCGGCCCGGCGACGACGAATGCGGCGTCCCCGAGCGCCGCCTTCGAGGTCACTTTCGCGGTGAGCTCCGCGGGCTGCGTCGGCTTCGGCAGGTCGGGAGCGACCTCGAGCACGACGCGCGCCCCAGGCACGCCTCCCGACACCGGACGCGCAGGGGTCACGGCCGGCCCGGCGCTCGAGGGCGGCAGCGGCGCCGCGCTCGAGGTCGGGGCCGTCGCGATCTCTGCCTCGAGCTGCTCGACCAGGCGCCTCGCGCTCGCGTCCTTCGGGTCGAGCTCGAGGGCGAGCTTCGCGAGCCGAAGCGCTTCCTGGACCTCACCCGGGGCGCGGTGGCTACCGGCCTGCGCGACGAGCTCGTTCGCGGCGCGCTCGCGGATGTCGGCGAAGCGTCGATCGGAGGGCCATCGGCGGAGGGCCTCGTCGGTCAGGTCGCGGACGTTCTCGCCGGGCGGCGCCCCGAAGTGGTTCTTGTACATCGCGTCGGTCGCGCGCGCGACGTAGCGCTCGGCGTCGGCGTCGCCGCCGAGCTTGCCCATCCGCCACGCGATGAGCGCGGCGCCGAGCACGCCGACCACGAAGCAGAGGGCGACGATGAAGAGCGTCCCGCGCGACCGCGACTCCTCTGGCTCACCGGCGGAAGGACGCGACGCGCGATTGGACCGCGCGGTGTCGGGACCCGACGGACGGCTCGGCGGCGCGGCGACGGGCGCGGAGGGCTCCATCGCGGCGGCGACCGGCGGCGTGTACTGCGTGGATGCGCGTGGGTCTTCGGCGACGGTACGTGAGACGGACGACGACGGGAGCACGGGGAAGCTCGGCGCCG
The DNA here is from genome assembly GCA_022842465.1 of Polyangiaceae bacterium. Lineage (GTDB taxonomy): Bacteria > Myxococcota_A > Polyangia > Polyangiales > Polyangiaceae > Labilithrix. The sequence goes on along the minus strand of JALHPN010000009.1, from coordinate 24,300 downwards.
AGCCCGCCGGCGCCGGCGGAGCGCTCGCGTCGTCCATCGTCGCATCGACGGACGACGACACGCGTCCGCGGACGGCGGCGAGGTCCGGTGACGAGGACGTCGCCTCGCCGGAGGTCTGCCCCTGCGCGACGGCGCCAGAGAGCCCCGCCGCGAGCTTCGCCTGGAACTCGGACGGCGGCTCCCACTTCACCGTCGCGCCCGTCGGCGGCCGCGCGGCGCCGCCGTTCACCGCGGCGGATCCGTTCACCGGTCCCGGCGTCGGTGACAGGCGCGAGGTCAGCTCCGGCGTGAGATCGTGCTGTCTCGTCCGCTCGAGCGACGCGAGCTGCATCGCGCTCGCAGGCCGACGGAGGATGGGACGCGAGATCTCGTCGGCCGACAGCCCCGCGCGCTTGGCGGCGTCCACGATCGACTGCCCGAGCGCGCGAGCATCCGGCTCCCGCTTCGCCGGATCCTTCACGAGGTTCGCCATGATCACGTCGGCGAGCGCGTCGGGCACGTAGTGCGCACGAGCGATCGACTTGAGGGCCGGTGGCGCGTCGTGGATCTGCTGCACGAGGAGCCCGACGGCCTGGTCGCCCTCGAACGGCGTCCTGCCGCCGAGCATCTGGTAGAGCAGCGTGGCGATCGAATAGACGTCGCTGGGCGGTCCGACGGCATGTCCCTGCGCGCCCTCCGGAGAGATGTAGCGCGCGGTGCCGAAGATGAGCCCCGCGGCGGTCGCGACCGACTGCTCGCCCCAGTTGATGCGCGCGATGCCGAAGTCGAGCACCTTCGCGAAGTCGTCGTCGGAGCCCCGGCGGACGAGCATGACGTTCTCGGGTTTCAGATCCCTGTGGACGATGCCCTGCTGGTGCGCCTCGCCCGCGGCCTCGCAGAGCTGGAGCGTGATGTGGAGCGCACGAGACAGCGGGAGCGCGCCGCCGGCCGCGAGGATGGCGCTCTGGAGGGACAGCCCGTCCAGGAACTCCATGACCATGTAGAGAGCACGGTCCGGGAGCTGGCCGGCGAGGAGCACCTGCACGACGTTGGGGTGCTGGAGCCGCGACGCGACCTTCGCCTCCCTCGTGAAACGCGAGACGAGCTGGGCGTTCGCAGACAGCTCGCGGTGGAGGATCTTCACCGCGACGTCGCGATCGATCCCGCGCTGGAACGCGCGGTAGACGCGGCCCATCGCGCCGATGCCGACGAGCTGGCGTATCTCTATGTGCCCGGCGATCTCCTGCCCGAGGTAAGGGTCGTTGCCGTCGCGCTCGGCGCCCGCGGCGCTCTGGAGCGGGGCGCCGTCGTTCGGACAGAAGAGGGCGTCCTCCGGATAGCGCGCGCCACACGTCGCGCACACGCGGGCGACGAGCGCTTGCGCCTCGTTCACGACAGCCTCGGTGCCGGCGGGCCCACGTCACCATCCTAGCGGGATCTCCGAGAGTGGGGGTAGTGGTGGAAACCTGTGGAGAAAATCGGCGACCCCTGACCCTTGATGCCGCGCTGGCTCTCCTCTAAGCCGGCGGGGTCGTGCCTTCAGCCGAACCCCTCGAGCCCGCGCCCGCAGGCGGTTACAAGGTCAGCCTGCCCACGTTCGAGGGGCCGCTCGACCTGCTCTTGCACCTCTGCCAGAAGCACGAGCTCGACATCCTCGACATCCCGATCGCCTTCGTCACCGAGAAATACCTCGAGTACCTCGCCGTGATGCAGCTGCTCGACCTCGACCTCGCGAGCGAGTACCTGGTGATGGCCGCCACCCTGGCCCACATCAAGTCGAAGCAGCTCCTCCCGGCGCCCCCTCCCGGCCAGGAGGACGACGCGACGGGGGAGGAGGAGGACCCGCGCGAGGCGCTCATACGAAGGCTCCTCGAGTACCAGAAGTACAAGCAGGCCGCGGCCGACCTCGTCTCGCGCGGCGTCGCAGGCGCCGACGTCTTCCTCCGCGGCATGCGGCTCGAGGAGGTGGTCGAGACCGGCCTTCCCCCCCTCGCCCACGTCCCCCTCTTCTCCCTCGTCGAGGCCTTCCAGGGCGTCCTCGAACGGAGCAAGGTCAAGCTCTCGCACGACATCGTCCACGAGCGGATGACGCTCACGGACCGCATCAACGAGCTCGTCGACATCCTCCGAGAGAAGAAGCGCGTGCAGTTCGAGGACCTCTTCGAAGGGCAGACGACGCGCTTCGACCTCGTGATCACGTTCCTCGCGCTCCTCGAGATGACGAAGCTCAGGATGACGCGCCTCTTCCAGGCCGATCCGCATGCGCCCATCTTCGTGGAGTTCGCAGCGCAGGTGACGGGCGACGAGGACCCCAGCATGCTCTTCGCCAACGCGCAGATCACGTCGGACGGGCCGGCGCGGCCGGGAGAGAGCCCGACCGAGGCGCCCGCCGCCGGCGCCACGGACCACGCGCCGCCGATGATCCCAGAGGGCGACGGCGAGAGCCTCCCCGACGTCACGGTCGACGTGCAGGGAGACCTGGGCGAAGTGGAGCGACTCGCCGCGTTCGAGCGCTCCGAGCTGGCCTTCGACGGAAGTGGATCCGAGACCGGAGCGGCCGGTTTCGATACACTGGCGCCCGAGCACGCCGCTCCCGACATGACGACGTCGGGAGCGACGGACGCGCAAGGCCAGGGCGACACCGAGGCGAAAGGACCGCCGGACGCCGAGAGCTCCCCGGACCGCAGGCCGCGCCAAGAGGACGACGACCTTGAGCAAACGTAAGAAGTCGCCGGGACGAGGGGGAGCCGGCGCCTCCGCGTCGTCGCTCGAAGAGATCGACGCGAAGGCGGAGGCGCCTCGCGAGAGCGCGCGAACCTCCGAGCCCGCCGCGACGGGCGGCGAGGGCGCGCCGGGGACGACGGACACGGGCCCCGCGTCGACGACCGTGGCCCAGGCGACGACGAAGCGCGGCCGCGGAGGCAAGACCGCGACCAAGAACGCGCTGGCGGGCGATGCCGGCGGTGTCACGGAGGTCCGCGCGGCGGCCGGCCGCGGAGCACGGCGCGTCGACCCGCCCGCTCCGCCCGACGAGGATCCCGAGGCCAGGGGGGCCGGCGCGGAGCTCGCGAGCTCGTCCGGATCGGCTTCGGAGCCTGGACCCGACCTGGGCGATGCCTATGAGGACGAGCTCGAGGACGGGCCGACCGTGAACCTCGCCGGCAGCGATCGCTCGCTGCCAGGCCGTGACGATCTGGATGCGCCGACGGTCTCGGCCGATGCGGCCTCGCTCGATCCCGTCGAGATCGGTCGCGAGCAGCGTCGTCACCTCCGGGGCCTCCTCGAGGCGCTCGTCTTCGCGAGCGACGTCCCCATCAAGTCGGCGGAGCTCGCGAAGCTCGCGGGCGCGAACGTCACACAGGTCAAGGATTCGCTCGCCGACCTCCAGCGGGAGTACATGACGCGCGGGATCCAGCTCGACGAGATCGCCGGCGGCTGGGTGTTCCGGACGAACGGCCAGTTCGCGCCGTTCGTTCGGGACCTCACGAAGCAGAAGCCGGTGCGCCTCTCTCGCGCGCAGGTCGAGACGATGGCGATCATCGCCTACCGGCAGCCGATCACGCGCCCGGAGATCGACGACGTCCGCGGCGTCGACAGCGGACCGGTGCTGAAGGTCCTGCTGGAGCGCGATCTCATCCGGATCCTCGGCAAGCGGGACGAGGTGGGTCGTCCGATCATCTACGGGACGACGAGCACGTTCCTCGAGTTCTTCGGGCTGAAGTCTCTGAAGGACCTGCCGACGCTCCGCGAGTTCACGGAGCTGACGGAGGAGTCGCGCGAAGCCTACGAAGACGAGATGGGCGAAGCGCCGAACGATGCGGAGCCGCTCCCCGAGCCCGACGAGACCCCCCGCGTGAGCTCCGCCGGCACCGACGACGGCGACGAGACCGGAGACGTCGCGCGCGCCGAGGTCGCCATCGAGCCGGCCCTCGACGACGACGACGCGCACGGCGACGAAGACGCCGAGGCGGCCCTCGCGGCCTCCGACGACGACGACGACGACGATGACGACGACGACGATGACGACGACGACGACGACGACGACGACGACGACGACGACGACGACGACGACGACGACGACGACGACGACGAGTGAGGGCTCAGGCCTTCTCGCCCACGGCCGGGTCGGGGTAGGCCTTCGCGAGCTCGAGCACGTCGTCTCGTAGCTTCTTGTGGGCCGCGAGCTTCCGCACGACCTCCCAGAGCGCCGGGTCGGCGAGCACCTTCATGGGGTCCACCGGCGCTCCGCGGGTCTTCCTGGGGATCGCGCTCGGGCCCTTCGCGCGCAGGCGGTCCATCTTGTCGACGAATGCCTTCGTCGGGAAGAGATCGCCCTTCTCCCATGCCAGCACCGTCGCTTGCTCGACTCCTAGCGCCTGCGCGAGCTCCTTCGCCGTGCAGGAGAGCTCGCGTCGCAGGTCCTTCAGCTCCTCGGGCGTCACTGTCCGACCTTCGCCTTGCTCCAACGCCGAATCAAGGATCGAGCGACGGTTTTCGGCGCCGGCGGCGCCGAGCGGCCCCGTCAGCCCGAACCGGCGATCGTCATCTTCGCGACACGGAGGGTCGGCGCGGCCGTCGCGGTCCGGAGATCGAGATCGGAGCCGAGCGCGTCGATGCTCTTCCAGAGCTCGTCGACGTTCAGCGAGATCGTGACCTCGCTCACCGGGAAGGCGAGCTCGCCGTCTTCGATCCAGAAGCCGGAAGCGCCGCGCGAGAAGTCGCCGGTGACCGCGTTGAAGCCGAAGCCCATCATCTCGGTCACGTAGAGGCCGCGCTTCGTGCCCTTCACGATCGCGGCGTTCGTGTCGGTGCCGGGCTGGAGGATGAAGTTCGTCGTGCTCGAGGAGACGCCCGCGGAGCCGCCGCGCGCCGCGTTCCCCGTGCTCTCACGACCGAGCTTCCGGGCCGAGTAGCTGTCGCAGAGGTACGTCCTGAGGACGCCGTTCTCGACGACCACGTTCCGGCGGCTCGCGAGCCCTTCGCCGTCGTACGGGCGGGAGCCAGGCGCCCGCGGGATGAGCGGGTCGTCGACCACCGTGACGAGCGAGCTCGCCACCTGCGTCCCCTCGCGGCCGACGAGATAGCTCGACTTCCGCCAGATGGAGCTGCCCATGACGCAGCCGGCGAGCATGCCGAGGATCGAGCGTGCGCTGTCGGGGTCGAAGACCACCGGCACCTCGCACGTGGCGACCGGCTTCGCCCCGAGCTTCCGGAGGGTGCGCCGCGCGGCCTCCTCGCCGACCGCCTTCGGATCGTCGAGCTCGTCGAGGAAGCGCTTGGCCGTCCAGTGATAGCCACGTCGCTTCTTCCCGCCGTCGTCCTCGGCGACCGGCACCACGCTGAGCGACTGGTACGAGCCCTTGTACGCACCACGGAAGCCGCTCGAGAGGCACAGCGCGACGCCGCCGGCCGTGCGGGAGAACGTCGCGCCCTCGCTGTTGGAGATGCGCGGGTCGAAGCCGCGCGCCGCCCGCTCGCCGGCGCGCGCGATCTCGATCGCCTGCGCGGCGTCGACCCCGCCGCCCTTCGGATCGTAGAGGTCGAGGTCCGGAGCCTTCGCCGGATCCCCGATGAGCGCCGCGTCGGCCGGACCGGCGAACGGATCCTCCTGCGAGAGCTCCACGAGCTCCAGCGCGTCGCTCACGAAGCGGTTGATGCCGCTCTCGGTGAGGTCGCTCGTCGACGTCGTCGCGACGCGCTTGCCCTTCATGACGCGAAGGCCAGCGGAGCGATGCGCCGCCTCCTCCACGAGCTCGGGCTTGTCGAGGCGCACGCGGGCGGAGAGCTCGGCGCCGGAGCGCAGCAAGCACTCCGCCACGGTGGCGCCTCCCTTGGTCGCCATCGCGAGGATGCGGTCCCCCAGCTCCACGAGCTCGTTCAGCTCGGCGTCAGCGCGCGAAGTCATCGCGGCGAGCCTAGCACGCGCTCAGACCGGTAGCTGCGCGATGAGCTCTGCGATCTGGGGCAGCGGGAGCACCTTCTGCGGGATTCCCGCGCGGACCGCGGCGCCCGGCATGCCGTAGACCACGGCGGTCTCCTGCGACTCGGCGACCACGAGCCCGCCGGCGTCGCGGATCGCACGTGCGCCTTCGACGCCGTCGTCTCCCATGCCGGTGAGGATGACCCCGACGGCCTTCGAGCCCGCCGCGAGCGCGACGCTCTTGAGGAGCCGGTCCGCACTCGGAACGTAGCGGTCGTCCGGGCGAGGCGCGGTCACGACGACGCGGAGCTCGACGCCGTTCTGCACGATCTCCATGCACTGGCGCCCCGGACAGACGAACCCCGTCAGGCGCGCGACGCGGTCGCCGTCCTGGGCCTCCGCGGTCCGCACGGATCCCCGCCGGTCGAGCCGTTCGGCGAACGTGCGCGTGAACTTGTCCGGCATGTGCTGCGCGACGACGACTGCGGCCGCGCTCGTCGGCGGGATCTTGGCGAAGATCTCGAGGAGCGCGCTCGGACCGCCGGTCGAGCTCGCGATGGCGACGACGTGTTTCGGCGCAAGGTACCCCGCCGGACGGGGCGGCGCATCGGGCGCCAGGGGACGACCGTCGGGCCCGAAGCTCCCGCTGACCTGACGGCGCGACATCGGCGGCGGCGGGGCGAACGACGCGCGTAGCTGGCGGACGAGGAGCACCTTCTCCAAGATCTGCTCGCGAAGGTCGGTCGCATCGGGCGCGATCTGAGCAGACGGCTTCGCGACGAAGTCGAGGGCGCCGAGCTCGAGCGCCTTGAAGACGTTCTCCTTCTGGGAATAGCTGGAGACCACGATGACGGGCGTCGGCTGCTTCGTCATGAGGATGCGGAGGAAGGTGAACCCGTCCATCCGCGGCATCTCGAGATCGAGCGTGATGACGTCGGGCTTCAGGAGCGACGCGAGGCGGAGCGCCTCTTCGCCGTCCGCCGCCTTGCCGACGACCTCGACCTCGGTAGAGCCGGCGAACACCTCGGCGATGTTGCGACGGTTGTAGGCGGAGTCGTCGACGACGAGGAGGCGAATGGGTCCCTTCACACCTTTGCTCCTGAGAGGCCGTGGGCCCCCGCTCCCCCCGCCCCCCCGATTGCCGTCATCGGCTTCTGGTACACGAGATCTTCCTCGAGATGTAACAGCTCGAACGCCGTCGAGACATTCAACAGCGACTCGGCGTGCCCCAGCAAGAGGACACCGCCCGGAACGAGGCGTTCGTAGAACGTCTCGATCACCCGCTTTCGCGAGCTTGCGTCGAGGTAGAAGAGCACGTTCCGGCAGAAGATCATGTCGCACCTACCGACGAGGTGCGTGCGCTCCCCATCGAGGAGGTTCATCTGGCCGAAATGGCACAGCGCCCGCACCTCCGGCGCCACGCTCCACGTGTCGGCGACGTCGCTCTTGACGAACCACGAGCGTCTGGACGCCTCGGGCGTGGCGCGGAACGATGTGGGTCCGTAGACGCCACGCCGGGCAGAGGCGACGCACCGCTTGGAGAGGTCCGAGCCGTAGACGCGCACGTCCCATCCCTCGAAGAGCTTCGACTCCAGGAGGAGGATCGCGATCGTGTACGCCTCCTCTCCCGTCGAGCACCCGGCGCTCCAGACGTGGAGACGGCGTCGCGCGCGGCCGCGCTCCGCGAGCATCGGAAAGAGCTCTCCCGAAGCTGCACGCAGCTGGTAGTCCTCGCGAAAGAAGTACGTCTCGTGGGTCGTGAGGAGCTCGCCGGCCTCTTCCCACTCCTCCGTCGCACCGGGGCCGAAGCGGAGCAGCTGGTAGTAGTCGGCGAAGCTCGTCAGCCCCTTCACGGCGAGCCGCTCGCGCAGCCGTCGCTCGAGCGAGCCGCGAGACTCGGGCCCGAACCACAGTCCGAGGCGCTCGCTCACGAGGTCGCGGATGAGCCGGTAGTCTTCCGCGCGGAGCTGCGGCTCTCCGCTCGCCCCTCCGAAGAGGCGCCGCGTCACGAAGAGGGCTCCGGAGGCTCTCCCTGAGAGCGGGTCGCGAGGGCCTCCATGATCGCGCGCCGCACGTCGGCGCTCGGCTCCCGATCGAGGCGCGCACGGAGGATGGACTCGATTTCGCTCCCCGACGCGGGCCCCAGGATTTCGGCGGCATAGCGACGAACGTTCTCGTTCTGGTGCTCGAGCGCGCGCGTCATCGCGACCAGGCCACGCACGTCACGTGCGTGGGCCAGCCGCGAGAGAGCCAGCTTCACGACCTCCTGGTCCTCGTGCTCGGCCGCATCGAGCAGCGCCTCGACGCGGCCGGCGACGGTCGACGAGCCGATCACCTCCACCGCGGCCGCCGCGACGGCAGGCGCCCTCTCGCGCACGAGGGGACGGGCGGCTGCGAACGCACGCTCGGCGTCGGCGTCCCGGAGCGCTCGGAGGACGACGCCGAGGCGAACCGGGTCGCGCGTGCTCGCGGCGAGTGAGGCCAGCTGATCGGCACGACCGAGACCGCCGAGCGAGCGAATGGCGGCATGGGCGACGACGTTCTCCTCGTCGGCGAGGGAGAGCGTCACGGCCTCGACCGCGGCCTCACCGCCGACGTGGGCGAGCGCCTCGACGGCCGCGCGCCTCACGGTCGCCTCACGGTGGGTCGCCGCGCTCGCGAGGAACCGCGCGTCGTCGTCCACTTTCGCACCCGTGCTCGCGGCGGCGCCGCGGACGAGGACCCCCGCGAGCGCGTCCTCGCCGCGTGGGTCACTCGCCGACGCGCCGGCGCGCGCCTCGCCGGGATGGCGTGTCGCGATCGCCACGAGCGCCGACTGCGCAGCCGTCGCGACGCGCGGGTCGGGAGACGCCACATGGAGTGAGACGTGCCCGAGGTCGGCAGCCGTCCCGACGATCGCGAGGCTCTTGAGCGCGGGAGCGACGACGTCGGGGGACGGATCGCGCAAGGCCTCGCGCACGGCCTCGAGCGGCTCCGAGCTCGAGGCCGAGAGCTGGGGCAACATCGAGAGCGTCGCGCCGCGGAGAGAGGGCGCCGCCGTCCGCCCCGCGACGAGGAGCGGCTCGACGGCGTCGCTCCCGAAGAGCCTGAGCGTGGCCTCGGCGCGATCGGCGAGGGCGTCGTCCGCGAGGGCGTCGGCGATCAGGGAGACGTCGTCGGGGTCGCGCACGAGGCCGAGCGCGAGGATCGCCGCCCCGCGGGCGGCCGGATCCGCTTGGTCGCTCGCGAGCGCACGCAGGCGCGCGCGGGCCGCGCTCGACACGCGGAGCGTCTTCGCCGCGACGTCGAGGACCTCGTCCTCACCCCACGCCTCCTCGATGGACCGACCGAGCGCGACGACGGCGTCCCTGGAGACGGAGGGCAGCACATCCGCGGTCGCCTCCGCGAGCGCGCGGATCGCACGCGGCGCACGCGACCCTCCCGCGGCGACGAGGGCAGGTCTCCGGAGGATCGGGTCGGTCAACATCGCCTCGAGCTTCGCGAAGGGCACCTCGACCTCGAGGCTCGTGAGCGACTGGAGGGCGGCGACCTTCACGCCGAGGTGCGGCGACGCGAGGAGCCCCTCGAGCGCGGCGCGCGCGATGTCTCGCGCCTCCTCACCCGCGAGGTGCGCTCGGCCGAGCCCCTCCGCAGCGGCGACCCCGACGTTCTCGTCGGGATCGTCGAGGGTCCGCACGAGCGCGCGGATCCCCGCGAGCGTCGGAGCGCCGGCGAGGACCTCGACGGCGAGCTTCCGTCCGTCCGCGTCGAGGCGCGTCAGCGCGTCGACGGCGCCCGGCACCGCGTCCGGACCGATCGTGATCAGCGCCTCGACCGCCGCGTTCCGCAGACCGACCGCGTCACGTTCCCCGAGCGCGCGCGCGACCGCGAAGACGACGGCGGTGCGGGGCTCGACGCGCGGCGCGACCGACGCGGCCTCCTTGCGCACCCGCCAGTCAGCGTCGCCGAGCGCGCGGAGGAGGAGGTCGCAGGACTCTGGCGCCGGGAGCGCAGCGATCTCTTGCGTCGCGCGTCGACGGACCTCGGGGTCGTCCGCGTCGAGACGCGAGGCGACGCCACCAGCACGATCCGTCATCGCGTCGCTCCGGCGGCTCCGGGCATCGACGGCGGCGCCTGCGAGAGCGCCTCCCGCGCGAGAGCGGCGAAGGAGCGCGCGTCGAGGACGAACACGAGCGAGCCGTCGTACGACGTGACGCCCTCGATTCCACGGAGCTCGTCCCCCGACCCGAGCGGCGGGGCGGGCTTGACGTCCGCGCCGCCCGTTCCGAAGACATCGGTCACCGAATCGACGACGAGCGCCGCGTGGGCGCCCCCGCCGCCGGGGGACGACGCAGGGGTCGTGGGCGGGGCCGGGGTGCTCGGCTCGAGCGACTTCGCGATGCGCGTCGGGTCGATCACGATCCACTTCGTGCGCCGTGTCTCGGCCGGCGGCAGCGCGAACCGCTCGCGGAGGTCGAGGACGGGGACGACGAGGCCACGGTAGTCCGCCACACCGCGGATCGACCCCGGCGCGCGCGGGAGGGCGACCACCGGGAGGGGATTCACGATCTCCCGCACCACCTCGATGCGGACCGCGTACATGACGTCGCCCACGAGGAAGCCGACGAAGTTCTTCGACGGGTCGTGCCGATGACGGGGGGTCGTGCGCCTGATGGCCATCGCGAGTTCACTCCACGAAGATCGGAGCGAGGTCGAGCAGGAGGAGGACATCGCCCCCGTGGGGACGGCCGATGCCGATGACGTGCGGCGGCTGCTCGCTTCCGAGCACGTCGGGCGGCTCGATGTCGGACTCCGCGAGTCGGTAGACCTGGATCACCTCGTCGACGAGGAGGCCGATCTGTTCGCCGGCCACGTCGACGAGGAGGATGCGGCTCTTCTTGTTCATCGAGAACGTCCGCGTCAGCCGGAAGCGTCGCTTGAGATCGACGACCGTGACGAGCCTGCCGCGCACGCTCATCACGCCGACGACGCCGGGGTCCGCCCGCGGCACCTCGGTGATCGGGAGCGGCTTGAGGATCTCGACGATCGCGCCGATCTCGATCGCATATGCCTCCGTCGCGAGGAGGAAGGCGAGGTACTCGACGCGTTTCCCGAGCTCGTCGGCGCGCTGCATCGCGCTGCGGCCCTCGACCCTCCGGCTCATGAGGTTGCTCACAGGAGTCCTTCCTCGCCGTCTCCCCGCGAGCCGAGCTCGACGCGCGGCGGGCGCGGCGCCTCGAGCTGCGGCACGGCGTGGCGACCGTCCTGGGACTGGAGCACCTCGTGGATCAACGCGGCCGCGTCGAGGACGAGGCCCACGCGCTGATCGCCGAGCTCCGTCGCGCCCGCGAACCCGCGCGCCTTCTTCAGCGACTTGCCGAGGGCCTTGATGACGATGTCCTGCTGGCCGACGAGGCGGTCGACGATGAATCCGACGCGCCGCTCGGCGACGGTGGCGACGACGACGTACGCCTTCGGCTTCGCACCGGGCCTCACCTCGGGCGGCTTCGGCGTCTTCGCCTCCTCGTTCACCCAGACCCCGGGCCGGACGCCTTCGAGCTGGAAGAGCTTTGCGAGGCGCGCGATCGGCAGCGTCGCCCCGCGCTGGCTCATGACCTCGCGGCCCTCGAACGTGCGGATCATCGAGTCGTCGAACACGATGGCCTCCTCGACGCTCGCGAGGGGCATGCAGAAGGTCCGGCCCGAGACCTCGACGACGAGGACGCTGATGATCGCGAGCGTGATCGGCAGCGTGATCGTCATCTTCGTGCCGATGCCGATCTCGCTCGAGATGTCGACGACTCCACCGAGCTTGGCGATGTTTGTCCGCACGACATCCATCCCGACGCCGCGGCCTGAGAGGGCGGTCGCCTCGTCCTTCGTCGTGAACCCCGGCTCGAACGCCAGCCCGAGGACCTCCTTCGCGCTCATCTCGCGCGCCTCGGTCTCGGTCACGATGTTGCGACGGACGGCGGCCTGGACGATGAGCGCAGGATCCATGCCCTTGCCGTCGTCTTCCACCTCGATGACGACGTGGTTGCCCTTCTGGAAGGCGTTGAGCGCGATGGTCCCGACCGGCGGCTTTCCGACGCGCATGCGACCGTCTCGATCCTCGATCCCGTGGTCGACCGCGTTCCGCATCATGTGCATGAGCGGATCGGAGAGCTCCTCGACGATGAGCTTGTCGATCTCCGTCTCGGCGCCGGTGATGACGAGGTTCACCGGCTTGTCGTGCTCGCGCGAGAGCTGGCGAACGATGCGGGACAGCTTGTCGAAGACCTGGCCGAGCGGGACCATGCGGACCTCGAGGATGCCGTTCTGCATCTGCGCGAGGTGCCGCTCGAAGGAGCGCTGGACGCGCTGGAGATCCGTCGCGACCTCGCGAAGATGGGGCTGCGAGCGGACGCGCTCCTGGAGCTTCGCGACTGCCCCGCGCACGATCGCGAGCTCGCCGACGATGTTCATCAGGTGGTCGAGCTTCCTGATGTCGACGCGCACCGTCTGCGAGACCGAGCGCAGGGTGAGCTCTCGGTTCTCGCCTCCCGTGCCGGCTCCGGCCGGCCCGCGCTGTCCCTCGGCGCGCGGCGGGGAGGGAGGCAACGCCGGCGCGTTGCCCGACGGGACCGCAGACGGGGTCGGTACCCCGAAGCCCGTCATCCCCGACGTCTGCGGCGACAGGGGCGCAGGCGGGAACGACGTGCGCGGTCGCGGCTCCTCCCCGCTCACGCCCGGCGGAGGCTCCGTCCCGGGCGGCGTCGGCGTCATCGAGAGGGGCGGGGGCGCCTCGGACGCGCGCGGGCGCATGCTGTCCATCCCGGGCGGCCCGGCGTCGCGCCTCCGCACCTCGTCGATCGCGATGTTCGGCCCCGCGATCGCCGCCCGAAGGGTGGAGATCGGCGCGCGGCTCGCGACGAGGATCTCGAGCTCGACGCTCTCCGCGTCCCCCCCCTCGCCGGTCGGGAGAAACGTGATGATCTCACCGTGGGGGCGCGTCTTCGCCTTGAGCTCGTCGAGGGCCGAGTCGATCGTCGAGAGCTGGAACTGCACGCGCATGCGGTAGAGCGAGAGCCCTGCCTGCAGGTTCGTGCGGAGCCGGTGCTCCTCGTACTCGGTGAGGACACCGAGGAGGCCCGGATCGAGCTCGTACTGCGCGACGACGCTCCCGGCCGTGCCGCCCTTCTGCTGGGCGACCTGGCCTAGCGCCGCGAGGAGGCTCTTCACCTCCGACGCGGGCTCGGCGCCGTCGCCCTTCGCCGCCGCGAGGATGCGTCCGTAGAGCTCCACGGACTGGAAGAGGAGGTCGAGGACCTGCTGCGTGAGCTCGATCCGGCCGAGGCGCAGGTCGTCGAGGAGGTTCTCGAGCTCGTGCGAGAGACCCGACATCATCGCGGCGCCGAAGAGGCCCGAGAGGCCCTTCAGCGTGTGGACGGCGCGGAAGACGTCGTTGACGAGCTCGGCGTCGCTTCCGCCGCGACGAGAGACGTCGTCGAGCGCGAGCAGATCGCGGGAGAGCCCGTCGACGATCTCCTGCGCTTCCGAGAAGAACTCCTCGCGCGCCTTGTCGCCCGCGCTCTCGCCGCGCCCGCCGCCGCTGTTCTCAGCCATCGCTCTTCGCTTCGAGGAGCTTCTCGCAGGCGGAGCGGAGCTCCTCGGGTCCGAAGGGCTTGGGGACGTAGGCGTCGGCGCCGAGCTTCTTGCCGCGCTCGACGTCGCGCTCCGTCGCCTGGGTGGAGATGATGACGAGCGGGGTCGCCCGGTACTGGGGCGAGCGGCGGATGAAGTGGATGAGCTCGAGCCCGTTCACGTCGGGCATGTTGATGTCGGTGATGACGAGGTCGAACCTCGACCGCGGGAGCAGCCGCATCGCGTCGAAGCCGCTCGAGGCCTCGGTGACCTCGACGGAGCCGACGCTGGCGGAGAACGCCGGATCCTCCAGGATCGCTCGGACGAGCGCGCGGGTCGACGCGGAGTCTTCGACGACGAGGATCCGGCGCATGAGTCGTCCCCCGAGACTACACGCGAGCCGAGACGCGAGGCCAGCGGCCCGCGCGAGATTCTCGGTCGCGTGAGGAGAGCGGCTCCCGGTATGATCCGACGGTGTCCACCCCGGGTCCCACGCCGCCGCCGCGTACGGCTTCGGCGCTCGTCATCGGCAACGAGCTCCTCTCCGGAAAGGTGGAAGAGGCGAACGTGGCCGTGCTCGCGCGCGCCCTGCGTGGCCTCGGCGTCCAGCTGGAGCGTGTGGTGATGGTCCCCGACGACGTCGACCTCATCGCCCACGAGGTGAAGGAGCTCTCGAGCCGCTTCGACTTCCTCTTCACCTCGGGCGGCGTCGGTCCGACCCACGACGACGTGACGGTCGAAGGCGTCGCGAAGGCGTTCGGCACGAACGTGGTGGAGAGCCCCGAGCTCGCGAAGATGCTGCGCGATCACTACGGCGAGCGATGCACCGACGGGCACCTCCGCATGGCGCTCGTCCCGGAGGGCGCCGCGCTCGAGGTCTCGCCGGAGGTGCGCTGGCCCACCATCCGGTACGCGAACACCTGGCTGCTGCCCGGCGTCCCGGAGATTTTCCGGATGAAGCTGCCGGTCGCCGTCGCGCGCATCGGCGCGGACGTGGCCTTCGTCTCCCGCGCGGTCTTCACGAAGATGGACGAGGGCGACCTGCGGCCGCTCCTCGACGCGGTCGTCGCGGGCTTCCCCGACGTGGGGGTCGGGTCCTACCCGAAGTGGCAGGACCCGACCTACCGCACGAAGCTCACCTTCGACGGCCGCGACGTCGCGCGTGTCGACGCGGCGAAGGATGCCTTCCTCGCGCTCCTCCCGGCGGGCGAGCCCCAGCGCGTGGACTAGCCGACGACGCGGCGCGTCATACCCGCCCCCTTGCGTCGATCATCCGAGGAACGGGAGCAGGAAGTCGCCGGCCTCGCCCAGGATCCGGTCGATCGAGCCGGCGAGCTCGTGCCCGTCCTCGACCTCGACCAGGCGCACGTGCCGGCGGCCGGTCGCCCATTCGCGCGAGAGCCGCACGTCGACGACGTCGTCCCGGATCCCGTGGACGATGCAGGTCGGGACCCGCACGTCGGGCCAGCCTTCCCCCGCCGCGTCGAGCTCGGCGAGCTCTTCGATGAAGCGATAGTCGATTTTTCCCTTCCGACGCGTCGCGTGGTCGTCGACCTCGATGAAGCCGGTCGTCTGCCACTTCTGCCAGGCGCGCTCCCCGATCCGGGCCCGCCAGCGCTCGGCGAGACGGAACGCCGGGGCCATGAGGAAGGTCGCGCACACACGCGGATCGTCCTCGGCGAAACGGACGGCGGCGAGGCCGCCGAGGCTGGAACCGATGAGCACCGCCCGTGCCCGAGGGCCACCCGCCGCATCGATGGCCTCCCGGACCCGCTCCATCATCGCCGAGAGACGGAGGTGCTCGAAGGACGGGACCCGGAGATCCAGACGCTCGACGCGGAATCCACGCGCGGCGCCCCACTCCGCGAAGGCGCGGGCCTTTCCCGACTCCGGGCTCGAGGCAAAGCCGTGCAGGTAGAGGAAGATGGGACCGCTGGACATCGGAACTCGAGATGTAGCAGGGTTGCGGTTGCGTTCGTCCCCGCCCGGTCGCTATTCTTCGATCGCTCTACGCTCGGGTTCGACACCACCTCGCGACCGTTTTGTCGCTCGAATCGCTCGAATCGCTCGAAAGCGCGCCCGTCCCATGTGGAAGCTGGTCATCGAGGACGACGAAGGCAAACGCACCGTGGTGCCGCTGTCGCGCGACGACTACACGATCGGGCGGCAGGAGGGGAACACCATCCGCCTCACCGAGCGGAACGTGTCGCGCCTCCACGGGCGCGTGCGCCGGAAGCGAGCCGGCACGAACGGCGCCGCGCGCGACACCTTCGCGCTCGAGGACTGCCAGAGCTACAACGGCGTCTTCGTCAACGGGCTCCGCGTCGCCACGGCGCAGGATCTCCAACACGGCGACCTGATCCAGATCGGCGACTACCGGATCGTCCTCCAGGACGACGCGGCGGCGTCGCAGGAGGTGGCCGCCGTCTCCGTGAGCGCCGCGACGACCGTCCCGCAGACCGCCGACGTGAAGGCGACGGTGCCGATGGCGACCGCGTTCCGCGGCTCGCTGCTCACCGAAAGGCCCAACCGGCTCGTCATGCTCGTCGGGCCCACCCCCGGCGTCGAGTACCCGCTCGATCGCGAGCGCCTCACGGTCGGTCGCGCCGAGGACGCGTCCATCTCCGTGAACCACAACTCCGTCTCTCGCCTTCACTGCGAGGTGCACGCGCTCGGAGACGGACGCTTCGAGATCGTCGACAAAGGCTCGTCGAACGGCGTTCGCGTGAACGCGGTCGAGCTCCGCCGCAGCATCATCGAGGCGGGCGACACGATCGAGCTCGGTGACGTTCGCTTCAAGTTCGTCGGGGCGGGCCAGATCTTCGTCCCCGGTCCGAACGAGAGCCAGCAGCTGACGGCGATCAGCGACCGGGAGGCGGAGCTCGCCACCCCGACCCGCCGCGGGCTCGCCGGCTATGCGGTGCCCATCGTGGGCGCCGGCGTCGTGGGCGCCGGGATCATCCTGGCCTTCGTCTACGTCCTCCGCGCGCGCGCCGCGACGGGTGCGGGCACGGAGCCGATCACGAGCCCGACGACCGACGTCGAGCAGGCGATCGTCAGCGAGGCGAAGGCGAAGTGCACGCCAGAGGACTGCGAGGAGGCGCACCGCAGCGTGAGCGGCCTGCCCACGTCGTCGATCTGGCGGAGCTCGCCGGATTTTCGCCAGATCGAGTCGACGTGGGCGGCTTCGATGTTGAAGAAGGCCGAGGCCGAGCCGGACATCGAGGCGAAGAAGAAGATCCTGAACCGCATCTTCCAGACGGCGACGGTCGATGCCGTGCAACGCCAGCAGGCTGCCGATCAGATGGCGGCGCTCGAGAAGGGCGGCTCGCTGCCCACCACGAGCGCGAACGGGCCGCAAGCGGCGCTCCCGACGACGGTGACGACGAACGTCACGCCTCCTCCGGTGCCGCCGCCGGCGACGCCCCCGACCGTCCGTCGTCCGCCGGAGCCGACGTCGCATCCGACGTTGACGAGCGGGACCGCGAGCCCGCCGACCACGACCGCGCCGAAGCCGCCGGCCGTGCCGAAGGTCTCCGCGGAGGAGCGCGCCCGCACCGCGATCATCGAAGGTCGCCCCTGGGAGGCGCGCGAGCTCCTCGAGAAGAAGGGCGTCCGCACGGGTCACGGCAACACCGAGGAGGTCCGGATGCTCCGGAAGCTCTGCTCCACGCCGGTCGACGCCGCCTGCCTCGACGACCTGAAGAAGAACTACCCCTGACCTCGGGCCTCGCTGGCCTCGCGCGCCGGCACGTCAGGCCAGGACGAAATCGTCCTCGGCGCTCGAGGCGAGCCACCCCGACAGCCCGAACGACCACCGGAACCGCTCCGGGTTCGCGGCGCGCGAAGCTTCTCGCGCACGCTCCTCCTCGACCTCGAGCTCGTCGTGCTCGGCGGAGAGGGCGAAGAGGTCACGCGTCGTCGGTCGTTCGATGCTCACGAGACGGCGCTCATTCACGCCACGTGCCAACGCGCGGAGCGCGAGCGAACCGCGAGGATTCAGGGGGATGGGAGATCTCCGCGGGCTGCCGGGGCCCGGAGGGCATGTCGCCCGGGCGGCGGCTGTCGCCTAAGCGACAGCCGCCGAGAGCCGCTGCTCACCACCGCAGACCTGCGGTAGCCTCCGCCGCGTGTCGGAAGGCATCCACCTCTCGCCTATCGCGCGCGGAACGCTCCTGCCCCAGGCCGATCGCCTCGCGCGGCTCCACGAAGCGAGCCCGCAGATCCTGGCGGCCGTCCGCGGGGAGACGGACGCGATCGCCGTGATGGCCACGCTCGCGGCGCTGCTCTGGGAGGCCTGTCCGCAGGCCAGCTGGTGCGGGTTCTACCGACGCGTCTCTCTGCGCACGCTCGCCGTCGCGCCCTACCAGGGACCGATGGGGTGTCTCCGGATCGATGTCGACCGCGGCGTCTGCGGGGCCGCGGCCCGGACGGGCGCCGTACAGTGCGTCCCGGACGTGAGCCTCTTCCCCGGCCACATCGCGTGCGACGCCCACACGCGCTCGGAGCTCGTCGTCCCCGTCGTGATGCGCGGAGAGGTACGTGCGGTGCTCGATCTCGACTCCCACCATCCTGGCGCGTTCTCCGAGGCGGAGGGTGCGCGGCTCGAGCAGCTCCTGGAGCAGGCGTTCCGCGATGCGCCGATCTGACGTCGTCGCGGTCGCGCTCTTCGTGCTCGTCGCCGGCTGCAAGGGCGGAGGCGGCGCGGCCGGCACGTGCACGCGCGACCGTGACGGCTCGTGCACGAGCTACCCGCCCGACCGCGCGACGGCCGGCAGGCGCATGTGCGCCGGCTTCACGTGGCGTGAGGGCGCGGGGTCGTGCCCGACCGAAGGGCGCCTCGGGACGTGCACGAAGGAAGGGGGCGCGGTCGTCGAGCTGCTCTACGCCGGGCCGCCCAACCACTTCGCAGAGACCACGGCGAAGAGCGCGTGCGACGGCGCCGGCGGTCAGTGGACGGGAGGTGTCGCAGGGTCGAGCCGGTAGAGAGAGCGGAACCGGAGCGGCCGGAGCGGCGGCTTCGCGTGGGCATCGTAGGCAGACGCGAGGGCCGAGAAACGTGCGTTCCACACGGGATCGTCCCAGAGCGGGAGCTCGGACCAGACGAGCGTTGCGCGCGCGTCGAGAGAAGGAACCGCGGTGACGAGACGCGGGCTGTCCGCCACGAGCCAGGCGCGCGCGGTGCCGGCATCGAGGCGGCGAGCGAGCTCCTCCGCCGGAAGCTTCTCCACGTCGTACACGCGCGGATGGTAGGCGGGCAGGCCGAGGTCGAAGTCGGGGAGCGCCGCGACGTGCATCTCGTCGCCGAAGACCTCCCGGGCGTGACGCGTGAAGCGGACGTGGTGGTGCCAGCCGACGGGCCAGAGCGCGAGGAGGGCGGCGCCCGCGCAGCTCCAGATCGCGAGACCCCGCGCGAGCAGCCCGCGCCGCTCGGCCCAGATGCGATCGCTGACGGTGCGGAGGCGCTCGCTGCCCTCCGGCGCGATCGCGAGGACGACGAGGCCCGTGACGAGGACGGCCACGGGGAAGAGGAACCGCTCCTCCTTGTGACTCAGCAGGTTGTGGACGAGGACGAAGGGCATCGTCATCCACGTCAGCGGGTGGCGCGGGCGCCGGAGCCACGCCAGCGGGACGAGGACGATCATGACGACGACGAGCGGTGCCATCACGTTCGCCGGCGAGAGCCAGAGATAGGCGAAGGGCGGATCGGCGCCGAAGAGCGCCGCAGCGCCCTCGAGGAGGTTCGTGCGTGCGTAGGACAAGGCCGGAAACGCGGGCGCCCCATAGCCCCATGCGTCGACGATGGCAGAGAGCCCGACGACCATGACGCCGCCGAGGACGAAGGCGGCGAGCGCGCGCGCGCGCGCCCGGCCGACGACCGCGAGCCAGCCGAACGCCGAGATCGCGACGATCGCCGTCTGGAAGCGCGCTTCGAAGGCGACACCGAAGAGCACGCCCGACGCGAAGACGCGGCGCACGGTGCCGCCGAACACGTGCGGCGCTCTCGGCGCGCACGCGGCCAAGAGGACGGCGGCAGCGGCCGCGAGCGCCGCCATCGAGAGGGTCTCCGACGAGGTCCGCACGAAGAGATAGGGCAAGAAGCCGGCCAGCGTGAGGATCCGCACGTGGAGGCGCCTCGCGTCGTCCGCCTCGACGAAGGGGATCGTGGCGCGGACGAACGACGCGAGGGCCACCCACGAGAGGAGGCCGGTGACGAGCCGGCAAGCGAGCCCGAGCACGAAGGGGTCTCCGGCGAGCGGTCCGAGGATCTTGCCCACGACCACGTAGAGCCCGGGCTGGAGCCACGGGCGCATGCGCTCGGCGTGCTCCCAGGGGAGTGACCACGCGTCGACCAGACCGAGCCGGAAGCGCGCGAGCTCGAGGACCTGGAAATACTCGTCGATGTGGAAGTAGGCGTAGCTCCCGACGGCGGTGAGGCTCGTGAGGACGAGCGACGCGAGGAGATGCGCGCGGACGAAGGAGTCGCGCGCGGTCACGGCGTCGGGTCGGACGCGGTCTTCTCCACGTCCGCGGCGTTCGCGCGCCCGCGCGCACGCGTGCGCAGGAGCACGTGGAGCAGCGACGGGAGGAAGAAGAGGGCCATCGCGGTGCACGCGATCTCACCCCACATCGCGAGGCGCCCGAACGACTGGAGCGCCTGGTTGTCCGAGAAGAGCATCGAGCCGTATCCGACGACGGTCGTGTAGCTGCAGAGGGCGACGGCGCCCGCCGTGCGCGAGACGGCGGACGTGACGTCCCCCTTCAAGAGACGCGTGCGGTCGAAGACGTTGAACGGATACTCGCACCCGATGCCGAAGGTGATCGGGAGTGCGATGAAGTTGAAGAAGTTCAGCTTCACCTCGTTCTTCGCGGCGAACCCGACGAGGCAGGTGACGCCCATCAGGAGCGCGAGGAGCACCCCGAACGAGCCGATCTTCGATCGCGTCGCGAGGATGACGACGACCATGACCGCGAGGAACGACGCGACGGTCGCGAGCGGACCGTCGTGCTCCATCGAGCGGATCATCTCCGCGAAGATGGTCGACCGGCTCGCGGTCTGGACCGTCGTGCCGTCCGGCAGCTGCACGTTGTCGGTCGTCTTCGCCATGCGGAGCAGCGTGCGCCCGTCGGAGAACGAGACCCCGAACTTGTACTTGATGTAGAGGAGCGTACCGAGGCGCCCGTTGTTCTCCTCGAAGCGGCGACGGATGAGCGGCGGGAGCTCCTTGGGTTCGACCATCGCCATGCTGTCCGGCGGCATCATCTCCTCGATGCGCTTCCGCTCCTCGTCGCTCATCTCGCCGAGGACACGCGGGGTGAGGCGCTCGCGCATGCGGTCGATGATCTCGAGCTTCTTCGACTGGGTCTCGGGGCTACCGGGGAGAAAATCCCAGACCGTGACGATGTCCTCGATCAGCTGTCCCTGCTTGTCGGCGTCGTCGTTGTCGCGAATCTTCTGCTCGAGCATGGGCACCTGCTCGGGCGTGTCGGCGAGGATGAGGGTCCCGGAGATGTTCTGCTTGCCTCGGAAGACCTCGTCGGCCTTGTTGCTCCACTCGCCGGCG
Source organism: Polyangiaceae bacterium (assembly GCA_022842465.1). Taxonomy (GTDB): domain Bacteria; phylum Myxococcota_A; class Polyangia; order Polyangiales; family Polyangiaceae; genus Labilithrix. Next base: position 3,234 of record JALHPN010000009.1, on the reverse strand, counting down.
CCGCCGACCTTCGACGAGCGCGACCCGAGCTTGGAGAAGTTGTACTCCCACGGATCCGCGAGATACGCGGGGACGTGGATCGCGGCGTACGCCGTGATCGCGAGCGGCACGAGGATGAAGAACGCCGGCCAGCGCTCGGTGAGCCTCGCCACGAAGCGCATGAGCGGACCGCTCGACCCGTCCACCGACGCGCCGCTGAACGGGCTCACGACGACCTCGTCCGGATCGAGGAAGCGCGCGACGCGGGCGTGGAGCCGCTCGGCGAGCACGATCAGCGCCGGGACCACCGGGACGATCGCGAGCCAGACGAGCAACATGCCGACGAAGCCGATCGTGCCGAACTGACTGAACCCTCGGAACTGGGTGATGGTGAGCGAGCCGTACGCGATCGCCGCGACCGATGCGCCGACGAGCTCGGCGCGGAACGCGTTGAGGACCGACTCGCGACGTGCCTCCGCCGCCTCCATGCCTCGCGCGCGGAACTCGCGGTAGCGAGAGAGGAGGACGATGGGATAGTTGATGCCGTTGCCGAGGATGATCGCGCCGAGGAACGCGCCTGGCGTGTTGACGTAGCCGAAGTACGCCGTCGCGAAGGCGTACGCGGCGCCAACGCCCATGAACGTCGGGAGCGCGATGACGAGGAGCGACCAGAACGACCGGAAGTAGACGACGATGCCGGCGAGGATGAGCAGGAACGCGATGCCGGAGGCCCACGCGGCCTCGCTCAGCGTCGAGTCCTTCTCCGCGACGGCGTTCGGGATGTCGCCGGCGAAGCCGATGATCATCTTGGGGTGGTAGGTCTCGGTGACCTTCATCGCCTTGATGCGCTCCTCCATGTCGTGGAGGAAGAGATCACCCGAGTAGCCGCCCGTGCCCGACGCGTTGGACACGATGCGGATGACCATGAGGTTGCCCGAATCGTTCGCGAAGTAGCCGGTGGGAAAGTCGTCGTACTTGCGCGAGGCGTCCTTCCAGCGCGCGTAGTAGCTGTCCATCCCGAGCGCGGTCTTCCTCTCCGTCGGCGCGGGCGCGGGAGGGGGCGTCGCGGACGGAGCCGCGGGCGCGGGTTTCTTCTGGAGCGCGGGCTTCGGCGACTCGGGCTCGGGCGGCGCGTTGATGTCGGTGACCATCCCCGAGCGAAGCGCGATCTGCTGCTCGAGCGTCTGATCCGCCTCTTCGAGATCGGGGAGCGAGGCGTAGATCCACTTCCGCTGATCGAAGAAGGACTGGAGCTCCTTCGTCCCGTGCTCCACGTACGCGATGAAGTCGGGGCCACACCGCGCCTTGCAAGCTTCGTCGGCGGCGCAGGCCTTGGCGCACTCGGCGCGCTTGGTTGCTTGCGCCTCGAGCGCGCCGCCGAGATCGTCGACGAACCTCTCGTTCGCGTTCCGCTCGGGCGACTCGACGACGACGAGGAACGTCGCGCCGCCGCCTACGCGTCCGAGCTGGTGCTCGAACGCCTTGAAGCCGGGGCTGTCACGAGGAAGGAGCTCGAGGAAGTCCGACCGCAGCTCCAGCTTCCTCGCATAGGCCCAGGAGGCTGCGATGAAGCACAGGCTGAGGGCGACGACGACCTCGGGCCTGCGCCCTGCCGCGTCCACGAGCCAACCCACCAAACGCCTGAACATCGCCTCGGTTCTCGTCCGTCGAGGAAAGGAAGTCGAACGTCAGCCCTCCTCCTTATCACAACCGGGCGACGAGCCGGCGGGAGCCTCTCGGATTACATCCGCGGCGAGGCGCGGCGCGCAGCGCAGGACCGGCGCACCCCCCGAAATGAGGGAAACGCGGCGTCGCGTCGGGCGTCGCGTCGGGTCTCCCCCTATCTTGACTCCTCCACCCTCCACCTCCGCCGGAGCAACGTCATGGGGCCTTTCGCTCGACTCTTCCGCCGCTCGGCCGACGACATCATCCCGACGTTCGACGTCGCCACGACGGTCGGCAAGGACGTCGAGGTCAGGGGCGACGTCCGCGGACCAGGGGGCGTGCGGATCGAAGGCGTCGTGACCGGCTCGGTCGAGACGGACGGGCCCGTCGTCGTCGGCGAGGGCGGGACGGTGGACGGGAGCGTCCGAGGATCCGTCGTGGTCGTGCTCGGGCGCGTGCGCGGCGACGTGCGGACGGGCGGGCACCTCGAGATCGGCCCGCGCGGCAAAGTCGTGGGCGACGTCACGGTCGAGAGCCTCCGCGTGCACAAAGGCGGGGTCTTCCGCGGTACGAGCCGGATGTCGGGCGCCGACGACCTGACCCCCACGTCGCCCTTCGGGATCCTGGCGACGGCGGGGGCGGCGCCACGCGGTATCCTCGCGGAGGTCGACCCCGACGCCGCCGTCCGCGGCCGGACCCTCCCGCCCCCGGGCGGGGCGGTCCCTCCTCCGGCGACGGCGAGCGGCTCCTCGGCGGCGTCGCACGCGTCCCCGGTCCCACCCGCCGTCGAGAGCGAGGAGCGGCTGGTGAGCAACGTGGTCGCGCGCCTCGCCCCCCCGCTCCCCGAGCGACCGCGCGCCGCGAACGAAGACGACTGACGGGGCCGAGCGCGCGCGACGCACGACGACGCGGTACCGCGCCCCGGAAGGCGCGGAGCGCGCGGGCGCCTCAGTGCCCGAGGAAGAACTTCCAGACGATGCCCGCCGCGACGACAGCCGCGACGAGGTACGCGATCCACGCGTTCGAGCTCTTCGCCTCGTCCTGCTTCGCCAGGGCGGCGTCCGGCTTCTTCTCGGTCGGCTTCTTCTCGGTCGGCTTCTTCTCGGAAGCCTTCTTGTCGGAGGTCTTCGCCTCGGCCTGCTCGGCTTTGCCGGCCTTCGCCTCGGCCTTGTCGGCCGCGGCCTTCGCCTCGGCCTTGTCGGCCGCGGCCTTCTCCGCCGCGGCCTTCTCCGCCGCCGCCTTCTCCGCAGCCTCGGCCGCCGCCTTCTCCGCAGCCTCGGCCGCCGCCTTCTCGGCCGCCGCCTTCTCCGCAGCCTCGGCCGCCGCCTTCTCGGCCGCCGCCTTCTCGGCCGCCGCCTTCTCGGCCGCCGCCTTCTCGGCCTCGGCCTTCTCCGCGGCAGCGCGTGCTTCCGCCGCCTTCTTCTCGGCCGCCGCCTTCTCCTCCGCGGCGCGCTTGTCCGCGGCCGCCTTCTCCGAGGCTGCCTTGAGCGCCGCCGCGCGCTCGGCCGCGGCCTTCTCCGCCGCCGACGGCCCCGCATCCAGCGACGCGAGCGCGTCCTCGGGCGCGAGCGGCTTGCTCGGATCCCGCGG